>NZ_JAMYOU010000003.1:0-378829 GCF_040319995.1 Mesorhizobium sp. M0815 | reverse complement strand
CCAACGGGGTGGGGGGCACCCCCCCCCCAGGCGGCAAGCGGCGGATACTATCTGCCAAAACCCCACCCCAAAACCCGGGCCCAAGCGCCGGGGGGCTGGGCCGGGGGGGCCTTTGCCGCCCTCGACGCCCCGGCGGCGGCATTGCTGGCACCGTATCTTGGAGCCGTCCGTTCGCTCAATCCGGACGGCGGCGTGAAAAAATACCCGGGTTCGCCGCTGATCGCCCGGCACCTGCTGCGCAAGCAGGACCGGCTGTCGGCGGTCGAGCTGCACCCTAAGGATGCTGCCAGGCTGAAGGCGCTGTTCGACGGTGACTTCCAGACCCGGGTGATCGAGCTCGACGGCTGGCTGGCGCTCGGCGCGCATCTGCCGCCAAAGGAGAAGCGCGGCCTCGTGCTCATCGATCCGCCTTTCGAGGAAGAGGGCGAGTTCGGTCGCTTGGTCGACGGGCTGCAAAGAGCCCATCGGCGCTGGCCAGGCGGCATTTACGCGCTGTGGTATCCGCTCAAGGACCGCAAGGCGGTCGCCGCCTTCCGAAAGGCGCTGAAGCAAACGGGCATTCCCAGGCTGCTCGACGTCGGCTTTGAGATTAGGCCGGCCTCGGTCGAGCCGAGCCTCGACGGCTGCGGCATGGTGATGGTCAATCCGCCCTTCACCCTGGAGGGCGAGTTGCGGACGCTGCTGCCGGCGCTGCACCGGCTGCTTGCTGTCGAGCAGCCATCGCATTGGACGCTGGACTGGCTGGCGGGAGAGTAGTTTGAGGTGCGGTCCTTGCCGTTCCCTCAGCGCAACCTTCGTCACCGTAACCATCGTCACTACAACCGCTTGACCGCGCGTCAGCGAATCCGCACAGTGCGCGCAGTCGACCTTGAGAGGCTGCCATGACTCGCTTCGCCCAATCCGCCCTTGCCGCACTGCTCGCCGTTTGCACGCCGCTGGCTGCGCCTCTCGGCGTTACTCAGGCGGTGCAGGCCGCCGACCTTGCAATCTATACCGATGAGGACAGCGGCGTCTGCGGCGAGGCCTGGGTGCTGAACAAAATCACCGACCGCTTCTCGTATCAGGTGCATCACGTGCCGCATCTGCCGGATGTGCAGATCGTCGATTTCCAGCGCATCCACCAGCATCGCTATCTGCCGGCCGACGACACCTGGCCGATCGGCCGCCGTTATTGCGGCGCCACCGTCAGCCTCTCCGACGGCCACGCCCGCACCATCTGGTATCTGATCGAGGAAGGCCAAGGCTTTGCCTCGATAGGCGACAATGTCGAATTCTGCGTCTCGGGCTTCGACCGCTGGATGGTCTACAACGGCCGCTGCCGCGTCCTGCGCTGAACCAGTGCCTTCCGATTCCCGATGGATTGTTGCGTCACTTAGGTGGTCGAGAAAAGAAACACCTGACGGCCGTCAGGATCGCGGACGATCACACGCCTGCCCATAGCCGTCGCCTTGACATCCGCAATGATTCCAAAACCATTGGCCTTCGCGGCAGAAGCCGCTTCGTCCGCGTCGGTGACCTCGAAGCCGATCATCGTTCCCGCTCCTTCCGCCGTCGTTCCTTCGTTTGCCGGATAGAGTTCGATCGCGAGCCCTTGACCTTGGAACGCGAAATGTATCGGACCGGAGCCGTGCTGCTCTTGCCTGAAGACAATTCCGAAATTCGCATAGAAAGCCGCGGCTGATCTGGGGTCAGCCGAAAACCATGTGACAAATGCCAAGCTCGGCAAGGGGGGCATTCATACCTCTTTGGTGTGTGGACTGTCCGGCGCTCAAGGTCGGACGGAGGTTGCGAAAATCGTAGATTTCCATGCAGGTCAACGCCAACCGGCCACATCGATCACTTTGCGGGGAAACAGCACTACATGGATTCGCTTGTTTATATTGTTGCAATTGGGGCGGTCGTTGCAGGTTTCGTCCAAGGGCTGTCCGGGTTCGCTTTCAGCCTGGTTGCCATGTCGTTTTGGGTTTGGACCGTGGAGCCCCAGCTTGCTGCTGCCATGGCGGTCTTTGGGGCGCTCACCGGCCAAATCATCGCCGCCGTCACCGTCCGCCGGGGTTTCGACCTCAAGCTTCTGCTGCCATTCCTGATCGGCGGGACCATAGGAATTCCGGTCGGTGTCGCCATCCTGCCCCTGCTGGATGTGCACTTGTTCAAGTTGATCTTCGGCGCGCTGCTGGTCGTTTGGTGTCCCTTGATGCTTTTTGCCCGTCGCCTCCCTCCCATCACGTTCGGGGGTCCTGTTGCAGACGGTGCAATAGGTCTGGTTGGCGGCATCATGGGCGGGCTTGGCGGCTTCACCGGCCCGGTTCCAACGTTGTGGTGCGTGCTGCGGCAATGGGAAAAGGACAGGCAGCGCATTGTCATCCAGAATTTCAACCTTGTGACCCTCTCCATGACGATGGCCGCTTATCTTGCGACCGGAAAGATCAAGCTCGAAATGCTGCCGATGTTTGCCATCGTCGCGCCGGCGATGTTGATACCGACACTCCTTGGCGCGAGACTCTACATCGGCATCAGCGAAGCAACGTTTCGAAAGATCGTCCTCACGCTCTTGGCCGCATCAGGTGCGGCATTGCTGGCATCGGCCTTGCCGCATCTCATGAGCCGGGTTTGAATCCGACGTACAGAAATCCCCGACTTCCGCCGTGCCCTGCGCTATCGACCGATGCGGCCCGCGCCCGATAGGTAGGCGCAGATCAGTTCGACGAGTTGCTTTTGCAGCTCCGGCGCGGCGAGCATGTTCCGGCGTGCCGCGTTATGGATCACACCTTCGATCGCCGACGACAGCACGCGCGCGACGGTCTCCATGTCGGCGCCTTTCCTTGGCTTGCGATAGGCGGCGACGGCGGTCGCGTAGTGGTTGAGATATTGTGTCTGGAACGAAGCGTGGGCGGCCCTGGAGCCGCGATCGCCCGGCGCCTCGTCGAGCAGCACCTGATGCAGTGTCGGGTGAATGCTGTGCGCCGCGATCATGCCGCGCACCAGCTCCTGCGCGAATTTCCTGAGCGGCTTTTGGCCTTCCGCCGAATCGCGAATGACCGACAGCACATGATCGAAATGACGGCGCCGGACGGCTTCGAGCAGGGAAAGCTTGTCGGGAAAATACTGGTAGAGCGTGCCGATGCTCACGCCCGCAGTCTCGGCCACCTTGTTGGTGGTGAAGCCGGCCCAGCCCAGCCCGCTCAGAACATGAGCCCCTGCCTCGACGATCGCCTCTACGGTCGCCCTGGAACGCGCCTGGCGCGGCTGCTTGCGCATGCGCGGATACGGTTTTGCAATGCGAGTAGACACGCCCGCCCATTCTCCTGAAAATATGAACAACATACTCGCATTTCCAGAAAAGGACACCGACCATGAGTGCGCACGCCCTGCTTCGCAGCCTGTTTGCCTATCAGGCCTGGGCAAATGACGAACTGCTGGAAAGGCTCGTCAGTCTCGACCCGCCCGTTCACGGCAAGGAACGGCAGGCCGTGATACGGCTCATCGATCACAGCCATGTGGTGTCGCCGATATTCTCAGCCCACCTGGTTGGTGCAAGCCATGGCTACTCCGCCGACGCCAGCGAGGACACGCCGGCCCTCGACGAACTTCGTGCCGCAGTCGCGGCGACCGATCGGTGGTATCTCGATTATCTCGAAACCGTTTCGTCGCAACAGCTCTCCGAGCCCGTCGCATTCGTGTTCACCGACGGGGATAAGGCATTGATGTCGCGACAGGAAATGCTGACCCACGTCGTACTGCACGGCGTCTATCATCGCGGTGAAGCGGGGCGCATCCTGGCGCAGATTTCCGTCACGCCGCCATGGGATACCTTCGCCGTCCATCTCCACAGGGCCGAGCCTTCGCGCCGGCTGCAGAAGCAGCGCGAGCCGCTCGGCGCCTGAACGGCCGAGCGTTTTCGATTAGGAGATCGGCTCGACCGGATCTATCGAGCGATATCCTGTCTTTCAGAAATGCGAGCTATCTGCTTACTTTCATCGCGTCGTGCAAGATAGTGCAGCGGCGTGCTCGTCGCGTTGCTTCGTACTTACCTGTAGTTTATCGTTTCGGACAAGACGAGGCGGGCGACCGCCTTCGCTCTTGACAATGTTCGCGCTGAGCGTCGGACGTTGAAGCGCAGAGCTGGTCGAAAAGGTCCTGAGCTTGACGCGAAGACCGGTCGAGATAGAGCGAGCAGAATTTCTGTCGCAGAACTTCGCTGCGCGACACAAAGATTCGCAGCCGATTTTTGCACCGGTAAAATGGTCGCGCGCTCGCCGTAACCGAAACTTAAGCTGCAGAAATCATTCTAATGCTTCGCTGGCTAGCAAGCCGCGAGTCAGATATGCATTGCGCGCCGGGTCAATAACGGCCGTCGGCACAACGGAAGGGGCATGATATGGCTAAGCAGTCATCCAAAGCGCCGGCATCCAAGGCACCGGCAAAGAAAGCACCAGTAAAAGCAGCGGCGGCAAAGGCCGCAACTGCTGTGAAGAAAGCAGCACCCGCTGCCAAAGCGAAGGCCGCCGCGCCTAAGGCAAAAGCAGCGCCGGCGAAAAAGCCGGCCGCCAAGGCGGCAGCAAAACCAGCCGTGAAGAAAGCAGCACCTGCCAAGGCAAAAGCAGCACCGGCCAAGGCCAAGGCTGCACCGGCAAAGAAGGCGGCACCGGCCAAGAAGCCGGCTGCAAAGGCCGCTGCGAAACCCGCTGCGAAGAAGGCAGCACCGGCAAAGGCCGCCGCTGCAAAATCTTCCGCAGCAGTGAAGAAAGCAGCGCCCGCGGCCAAGCCGAAGGCAGCGCCCGCAAAGGCGAAGGCCAAGAAGTAGTCGCCGCTCTCCGATCGCCGGGGACAGTACTCAAGATAGCCAGGGCGGGATGCCGGACAGGCGCCTCGCTTGCTAGCTGACGGTCGGGCAGGACGAGAAAGAGGCGGGAGGAAGATGTCTTTTCGCAGCTCCCAGGACTTCGCCACGCGGCGAAGTCCGGTGGGATTTTCGTGGCTGCCAAAGACCAACCTTCGGTGCAAGGCCGAGTTGGTAGCTGATCGGATTTGGATTGTCCGACCTGCTCGCTTCTGCCGCCGCACCTCCGGCTCATCGCATCCAGATTGAAGTCGAGACAATGGCTGCGCGCTGGCGGCGCGGTTTTCCGCCTCTGGCCGTTGATGAAGCCAGCATGATCGGTCGTCAACAGTGCCCACGCACGAGCCCCAATCGGAATCGATTTTCGGTGAGGGTCATGCGCGAAGTCACAATGCTACCGCGTCCTCTTGCGCGTCCAACAGGACATATGGAGCTGTAGCCGGTAAACAGGAATCGACAATGCCCAGACTGCTCTACGCGTCTACTTCTCCCTACAGTTCCAAGGTGCGCATGGCAGCACTTCATGCCGGCATTGCGGTCGATCTCGTGCCGATAAAGACCGAGGAAAAGCCGGCCGCGCTGATCGGCGCCAATCCGCTCGGCAAGATCCCGGTGCTGGTGCTCGACGACGGCCGCTCGGTCCACGACAGCCGCGCCATCACCCAGCATCTCAACCGGATGTCCAAGAACGCATTGTTTCCGCGCAATCCCGACAAGCGCCTCGAGGCGGAGGTGCTGGAGGCGTTGGCCGACGGCATCTGCGACTGCGCGCTGTCGATGGTCTATGAGCGGCGCACGCGGCCCGAAGAGATGGTCTACCAGCCTTGGCTCGAGCGCCAGTGGAGCAAGATTTCGGCCGCGCTCGATCTGCTCAACGCCAACCCGCCGAAGCTGCCGAAGAAAATCACTGTCGGCCAGATCGCGCTGCGCGCTTGCCTCGGCTATCTCTCGCTGCGCTTCGCCGGAAAATGGGAAAAGGGCCGCGGCCGGCTGACGCGCTGGGCGGCACGCTTCGACGAGAAATTCCCGGAGCTGAAGCCCGGCATCCCGGCTTGAGGGCGGGGATGGCGAAGCTACCGATCTTCCCCTAATGCATGTCGCGCAAAAGTGTGCAGCGGTTTTGTGATAACGACATGCATAAAACAGGAACCTAAAGCGCGTCGCATGCCGCCGGTCGAACGCGACGCGCTTTAGCGGATTCCTGGCGGGGGAGGCGCAACGGCCAATTTCGACATGCTGGGAGTGAGCCGGGCCGGCGAGGCTGGAAGGTTGGTCTTGGGGGCATTTTGGTCGACAGACGTTCCGCCCAGTCTTATCGTCGCTTTCTCAAACGTAAGCCGGTGGGGGAGGGCGATTTGATACAGCGCTTGTTTGCCCTGATCATTTGTCTATCCGCGTGCACTGGCATTGGCCTTGAACTCAGCACCTTGATCAAGGGCGGTGCATCGATGCTTGGCTCGCTGTGGGTGTTGGTGGGATATTTCACGATCCTGACCAACGGTCTTGTCGCCATTGTATTCGCAGCCATAGCGCTCCTCGGGGAGCGTTTCGACCATCCAACGCTGGTGGCGTGGACGGCTGCCGTGATGGCCCTGGTCGGGGTGATTTTCGCGGTGTTGCTGCAAGGGCTGCGCACTTTGGCTGGCGCGACCGCCGAAGCAAACTTTCTGCTCCACCAACTCAATCCTTGTCTTATTGTTCTGGCTTCTATTCACGCGAAAGGGGAGGCTCTCGTGGCGCGATCCGCTTCTATGGGCGCTCTATCCCCTGGCCTATCTCGCTTATGCCCTGGCTCGTGGTGTCGCTGAAGGGAAATACGCTTACCCGTTCATAGATGTGTCCGCCAATGGCTGGGTCGCAGTCATGTCGAATGGCGCCACTATCGCCCTCGGTTTCATCGCAGTAGCCGAAGTTCTGGTCCTGGTCGACCGGATGCTGGCTCAACGCTGACCTCGAGATCACGCGTGCCCATGCCGACAGGATGGGCACCGGGCACAAAAAAAGCCGGGCGCGAGGCCCGGCTTTTTCGTGTCGTGGCTTGGACGACTTAGAACTTCATACCGACGCCGAAAGTGACGCGATTGTCGGTCGACTTGACCTTGCCGATACCGTCGAAGTTCTTGTCGCCGAAATCGGTGTAGCGGTACTCGACACGGCCGAACACATTGTCGGTAATCTTGATGTCGGTGCCGACGCCGGCCGTCCAGCCGAGCATGGTGTTGGTGTCGCTGAAGCCGGCGGCTTCCACCTTCTGGTTCTTCAGCGCGCCACCGGCGGTGCCGTAGAGCAGGATTTCCGGGGTAACAGCGTAGCCGAGGCGAGCGCGCAGCGAGCCTTCGACGCCGCCCTTGGCCTCGATGCCGGCATCGTCGCCCTTGACGCCGTTATAGCCGATATCGGCTTCGGCACCGTAGACGAAGTTCTCCTGCTGCCAGTTGTAGCCGCCGAAGACGCCGCCGACGAAGCCCTTGGTATCGATGTCGACACCAACGGTTTTGGCATCGGCATGGCCGGCGAAGCCGTAGCCGACGCTCACACCGGCATAGGGGCCGGCCCAGGATGCGACCGGAAGTTCGGCGATCGGGGCAGGTGCCGGCGGCTCTTCCTGAACCACGTCCGCGGCATAGGCGGTTCCGCCGAGGGCGAACAGCCCAAACGCCACCGCGAGCGGTCGCGCAAATTTAAGATTGGCTTGCATTGTTCTTTACTCCTTAAGCCACAGGACACAGGCTTGTTTTTTCATGAGCGCCCTCAACCCGTCCGGGGGGTGAAACGGATCCGGCGTTCAACGGTTCCAAATGTCGTGTCGAAATGCGGCTGAAGCGAACCTGAACTTGGGTCATTCCCTGGCACGAATGAGGCAGAACCTTGACGTTGCATCTTCGCAACAGCGAGATGTCAGCAGGTTCGCCGTGCTGCACTGCACACGGCTTGGTGCAAGGGCTCCCGCGCCCTATATTGCGGTCGGGCTGGCCCGGATTCCGGTCGAGCCAGAATGCCGACCGGGCCACTTTGCCACAATCCTGCCCCAGGTGGAAATGGGATTTAACACTTGGCAGGCCATATTTTGCCGGCCCGGTCCCGGCAGGTCGGAATCGGCATCAGATTGAGGATTGACAGATGAGCAAGGTCGCCGCGACGGCACTGGTGACAGGCGGGGCGAAGCGGATCGGCAGGGCGATCGTCGAGGATCTTGCTGCGCACGGTTTTGCCGTCGCCATTCACTGTAATCGCTCGCTGGCCGAGGCGGAGGCACTGGCGGCCGGGATCAACAGTGGTCATTTTGGTCGAGACGGCAGGGCCGCTGTGGTTGCTGCCGACCTGACCGACATGGACGCCGTCGGCAACCTTGTCGGCCGCGCGGCGGCGGCGCTCGGACCGGTGTCGCTGCTGGTCAACAACGCCTCGCTGTTCGAGCACGACAGTGTTGACGATTTCGACTGGCCGGCCTGGGATCGCCATTTCGCCGTGCATGTCAAGGCGCCGGCTCTGTTGGCGCAGACTTTCGCCCGGGCCTTGCCGCAGAGCAGTGAGGGGTTGATCGTCAACATGATCGACCAGCGCGTCTGGCGGCCGACGCCGCGTTATTTCTCCTATGCGCTGTCGAAGTCGACCTTGTGGGCAGCGACCGAGATGATGGCGCAGGCGCTGGGTCCCCGCATCCGCGTCAACGCCATCGGTCCGGGCCCGACCTTGAAGAACACGCGCCAGCACGACAGCGATTTCGACGCGCAGATTGCCGGCCTGATCCTGAAGCGCGGCCCGGAATTGCCCGAATTCGGTGACACCATCCGTTACCTCTGGGCGGCACGCTCGGTCACCGGCCAGATGATCGCGCTTGACGGCGGCCAGCATCTTGCATGGCAGACGCCCGATGTGACAGGCATGACGGAATGAGCCCCATGGACCAGAAACAAAAAACGCGCGGCGGCGCCGACGACCTGCCGCCCGAAATCGACCTCGAGGACGAGGCAGCCGAGGAGGTCGTCGAGCCTGCAGCCGCTGGTCCGGACGTCACCTTCACCGCCATCGACTGGACGCCGCATGCCGGCGATGCCGACGGCATGGTCGGCGCCGAGGTGATCCAGACGCTGGTCAAGCGGCTGCCCAACGCGCCCGGCGTCTACCGCATGATGAATGCCGCCGGCGACGTGCTCTATGTCGGCAAGGCACGCAGCCTGAAGAAGCGGGTCACCAACTACGCGCAAGGTCGGTTCCACACCAGCCGCATCGGCCGCATGGTGCGCGAGACGTCGACGATGGAGTTCGTCGTCACCCGCACCGAGATCGAAGCGCTGCTGCTTGAAGCCAACCTCATCAAGCGCTTGCGGCCGCGCTTCAACGTGCTGATGCGCGACGACAAGTCGTTTCCCTATATCCTGTTGACCGGCGACCATGTCTCGCCCGGCATCTACAAGCATCGCGGCGCGCGCTCGCGCAAGGGCGACTATTTCGGCCCCTTTGCCTCAGCCGGCGCCGTCGGCCGCACCATCAATTCGCTGCAGCGCGCCTTCCTGCTCAGGAGCTGCACCAACTCCTTCTACGAGAACCGCACCCGGCCTTGCCTTTTGTTCCAGATCAAGCGCTGTGCCGGCCCGTGCACCGGCGAGATCTCGCATGGCGACTATGCAAGGCTTGTCGCCGAGGCGAAGGATTTTCTCTCCGGCCGCAGCCAGAAGGTGAAGACGGAGATCTCCGCCGCCATGCAGCAGGCTTCGGAGAACCTCGATTTCGAACGCGCCGCCATCTATCGCGACCGGCTGGCGGCGCTGTCGCATGTGCAGAGCCATCAAGGTATCAATCCGCAGACCGTCGACGAGGCCGATGTCTTCGCCATTCATCAGGAGGGCGGCCAGGTCTGCATCCAGGTGTTCTTCTTCCGCACCGGCCAGAACTGGGGCAACCGCGCCTATTTTCCCAAGGCCGATCCGGCGCTCGAAGCTGGCGAGGTGCTGGGTTCGTTCCTGGCGCAGTTCTACGACGACAAGCCGACGCCACGCACCATCCTGTTGTCGTATGGCGTCGAGGACCAGGAATTGCTGGCGGAGGCCCTCTCCACCCGCGCCGGCCGCAAGGTGTCGATCTCGGTGCCGCAGCGCGGCGAGAAGAAGGACCTGACCGACAACGCGCTGCAGAACGCGCGCGAAGCGCTCGGCCGGCGGCTCGCCGAGACCTCGACCCAGGCGCGGCTGCTCACCGGCTTTGCCGAGACCTTCGGCCTGGAAAAGCCGCCGGTGCGCATCGAGGTCTATGATAACTCGCACATCATGGGCACCAACGCCGTCGGCGCGATGGTCGTCGCCGGGCCGGAAGGGTTTGTGAAGAACCAGTATCGAAAGTTCAACATCCGCTCGACCGAGATCACGCCGGGCGACGATTTCGGCATGATGCGCGAGGTGATGCAGCGGCGCTTCTCGCGGCTGTTGAAGGAACATGGCGATGCCCCGCAAACCGAGAGCGCGGACGAGGCGGGCGCTACCGGACCGGGCGACGATGTCGAGGACGCCGGCGGCTTTCCGGCCTGGCCCGACGTCATCCTCATCGACGGCGGCCAAGGCCAGATGACGGCGGTGCGCAAGATCCTGTCCGATCTCGGCATCGAGAACCGCGTCGTGGCCATCGGCATCGCCAAGGGTCAGGACCGTGACGCCGGCCGCGAACGCTTCTTCGTCAAGGGCAGGGACTCATTCTCGCTGCCCGTTCGCGATCCGGTGCTCTATTTCGTCCAGCGGCTGCGCGACGAGGTCCATCGCTTCGCCATCGGTTCGCACCGCGCCCGCCGCAAGAAGGAGATGGTCAAGAGCCCGCTCGACGAGATCAGCGGCATCGGCCCCGGCCGCAAGCGCGCGCTGCTGATGCATTTCGGCACGGCCAAGGCGGTCAGCCGCGCCGCCGTTGAGGATCTGGTCAAGGTTGACGGCATTTCCGAGCAGGTGGCGAAATTGGTCTACAATCATTTTCACGAGAGCTAAGATCTATTGCCGATATTTCGGCTGGCTAATCGATTCTGGCCTGTTGACCCCCCACATTCGCTTCTGATTTGACTAAGCAGGCAGAAAGAGTTCCCAAACATGGCCCAGCGCGCGTTCAACCTGCCTAACATGCTCACCTATGCCCGCATTCTGGCGGTGCCGTTGGTCGTGCTGTGCTTCTTCCTGGAAGGGCATCTGAAATCGAGCGACTTCGCCCGCTGGTCGGCGCTCATCATTTTCCTGCTCGCCTCGATCACCGATTACTTCGACGGCTATCTGGCGCGCGCCTGGCAGCAGACCTCCAATATCGGCAAGATGCTCGACCCGATCGCCGACAAGCTGCTGGTCGCCACTTGCCTGCTGCTGCTCGCCGCCGACACCGACCGCCATGCCGGCATCGCCGGCTGGTCGCTGTGGGCGGCGATCATCATCCTGTGCCGCGAGATCCTGGTCTCGGGTCTGCGCGAATATCTGGCGGCCCTGAAGGTCTCGGTGCCGGTGACGCAACTGGCCAAATGGAAGACCACCATCCAGATGGTCGCCATTGCCTTCCTGCTTGCAGGCCCCGCCGGCGACAAGATCTTTCCACTGACCACCCAGACCGGGCTGGTGCTGCTGTGGATCGCAGCCCTGGTCACGCTCTACACCGGCTACGACTATTTCCGCGCCGGCCTCAAGCACATCATGGACGAGTAACATGTCGACCAAGCTCATCTATTTCGCCTGGGTGCGCGAGCGGATCGGCAGACCGGAGGAAGACGTCGAACTGCCGGACGGCATTGAAACCGTCGCCGACCTGTTGCGCTGGCTGAAATCACGCGGCGAGGAATACGAGAACGCGCTGCAATATCCTGATGTGATCCGCGTCGCCATCAACCAGGAACATGTCGAGCACCGCGAGAAGATCGCCGGCGCGCGCGAGATCGCGCTGTTCCCGCCGATGACCGGTGGCTGAACCATGTCCGCGGTGGTGCCTGTGGTGCGCATCCAGGCGGAGGACTTCGATGTCGCCGCCGAGATCGCCAGGCTGACCCAGGGTCGCAACGACATCGGCGCTGTGGTGACCTTCTCCGGCCTTTGCCGCGACGAGCAAGGCAGGCTCTCCGCGCTTGAGCTCGAACATTATCCCGGTATGGCCGAAGCCGAGATTTCCCGCATCGCCGGCGAGGCAATCGAGCGTTGGCCACTGCAGGGCCTCACTGCCATCCATCGCCACGGCAAGATCGCGCCCGGCGAAAACATCGTGCTGGTGGTGGCGGCTTCCGCCCACCGGCAGGCGGCGTTCGAGGCCGCGAATTTCCTGATGGACTATTTGAAATCACGGGCGCCGTTCTGGAAGAAGGAACACCATAGCGACGGTTCGGAGGGCGGCTGGGTCGACGCCAAGGAGGCCGACGACAAGGCGGCGAGCCGCTGGAAGCAGCCGCCGTCCGAATAAAATCCCGACGGCCGTTCCCATACCCTGCCGGCCATTTATTGACCGCAATCCTGCGAGACCCTTGGCCGGAAGGGGAGCAGGATCATGCTGGACAAGATTGCCGAGTTCTTCATCTTCGGGCTGGCGCCGCTGGCCCTCGGCATCCTGGCCGTTCCGGATCATTCCGCGGCTGCCGAAAAGACCCTCAAGGGCGAGGTGATGTATCGCGAGCGCATCGCCCTGCCGCCTAATGCCGTGCTTTCCGTGCAGCTTGCCGACGTGTCGCTGGCCGACGCGCCGGCCGCAATCATCGGTGAGCGCAAGGTGGTGCCGGCCGGCCAGGTGCCGATCAAGTTCGAGATCAGCTTCGATCCGCAGGTGATCCGGCCTGATATGACCTACGCTCTGCAGGCGCGCATCACTGTCGACGACCGGCTGCTGTTCGTCACAGGTGCGCGCCACCAGGTCGACCCGCTCAGCGACGCGCCACAGACCATCATGCTGAAAATGGCGGCGCCGAGCGCCGAGCCGGCGACAGCTTCCGTGTTCGGCCAAAGCTGGCTGGTCGAATATATCGACGGCATCGGCGTGATTGCCGAGCCGCGGGCGACATTCCGGATCAGCGAAGCCGGCAAGGCCGGCGGCAGCGGCCCTTGCAACGTCTATTTCGCTACCGCCAAAGTCGATGGTTCGACGATTACCATCAGTGACATCGGTTCGACCTTCAAGGCCTGCGCGTCCGAGACCATGGCCGAGGAAAAGGCGCTGTTCGAGGCGCTGGCCAAGGCAGCGTCGTACCATATCGACGCCGGCAAGCTCATCATCGCCGACAAGGATGACCGCGTCATCCTGCGGTTCAATGCTGCGAGTTGAGACTTGTCGATATTCAGGTGAGGCCTGCACCGGCTCGGCCTGCCCTGATTCTCAACAGGCCTTGGACCGTTCCGAAACGATCACACCTGTGGTGGCGGCGCAGACGTCAGGCCGAAGCGGCGCGTCAAAGGCTGGCTCGCCGGAAGAGATAGCGACGGTCGTGGCCTTCCTTGCTTCCGATGACGCCTCGTTCGTCTCCGGCCACGGCCTGCTCGCCGATGGCGGCTATTCGGTCGCCTGATCGGCCGCATGTCGATCACGTTGTGTTTCAGCCGGAATAAACCGGACAGAGCGCGCGTTACGTCCTCATACGATGGCGGGTAAGGCAAAAGGGATGTTTGTCCCTTCGTTGATGCCGCCAGAATGGCTGCGGCTCGTTCTGGCCTTAACTCAAAGGAGTCCAGACATGAAAACGCACGCGCTTATCCTTGCCGCCACCGGTGCATCGCTCCTTGCCTTCACCGGCCTTGCCAAGGCGGACGACCATCTGTTCGATGCCCTTCAACATGGTCTCAGTCCTGACAGCCAGCCTTTCCAGACCAACAAGGCTGGTCATAGCGGCGATCTCGCGCCCGGGCAGGGTAGCCCGTTCACAGGTCACGATACACAGACGCCGGCCACCGACACGGAAGCGGCGAACGAACATGCGAACGTGAAGGAACGCCAGGCGAAATAGACTGGCAGAACCCGCCGCTAGGGGGCGGCGGGCGAGATCTATCGGGCGACGACCGCATACACCAGGCATTCTCAATTTGTCGCGAGTTTGAATACCGCGCCGTAGTGGTAGGGCGGTATATCCATCAGTTCGGCGAGCTTGAACCCGCTTGCTTCCGCCGCCGCGGTGGTCTGTCCGGGTGACAGCCTCAGCTCGGTCTTCGGTCCGCGTGGCTCGCCCAGAACCGTGGTCTGCTCGCGCGGCTGCTGGTGCCAGTTGACGATGGCAAAACGACCGGCCCTGCCAAGCGTCGCCCGCACGGCGCGGGCAAGGCGCGGCCGGTCCGGAACGCCATGGAAAGCGTTGGCCATGAAGACGAAGTCGACGGGCCGGGGCACCAGCCTGGCAAGCTCATAGGCGTCGCCCGCCACAAACTCGCAATTGCTCGCGCCTCCGTCGGCCAGCCGCCGCCGGGCGACTTCGAGCAGATCGGCATCGATGTCGATGGCGATGACCTGACGAACGACCCTGGCCATTGGCAGCGTGAACCAGCCGTCGCCGCAGCAGAGATCGACCACATCCATGCCGTGCTTCATTCCCACCGCCGTCAACACCCCGGCAGGGTCGGGCCACAACGCCTCCCACCAGCCGCCGGTCGGCATCTCGGTGCCCTGAAACAAGCCGGGAATGGTGCTGGTCATGGCCTGGTCGGCTCCGTTGTCGCGACCGCGTTTGATCCGTGCCCTCGAGCTTAACGCACCCATGACCCGTCGAGGAGCCTGAACCTGAAATGTCTGCTAACGAAAAAGGCCGGCGTTGCGCCGGCCTCTTTGATGGGTTCGGGATGCCGGCTTAGCCGACGATCTCGGTGTCCGAGAACCAGTATTTGATCTCCTGCGCGGCGGTTTCCGGCGCATCGGAACCATGCACGGAATTCTCGCCGATCGACAGCGCGTGCAGCTTGCGGATGGTGCCTTCGGCGGCGCTTGCCGGATTGGTGGCGCCCATCACTTCGCGGTTCTTGGCAATGGCGTTCTCGCCTTCCAGCACCTGCACGATGGTCGGGCCCGACGACATGGACTCGACCAGCTCGCCGAAGAACGGACGCTCCTTGTGGACGGCATAGAAACCTTCTGCCTCGCGGCGGCTCATCCACACCCGGCGCGAAGCGACGACGCGCAGGCCGGCATCTTCCAGTATCTTGGTGATGGCGCCGGTGAGATTGCGACGGGTCGCGTCCGGCTTGATCATGGAAAAGGTGCGTTCGAGCGCCATGGGATCGTCCTTGTGATGGAGAGTGGAATTGAGGGTGGCGGGCTCTATACAAGCCGCCCGCCGGCTTGCCAAGGGGAGGTGGGCGCACAGCGCGTCGCCGTCAGCCAGACCCAATGTGTCATAGCTCTATCTCGATCGTCAGGTTGGCCGTGTCGCCAGCCCTAAGGCCTTCGCGGACCCGCACCGCCGTCTTGATCGGCAAGAGCAGGCTGCCGGATTTCTTGTCGGGAAACAGCGATGTCCGCCATCTGGTCTGGCCGATGACGGCTTCCACGCCAAGCGAGCCCCAGGGCCTTGCCATCCCCACCATCGCCGTCTTGATCCATGCTCCAGGTTCCGGCGGTAGCGTCACGAAAGGCCAGCCGCCCTTGCCCGGATAGACCCAGATCTCGGCCTGCACCTCGCAGCGAAACATTCTATGCCCTTCCTCAGATCAAGGCCGTCACGACTGGCTTTGCCTTGGTCTCTTGTTGGCGATGCTGACGATCGGCGAAACATCCATGATATCCATTCTGCCCTGCAGCGGAGGAGTCATTCTCCCCTGCAAAGAGAATGGCTTTCCTGCAAAAAGAATGGCAGCGCCGCCGTTGCACTACCGTTTTATCACGATCGAAGCGCGCCGGACTTCCCAACCTTGCCGTTCCAGTTCCGGCACGCTGTGTTCCTCGCTTGGATAGCCGACACAGAAATAGCCGATCAGCGTCCACTCCGCCGGCACGTCCAGGATCGTCGCCACCTCGGCCGGATCGAGGATCGAGACCCAGCCCATGCCTATTCCTTCGGCGCGCGCCGCCAGCCACATCGTGTGGACTGCCATGACAGCGGAATAGTCTATGGTGGCTGGCATGGTCAGGCGGCCGAGCCCATGCCCTTGCTCGGTTGCGCGGTCGGCGAAAACCGCAAGCTGGCAGGGCGCCTCATTCAGGCCGGCAAGCTTCAGGCGCCCATAGAGCGCGGCGCGTTCGCCGCAAAAATTTGCGAGTGCCTCCGCGTTGCAGCGCTCGAAGCAGGCCCTGACGGCAGCGCGGCATGCTTCGCTCTCGACGACGACGAAGCGCCAGGGCTGGCTCAGCCCGACGGAAGGCGCGGCGCTGGCAAGCTCGAGCAGCCGCTCCAGCGCCCCTTCGGGGAGCGGCGTCGGCTTGAACCGCCTGACGTCGCGCCGCCACAGGAAGAGATTGGCGAGCCCGGCGCGAAAGTCGGCCGGGAACTCTGGGTTTGCGGTCATGGCGCGCTGCCTTTGTTGTGATTGCCCGGTTCGCCGGATGTTCGTCTTGTTTGCTTCGATCCAGGCACGGATGAGGCGCTTCGAGCGACACTTCGTCTACCCGCATTGTCGCATTTCGCCGGCTGGCAACTTTCAGTTAAGGCCGGACAACGTCCCTGCCGGCAACGCAGTTGGACCTCGACCGGCAAAACAAAACCCGCCTCGGCAAGCCGGGCGGGTCGTCGGTACGAATCAGCACCATACCCAAATTAGTAGCATAGCTGCCGGCACAAAGCAAGAACAAAATGTGGCGTTGCCGATGAAACTGCCGATTTCAACTATCGAGCGGGGCGATCGCCGCCGCCGCGACCGTGCGGCCGAGGCCGCCATGCAGATCGAGGCATCGTTCGAACCATTGCGCCACGACGTCGCTGTCGTCGAGCAGCCGGTAGGGCGTGGCGATGCGCGCCCATTGCAGCGCGCCGAAAACGATGTAGTCGGCAAATAGCGGCGACGGGCCGCCGATGAAGGGCTGATAGCCAAGCATCGAGCGGAGCGGCTCCAGCGAGGCCCGGAAGCTGGCGAGCCCAGCGTCGCGGGTGGTGTATACCGCCTCCAGGCGCTTGCCGAAGCGCTGCTCGCGGTTTTGCCGGAAATAGGCGGCGTTCGCCTCGTCCTGCATGGCGTGCAGGTCCAATATCGCAGCGGTGGTGACGTAGGGATGGATGGTCAGCTGCGACCAACGTTCGATGAAGCGCGCCGTCGCCTTGCCGCCGTCGCCGGAAAACAATGTCGGCCGCTCGGGATAGGCCTCCTCGAGATAGAGCGCGATAGCGAAGGAATCGGCGACCACCGTCTCGCCGTCGCGGATCACCGGAACGAGCTTCGAGACGCCGCCTTCCACCTTCGGCACTTCGAGAAAACGGGTCGGCACGCTGGTGATGTCGAGCCCTTTGTGGGCCAGCGCCATCGCCGCCTTCCAGCAATGTGGGCTGAATGGGCGGGCGGCGTCGCGTCCGACAAGGTCGTAGAGCAGAATGGTCATTGGCGGCAGCGTCCTTGCAGTCTAACTATGCCCGAAACAGACCCACGCGAAACAGGGTCTCGCAGGTCGAGAGAAGAATGAAACAGCATTTCAGGATGTTTGCGGCCTACAATCAATGGGCCAATGGCCGCATCTACGATGCCGCCGCCGATCTCGACGAGGAAGAGTTCGACCGCAATGTCGGCGTCTTCTTCGGCTCGATGATGGGAACGCTCAACCACCTCCTGGCAGCCGACCGTATCTGGATGAAACGCTTCACCGGCGAGGGCGACGCGCCGGCAAGGCTCGACACGATCCTGCACCGCGCCTTGCCAGGCTTGCGGCTGGCGCGCGAGGCCGAGGACAAACGGATCATCGACTGGGTTGCCGGCTTGAGCGACAAGGCGCTGTCGGGCCGCTTCTCCTACATGACCGTCTCGGATATGCGCACCGTCTCGCAGCGGCTGGCGCCGGCGCTCGACCACTTCTTCAACCACCAGACCCACCACCGCGGCCAGGCGCATGCGATCCTGACCGTTCTGGGCAAGCCAAGCCTCGGACTGGACCTGACGATGTTCCAGCGCAGCGAGGAGGGCAGGGCTTTCGCCTGAACCTGGGGCGGCTGGTGAAGCGGATGGTCGATAGCGGACGACCTGCCGAGATTGCAAAAAGCGCCAAAACATTTTATGGAGCGCATGGTCGTGAGGGCGGCCGCTTCAGCAGCATTCAGCAGCAACAGCGAGAATTGGCACGCATGCCCAATGAACCCTTGCGCCTTGTGGCGTTCTTCGCCGTGGTCCTGGCGCTTCTCAACTCCGGCTATTATTTCCACCAGGGCGACATTGTCGCGACCATCTATTTCATGATCGGCGCCATTCTTGTGACTGCGGTGACCCGGATGAGCATCAGAAGGCAGCTGATTTAGGATCTGCCGACCTAAAACCACCGACAACGGACCGCATCTCCGGCCGGCCATGATGACGAAGAGGTTGCGTCAGGCGGCGTAGCCGCCGAGGCCCCGGACGACCGGCTTGACCGAGACTGCCGGCTGGGCGGCCGGCCAGAGGATGCCGGCCGTCACGGCGAAGGTGATCAGGGCGTCGCGTGCCGCTTCGGCCGAGATCTCGCCGGCGCGTGCCGCCTCGCAGGCCTTTACCGCGGCGCCATAGCTCAGCCGCCGGCGCGAAGGCGGGAACTCGGTCAGGAACTCGTGCATCTCGGAGAACGAAGCGATCGTCCGCTTGTAGCCGGCGCCAACGGTTAGGGCGACCGGTGTGGAAAACGTCCTGTCGTGCATTCTGGCCTCTCGAATGGGCGGAGGTCACGGCGGACGCCGTTCTCCGGTCTGGGGGTCGGGCAGAAACGCGGATCACGGCGCGAGGTTCCATGTTGCCGTGATTTGTTTTTTTCGCTCGCCCGGGTGAGCAGCGCGCCGAGGCGGGTGCCTATTTCCACATGCCGCGCATGCGGGCGCCGAGATCGACGCGCACCTGCGGCTGGCGGCGCGGATCGTCCCTTGCCTGGACGCTGGCCCACGCCACCTGCTCGAAGGCACCAAGGATCGGGCGCGGGATGAAGCGCGTGCGCGAGGCATAGACATGGCGGTCGCCGCGCGCCGCCTGGCCGTGGACGAAAAAACGCTGCGGCATCACCAAATGCAGGCTATCCTTGGCCCGCGTCATGGCCACGTAGAGCAGCCGCCGCTCCTCGTCGACGTCCTCCTTGCTGCCGACCCCTAGGTCGATCGGGATGCAGCCGTCGACGGTGTTGAGCACGAAGACGTTCTTCCACTCCTGGCCCTTGGCCGAATGGATGGTCGACAGGATCAGATAATCCTCGTCGCGGTGCGGAGGTCCGGCTTCGTCGCTGGTCGCGTCCGGCGGATCGAGCGTCAGCTCGGTGAGGAAGCGCTCGCGCGATCCATAGCCGGAGGCGATCTGCTCGAGCTGCAGGAGATCGGCCCGGCGCGTCGTCGCATCCTCGTGGATGCGTTCCAGATGCGGCTCGTACCAGAGCCTGACCTGCTCGATGTCGGCCGGCCATTTCTTTGCGCCGGCGCGCAGGCCGCAATAGAGCGCGACAAAGCCCGGCCAGTCGTCGGCGGCCCGTTGCGGCGGCCGGTAGCGCGCAAGCCCCATCGTCTCGTCGAGCGACGTCGCCATGGTCTCGACGATCGCATTGGCGGCCGAAGGGCCGATGCCGGGCAGAAGTTGCAGCACGCGAAAGCCGGCGACGCGGTCGCGCGGGTTTTCGGCAAAGCGCAGCACGGCCAGCACGTCCTTGACGTGGGCGGCATCGAGGAATTTCAGCCCGCCGAATTTGACGAAGGGGATGTTGCGGCGCGTCAGTTCGATCTCCAGCGGGCCGCTATGGTGCGAGGCGCGAAACAGCACGGCCTGCGCTTTGAGAACGGTACCGGCCTCGCGCTCGGTGAGTATCGCCTGGCAGACATAGCTCGCCTGCTCGATCTCGTCGCGCACGCTCACCAGCTTCGGCTTTTCCGCCGATTTGCGCTCCGACCAGAGATTTTTGGTGAAACGTTCCGACGCTTCGCCGATCACCGCATTGGCCGCCGCCAGGATCGTCTCGGTCGAGCGGTAGTTGCGCTCCAGCATGACGACCTCGGCCGGCTGCGCGAACTGCTTGGGAAAATCCAGGATATTGCGCACTTCCGCGGCGCGGAATGAATAGATCGACTGCGCGTCGTCGCCGACCACCGTCAGCCCCGATCCGTCGGGCTTGAGGGCCGTCAGGATCGAGGCCTGCAGCCGGTTGGTGTCCTGGTATTCATCGACCAGCACATGGTCGAAACGTGCACCCAGATGCGCGGCGATTTCCGGCTCGCCGGCCATCTGCGCCCAGTAGAGCAGCAGATCGTCGTAATCGAGCACGTTCTGCGCCTGCTTGGCCTCGACATATCTGGCGAATAATTGTTTCAGCTGTTCGGCCCAGCCGGCGCACCACGGGAACACCGAACCCAGCACCTCGCCGAGCGGCGCCTGTGCATTGACGGCACGCGAATAGATCGCAAGGCAGGTGCCCTTGGTCGGGAAGCGGGCTTCGGTCTTCGAAAACCCAAGCTCGTGGCGGGCGAGGTTCATCAGGTCGGCGGAATCCTCGCGGTCATGGATGGTGAAGGCGGGATCGAGACCGATCTCCAGCGCATAATCACGCAGCAGCCTGGCGCCGATACCGTGGAACGTGCCGGCCCAGCTCAGCGCATCGGTGATGACGGAAGCATCGCGGCCCAGCACCTCGCCGGCGATGCGCTCGACCCGCTTGGCCATTTCCGCCGCGGCACGGCGCGAAAATGTCATCAAAAGGATGCGGCGCGGATCGGCACCCCTAACGATCAGATGCGCGACCCGGTGCGCCAGCGTGTTGGTCTTGCCGGAGCCGGCGCCGGCAATCACCAGCAATGGCCCCGCGATCTTGCCGTCGCCGTGTTCGACGGCAAGCCGCTGCTCGGCGTTGAGCTTTGCCAGATAGGCCGGCTGGAAGGACGAATCACGGGCGGCGAGGTTCATCGCCCATCAAGCATCGTTTCCGCTTTGTTCGCAACGGTTTGCGGAGCCGGAATGGGGCTCGTGAACGAAGAAGCCTTGCGGGCAGGCCCGTTGACTAACGCCCGGGCTCGACGCCCATCCTTGCCGATTGCCGCCGCAGCGCCTCGCGATCGTCTTCTGGTGGCGGCAGCAGCAGCGGATCGAAATCGTCGGGCACCTCGTCGATCACTTTCTTGGCGACGCGATAGGCAACATAGACGATTGCCCCGGCGATAAGCAGACGGATCATGGCTTCCTCCATTGATTCTGGAGCAACCGGAGACGCGGCATTTTGTTCCCCGACTGCTCGGCGAATGCGGGAACGACACCGATCGCGCAACCAAATCGCCGACGCCTCGTTGTCGGGCGAGAGGAGACTGCGATGAAAAAGCGCTCAATCCTGCTGCTTGTGGCAGCGCTGACCGTTGCGGGTTGCGACAACAACATCCAGCCGACCAAGGCCCCTGGCGATACGGTCGAGCAGAATCCGCAGGTCGACAAGAATCCGGTGCCGAAGTCGACGACCGGCGGCGATCAGCCCGGCACGCCGCCGAAACAATGACCGCTTCAAATGGCGTCGGCGCCGGTCAAAAAAGGGTGGCCGGCGCCGCTTGGGAGGAAGCTGATGACGCCGGCCAGGCGGAGATCAGGCCCGCCGCACATCCAAGAATAGCCGAGTCTTTCCGCAGCGTCATGGTCCGATAGCGTACAAACGGCACGCCCTGTGGACAAACCTGCCGCCACGCCGGCGTTTGTTCATCACATGGTTTGTCTATCCCATGGAACAAACCCGGCTGCTGCGTGTTTGGGTGTCGATCGGACGCTCCCAAGGCCGCCGTTCACGAAAGAACCCGCTTTCCTTGTCCCCCCTCAGGATAGCGGGTTCTTTTTGCGTTTTGCGGGAAGTCGCGGTGCGCGGGGGTCGACGTCACCTGCTTGCCGGTTTTCGCGCCTTATGCGGCGAACCGGGGCTCAAGCCCTTGCGAAGCATGGTTGTCCCGTGCAAAAGCGCGGCCATGCTGATCATCAACGACCTTTCGCTCCGCATGGCCGGACGCCTGCTTCTCGACCATGCCTCGCTGACCTTGCCGGCCGGCAGCAAGGCTGGCCTTGTCGGCCGCAACGGCACCGGCAAGACGACCTTGTTCAAGGCGATCACCGGCGACCTCGCCTCCGAGACCGGCTCGATCAGTCTGCCCAAGAACACACGCATCGGCCAGGTCGCTCAGGAAGCGCCGGGCACCGAGGAGCCGCTGATCGAGATCGTGCTCAAGGCCGACCTTGAACGGAGTGCGCTGCTCGAAGAGGAAAAGACGGCGACCGATCCGCACCGCATCGCCGATATCCATATGCGGCTGGCCGATATCGATGCGCACTCGGCCGAGTCACGCGCCGCCACCATTCTCGCCGGCCTCGGCTTCGACGACGCCGCACAACGGCGCCCGGCCTCGTCCTTCTCCGGCGGCTGGCGCATGCGCGTCGCGCTGGCCGCGGTGCTGTTTGCCGAGCCCGATCTGCTGCTGCTCGACGAGCCGACCAATTATCTTGATCTCGAAGGCACGCTGTGGCTGGAAAACTACGTGTCGAAATACCCGCACACTGTGCTGCTGATTTCGCACGACCGCGACCTGCTCAACCGAGCCGTCAATTCGATCGTCCATCTCGACCAGAAGAAGCTGACGTTCTGGCGCGGCGGCTACGATCAGTTCGAGCGCCAATATACCGAGCAGCGCGAATTGCAGGAGAAGGGCCGCGTGAAGCAGGAAGCCGCGCGCAAGCACATGGAATCCTTCGTCGAGCGCTTCCGCGCCAAGGCGTCGAAGGCGAGGCAGGCGCAGTCGCGCATCAAGGCGCTGGAGAAGATGAAGCCGATCGCCGCGATTGTGAACGACACGGTTCGGCCGTTCTCCTTTCCGGAGCCGGTGAAGACGGTGGCCTCGCCGATCATCGCGCTGAACAACGTCAATGTCGGCTATACCGAGGGTGCGCCGATCCTGAAGAAGATGACGCTGCGCGTCGATGCCGACGACCGCATCGCGCTGCTCGGCGCCAACGGCAACGGCAAGTCGACCTTCGCCAAGCTGTTGGCCGGCCGGCTGAAGCCGGAGACCGGCGGCATGACCGTGGCGCCCGGGCTGAAGGTGGCAATCTTCGCCCAGCACCAGCTCGACGACCTCAGGCCCGACGAAAACGCCTATGAGCATGTCCGCCGGCTGATGCCGGACGCGCCGGAATCCAAGGTGCGCGGCCGCGTCGCGCAGTTCGGCCTGACCACCGAAAAGATGAACACCGCCGCCAAAGACCTGTCCGGCGGCGAAAAGGCGCGGCTCCTGATGGGCCTGTCGGCCTTCGAGGGGCCGAACCTGTTCATCCTCGACGAGCCGACCAACCATCTCGACATCGACAGCCGTGAATCGCTGATCCATGCGCTGAACGATTTTCCCGGCGCCGTCATCCTGATCTCGCACGACCGCCATCTGCTCGAGGCGACCGCCGACCGGCTGTGGCTGGTCAAGGAGGGCGCGGTTAACCCGTATGACGGCGACCTCGAGGACTACAAGACGCTGGTCACCGGCGTCTCCGGCGACCGCCGCGGCAAGCGCGAGGCGGACAAAGCCTCGAAGGCCGACCGCCGCCGCGATGCAGCCGCGCGCCGCGCCGCTTTCGAGCCGCTGGCCAAGGAAATCCGCGCCACCGAAGCGCTGATGGACCGCCTCCGCAAGCGCATCGACCTGATCGAGGACGAACTCGCCAATCCGGCCGTCTACGAAAAGGACCCCTCGACCGCGACAAGGCTGGCCAAGGAACGCTCACAACTCGCGCAACAGCTGGCCGGCCACGAGGAGAAATGGCTGTCGATGTCGGCGGAGTACGAGGAAGGCACGGCGGAGTAGGACGATGTCGGCAAAACTGTGGATCGAAGCTGCCAAGGTTTTGGCCGTCAATTCCGGAGCTGTCGTAAAATGTCCTGAGTGTGGAGACGGCAATCTGCTGGTCATCGACGCCGGAGCCGGATCATCGCATGTCGAGCGCCACATACATTGCCCGAAATGCGGTGCCTACAACGCCTTGTTCAAGCGCATTGATGGCGTGTAACTGGCCCTACACGCCGCTATCACAACCGGCTAGTTTGCTCCCATGAATCAGCACGCCAAGCTCAAAATCGGCCATTCGGCCTGTCCGCATGATTGTCCCTCAACCTGCGCGCTCGAGGTCGAGTTGCTTGACGCCAGGCGTATCGGCCGCGTCCATGGCGCCAAGGCCAACAGCTACACGGCCGGCGTCATCTGCGCCAAGGTCGCCCGCTACGCCGACCGCGTCCATCATCCCGACCGCCTGCTGAAACCGCTGGTCCGGGCGGGCGCCAAGGGCGAGGGCGCCTGGAAGGAAGCGAGCTGGGAGGCCGCACTCGACCTTGTCGCCGAAAAGTTCATCGCGGCGGAGGCAAAATTCGGCTCGGAGACGGTCTGGCCCTATTACTATGCCGGCACGATGGGTCTGGTGCAGCGCGACGGCATCGAGCGGCTCAGGCATGCCAAGAAATACTCCGGCTTCTTCAGTTCGATCTGCACCAATCTGGCCTGGACCGGCTGGATGATGGGGGCAGGCGCACTGCGCGGCCCCGATCCGCGCGAGATGGCGAAGTCCGATTGCGTGGTGATCTGGGGCACCAACGCCGTGGTCACGCAGGTCAACGTCATGACCCACGCCATCAAGGCGCGCAAGGAACGCGGCGCCAAGATCGTCGTCATCGATGTTTACGAGAACGCGACGATGAAGCAGGCCGATCTCGGCCTGGTGCTGAAGCCCGGCACCGACGGCGCGCTGGCCTGCGCGGTGATGCACGTGCTGTTCCGTGACGGCATGGCCGACCGCGCTTATTTGGAAAAATACACCGACGACCCGCATGGTCTGGAAGCGCATCTTCAAACGAGGACGCCGCAATGGGCCGCTGATATCACCGGGCTTTCTGTCGACGAAATCGAGACCTTCGCCCGTCTCGTCGGCACGACGAACAAGACCTACTTCCGCCTCGGCTACGGGTTTTCGCGCCAGCGCAACGGTTCGGTCAACATGCACGCCGCAGCCTCGATCGCCGCGGTCACCGGCTGCTGGCAATATGAAGGCGGCGGCGCCTTCCATACCAATTCGGGCATCTTCAAGCTCAATCAGGAACTGCTCGAAGGCACGCGGATGCGCGACCCCGCGATCCGTCATCTCGACCATTCGCGCATCGGCCCGGTGCTGACCGGGGCTGAGGATGCGCTCTATGGGGGCCCGCCGGTGACGGCGCTGCTGATCCAGAACACCAATCCGGTCAATGTCGCGCCGGAGCAGCGGCTGGTGAAGCAGGGTTTTTTGCGCGACGATCTGTTCTCCTGCGTGCACGAGCAGTTCATGACCGACACCGCCAAGCTCGCCGATGTGGTGCTGCCGGCGACGATGTTTCTTGAGCATGACGACGTCTACAAGGGCGGCGGCAACCAGCACATCACGCTCGGGCCGAAGCTGATCGACCCGCCGGAAGGTCCGCGCACCAACCATTTCGTCATCGAGGAACTCGGCAAAAGACTCGGTGTCGCCGATCGCCCGGGCTTCGGCATGACCGAGCAGCAGCATATCGACGTCATTCTGGGCAAGCGCGGGCTGGGCAGCTTTTCGAGCCTGAAAGAGCAGAAATGGGTCGATTTGCAGCCGGATTTCGATGCCGCGCATTACCTCGACGGCTTCGGCCATGCCGACAAGAAGTTTCATTTTCGCGCCGACTGGACGGGCCAGGCGTCGCCCAATCGGCCACCGAAAAGCATGGGCCTGTTCGGGCCGGTGGCGAGCCTGCCGGAATTCCCCGACCATGTCGATCTGATCGAGGTGGCGGACGAGGCGCACCCGTTCCGGCTGACCACCTCGCCGGCGCGCAATTTCCTCAATTCGACCTTCACCGAAACGCCGGTGTCGCAGGCAAAAGAGCGCCGGCCGGAGCTGCTCTTGCATCCCGATGATGCGGCGGCACTCGGCGTCGCCGACGGCGGCCGCATCGAAGTCGGCAACCAGCGTGGCGAAGTGGTGCTGCACGCAAAACTGTTCGACGGCATCAAGCGCGGCGTGGTCATCGCCGAAGGCATCTGGCCGAACAGCGCCCATGAGCGCGGCGAGGGCATCAACGTGCTGACTGGCGCCGATGCGCCGGCGCCCTATGGCGGCGCCGCCTTCCACGACAACAAGGTCTGGCTGCGCCCGGCAACTTGAAGCGTTCGGAACGATATGTTCCTCCGTCCGTTTTCGCATGGCGGGTGGAGGCATGGTCATGGCAGAAGCGTTGGCGGCGCCGGACCCCATCGGGCGAACGCTTTCGTCCGGCGAACTCGTAACCACGATGTCCCACTTCCATCGCGCCGAGATTGCGCGCATGGCTGGGTGGCGCGACCGCCTGGACCGGACGAGCAACTGGGCGATAACGGTTGTCGCGGCGATGCTGTCCGTCTCGCTTTCGACAGCCAGCGCTCACCATGGCGTGCTGCTGTTTGCCATGCTGCTTGTTCTGCTGCTGCTGTGGATCGAGGCGCGGCGATACCGCTTCTTCGACTTTTATCGGGCTCGCGTGCGCCAGTTCGAACGGCACTATTTCGCACAGGTATTCTCACCGCAGCCGGATTTTGCGTCCGATTGGCTGTTGATCGTCGGCGAGAGCCTGCGCGCACCAAAATTCCTGATTTCGCAACGCGTGGCTTTGGCGCGCCGCCTGCGTCGGAATTACATCTATATGCTGCTGATCCTGCTGCTGGCCTGGATCCTCAAACTGTCGACCCCCAGCCTCTTAAACGAAGGCGTCCGCATCGGCTTCGTCGGGTCGATGCGTGAGGCCGTCGCCAGTGCTGCGCTGGGTCCAGTTCCTGGTGGCGCCATCGTCGTGCTGGTCGCCGTCCTCTATGCCGGCCTGCTGATGGCAGCCTACCTGACGGAGAGCGACGACGGCGAACTCTCCTTCGGTGACGTCCACGTCTAGCAATGCCCTGTCTAGCAACGCAACTCATTGTCGCGCGTTGTGGGGCAGGTGCATTGGGCGATGGGGGTTTCATGGCTTGGCAGGCTCCGACACGTTCCAGCCTGGCGCTGTTGGTTTGCGCTTTCGCCCCCGCAGGCGCGGCCCGGGCGGCGGAGACGCTTGTTGCCGGAACCAAGGCTTCGGGAATGGGCGGTTCGGGCGAAGGCGCTTTCGTTGCCGAGATCGTCCTGCTGCTGCTTGTCGGGCGCGGCCTGGGCGAAGTGCTGCAGCGCTATGGCCAGCCGGCAATCATGGGCCAACTGATCGGCGGCATCCTGCTCGGTCCTTCGCTGTTCGGCTGGCTATGGCCATCGGCTCAGCACCTGATCTTTCCCAGCGATCCTGCGCAAAAGGGCATGATCGACGCCGTCTCACAGCTCGGCATCCTGATGCTGCTTTTGCTGACCGGCATGGAAACGGACCTGCGGCTGGTGCGCCGGGTTGGCGCGGCCTGTTTTTCCATTTCGGCGACCGGCGTCGTGGTGCCCTTCATCTGCGGTTTCGCGCTGGCGCAGTTCCTGCCGGGCGCATTGCTGTCTGACGCCACGCAACGCACCGTCGCCGGGCTGTTCCTGGGCACCGCGCTGTCGATCTCGTCGGTCAAGATCGTCGCCATGGTGGTGCGCGAGATGAACTTCATGCGCCGCAACCTCGGACAGGTGATTATTTCCTCGGCGATCATCGAGGACACGATCGGCTGGCTTATCATCGCCGTAACCTTCGGCATCGCCACCAATGGCAGGTTGCAGTTCGCGCCGCTGGTGACCACCATCGCCGCGGTGGCACTATTCATGGTGTTCTCCTTCACCATTGGCCGCCGTCTTGTCTTCACCTTGATCCGTTGGACCAACGATCAATTCCACAGCGAGTTCGCGGTGATCACCATGATCCTCATCATCATGGGCGTGATGGCGCTGATCACCAATATGATAGGCGTGCATACCGTCCTGGGTGCGTTCGTCGCCGGCATTCTTGTCGGTGAATCGCCCATCCTCTCCAGCCATATCGAAGGCCAGCTGCGCGGCGTCATCACTGCGCTGTTCATGCCGATCTTCTTCGGCATGGCGGGGCTTTCCGCCGATCTCACAGTGCTCGCCGATCCGACGCTTGCCATGCTGACGGGCGCTCTTGTGGTTATCGCCAGCATCGGCAAGTTTGGCGGCGCGTTCATCGGCGCCAGGCTCGCCGCCATGTCGTTCAAGGAAGCAATCGCCGTCGGCAGCGCCATGAACGCGCGCGGCTCGACCGAGGTGATCGTCGCCAGCATCGGCCTGTCGATGAACATCCTGTCGCACAATCTCTTCACCATGATCGTCACCATGGCCGTGATCACCACGCTGGCCATGCCGCCGATGCTGCGCTGGGCGCTCGGCCGGCTGCCGGTGGGGCACGACGAGCAGCAGCGTGTCGAGCGCGAGGCGTTGGACGAATACGGCTTCGTTTCCAGGCTGGAGCGGCTGCTGGTGCTGGTCGACGACAGCAGGATCGGCAAGTTCACTGCCCATCTCGCCGGACTGGTCGGCGGAGGCAGCGGCATGCCCACCACCTTGCTTCGCCTGCCCACCACCTTGCTTCAGCCGAAAGACGGCCGAATTGACAGGCCGAGCGACAGCAAGGGACAGGAGCGCGCCCTGCAGGAAATCAAGAAGGGTGCAAAGAAAAGCGCCCAAGCGGTGAAACGGATCGAAGATACGCTTGTCGGCAAAGTCCACCTGACGGCCCGCACCGAGTTGGAAGCCACCGGTGAGACGATCGCCGAAGAGGCCCGCAAGGGATACGGCCTGCTGCTGGTCGGCCTCGACAATGTGCTGACCGCCGATGGCGCCTTCGCGCCGGCCCTCAACGGCATTGCCGCAGGATTTGACGGCCCACTTTGCCTGGTCCTGAACGGCGGCAATGCAGCCGAAAAGATGCCGACGCTGAAGGCCGGCACCAGCATTCTCGTCCCCGTCAACGGAACCCAGGTGGCGCGTCGCGCCGCCGACTTGGCGCTGGCGCTGGCCCGTCCAAACCGGGCGCGGATCAAGGTTCTCTACGTCTCGCAAAGGGCAGCCAAGGGCCGCAGGTCGACATCGGTGTCGCATAGCCGCGAAGAGGCCGTCCTGAAAGACATCGCCGACTTGGCGGGCCGCTACGGCCTGCATATCGACACCGCGTTCCATACCCGCGTCACACCCGACAAGGCGATCACTAGGGAGGCGGCCAAAGGCGCGGCGATCGTCGTGATGGGTGTCACCCAACGTCCGGGTGAGGACCTGTTCTTCGGCGAAACCGCCGGCGCTGTTTTAGCCGCCTGCAACTGCCCCGTGGTGCTTCTGGCCAGCGCGCGGCCCAAGCATGACACCGCTGGCGCTGAGCTGGCAGCGTGATTTTTACTGGGCATTGATCGGTCGGCAGGCATGTCGATCGAGGCTCTGAAGCGCTGATCCAGCCAAACGTAAAATAGTTCGAACCGAACGGTTCGGTTCTGTTGACAGAGGATACAGGAATGGGTGAACGCCGGCTCACAGAATGTTCGCGCTGAAAATCACCAATAACCGCATAACCAATTGAAAAGAAATAAGAACATTGTGGCGAAAGGAGCCGCATGTCGAATTTCAAGCGGCCAATTTGGCGCACCTGTACAAAATTTTTGTGATTGGAAACGACAAGCTTGCGGACCCATCTCGGGGCGGTCCGAGCGACGCGAATTCTTCCCAAGGCACGCCACTTGACGGACAGACCAAAGAACTACCGGAGTACCTGAAATGACCAAGATCGCTCTTACCGCCGGCGCCATCCTCGTTGCCACCGGCACTGCTTTTGCCGGCAGCGACCATTATGGCTCAGACAACGTCAACCAGCCGGCCGCTCCTGCTGCCAACGTTGACAACACGTTCACCGGCTCGATCCGCAAGCCGGTTACTTCCGAGCATACCGGTGCCAAGACGACTTCCGAGTCGGTGGCGCCTGAATCCGGCCAAGGCATCTGGGGCCGCTGATTATCACAGCCCCGGAACACAAAGAGCGGCGGGCTCGGCCCGCTACTCTTCCTTTCGCGTATCAGCCGGGACGAGCGCTGGATCGAATCCTGCGCCAATCGAATACTTTGAATTGCAGGTTTCATCTGTAGCCACAATCTCGGTTGCTGAAATCGTCCAGCAACGTGCACGTCGGAAAAGCCGATGCGTATTCGTCGGCGCGGGCAGCGCTCTCATCTCGAATGCGTCGAAAGCAACGACAACTCACGAATGACCAGCACACTGGAGTACCCGAAATGACCAAGATTGCTCTTACCATCGCCGCTATCGTCCTCACCGCCACGGGCAGCGCCTTTGCCGGCAGCGACCACTATGGTTCGGACGGTGCCAACCAGCCGGCCGCGCCTGTTGGCAATGCGCCTGTCGGCGCTATCGACAGCGGGTTTACCGGTTCCATCCGCAAGCCGCTGACGGCTGAGCACAACGCCGTCGACACCGGGGCGACGACCCGGTTCGGCACGGATCAGCCCGTAGTGCCCCAATCTGGCCGGGGCAACTGGGGCCGCTAGTTCCTCAAACCCCGGGAGCACAAAGAACGGCGGGCTTGGCCCGCCGCTCTTGTTTGTGCGAAGCTCGGTCGGTCGAGGGATCGGCGGTTTTTCCCCCGGCCTGTTGGTAAATCCCTAACGCAGATCCTTCGGCCAAATGCAGTGCGTCAGTCGGGCGCTGCCGAAGGTGAGACCGGCCCAATCGCCATCGACGTCGAACCGAGCCAGGGCCGCGGTCGGGAATTTTTCCGCCAGCTTTTTCAGCGCCGCTTCATCCGATCCAGCCCCGGCAAGCCCGCGCGCGAACTCCTCCAACCCGGGATTGTGGCCAAGCACCAGCAGCGTTCCGGTCTCCGCCTTTACTTGCCGCACCTTGGCGAGGATGTCCGCCGCCGCTGCCTCGTAGAGCGCCTGGGCAAATTTGGCCTGCACCTTCGCCGGCAATTCCGCCGAAACCAGCCGCCATGTGTCGCGGGTGCGCAGCGCCGGCGACACCAGCGCCAGCTCCGGCAGCCAGCCGCGCCGGGTCAGTTCGCGCCCGACCAGCGGCGCTGCTTTCCGCCCGCGCCCGGACAGCGGCCGGTCGAAATCGATGAGGCCAGGATCGTCCCAACTCGACTTAGCGTGACGCAGGAGCAGCAATTGCATCATGGTTTCAATTCAAGTCCAAGGGATGTCCGGCTGAAAGTCTTTCCCATATCCGCCGCCATGCTTTGTGCCCATGGCGGTATCAAAACTCGCCCAAAGCACACCAAAGATGAACAGGCCTACGCGCCGTTCATCTTTATCCCATCTGACCGAAATGTCTGCTTCAGTGATAGCCCAATCGCCCGATCGAATGTGAATTGCTTCGATGACAGAATCGGCCCGCCCGTCCTCGGTTCGACAAAGATAGAAATATGCCGTGGCACTGTTCGGATCGTCCGCCTCGTCATACTCGAAGACGCCGGCGAGATCACCTTTTGTGCGGATCGCGCTGTCGAAAACGTCCATTGGTCTGTTTCTGCCGACCCCGACGATTTATTGGCTTTTTCTACGGACCCTCACGGCGTTATCCGCGCCAGGTGCTCGAGATCGGTCTCTTCGCGCAGCGGGTCGGGCGCGATCACCACCGACGTGGCATTGTCGGCATCGTCGGCGAAGCGCGAAAACACCGTGCGGCCGCCTTCCATCCGCGCCTTGCCTTCGGCGACCAGGCCCAGCGCCAGCGGATAGAGCTGGTGCTCGGCCTTGAGCACGCGCGCGGCCAGCGTGTCCTCATTGTCGCCGACCATCACCGGCACTGCGGCCTGGGCGATGATCGGCCCGTCATCCATGTCGAGCGTGACGAAATGCACTGTGCAGCCATGGATGCGCATGCCTGCGCGGATGGCTCGCGCGTGCGTATCCAGCCCCTTGAAGGCAGGCAGCAGGGCAGGGTGGATATTGACCATCCGGCCCTGCCACTTCTCGACGAAACGCGCGCCGAGGATGCGCATATAGCCGGCCAGCGCGACGATTTCGGCGCCGAACGACAAGAGGGCCGCATCGATCGCCCCGTCATGCGCTTCCTTGCTGGCATAATCGGAGCGCGAAATCACCTTGGTGGCGATGCCGCGAGCCGCGGCGATGCCGAGGCCGGCGGCATTGGCGCGATCGGAGATGACGCCGACGATCTCGGCAGGATAGGCCGGGCTGCCGGCGGCCGCGATCAGCGCCGTCATGTTGGAGCCGCGCCCCGAAATAAGCACTACGGTGCGTTTTCTGGTCATAGGCCGATCGAGCCCCGATAGATGACGCCGGCATCGCGGCGCGGCACGATCTGGCCGATCGGCGTCACCGTCTCGCCGGCCTCCTGCAGAACGGCGGCGACCTGCGCCGCCTGACCGGAGGCGACGACCAGGATCATGCCGATGCCGCAATTGAAGGTGCGCATCATCTCTTCCGGCGCGACGCCGCCGGTCTTGGCCAGCCACGAAAACACCGGTGGCACCTCGATGGCGCCGAGATCGAGCTCGGCCGAAAAATCCTTGGGCAGAACGCGCGGGATGTTTTCGGGAAAGCCGCCGCCGGTGATATGGGCCAGCGCCTTGATGCCATGCGTGTTGCGGATCGCCTTGAGGATCGACTTGACGTAGATGCGCGTCGGCTCGAGCAGCGCCTCGGCCAGTGTCGCCTCGTCATTGAACGGCGCCGGATCGCCCCAGCCAAGGCCGCTTATCGCGACGATGCGGCGGACCAGCGAAAAGCCGTTCGAATGCAGGCCCGACGAGGCAAGGCCGAGCAGCACGTCGCCCTCGACGATGTCGTCGGTCGGCAACAGCTGGCCGCGTTCGGCGGCACCAACTGCAAAGCCGGCAAGGTCGTAGTCCTTGTCGTGATACATGCCCGGCATTTCCGCCGTCTCGCCACCGATCAGCGCGCAGCCGGCCTGCCGGCAGCCGGCGGCGATACCACCGACGATCGAAGCACCCTGGTCGGGATCGAGCTTGCCGGTGGCGAAATAGTCGAGGAAGAACAGCGGCTCGGCGCCTTGCACGACGATGTCGTTGACGCACATGGCGACGAGGTCGATGCCGATCGTATCGTGCTTGCCGGCGTCTATGGCGATCTTCAGCTTGGTGCCGACGCCGTCATTGGCGGCGACCAGCACCGGATCGGTGAAGCCGGCGGCCTTTAGGTCGAACAGGCCGCCGAAGCCGCCGATCTCGCCATCGGCGCCCGGCCGGCGGGTCGCACGCACCAGCGGCTTGATCTTCTCGACCATGAGATTGCCGGCATCGATGTCGACGCCCGCTTCGGCATAGGTGAGCCCGTTCTTGCGCTTGCTCATTTCCGGCGCCTGCTCATCTGTTGCGCTTGCCTGTCGCTGGTTTCATTCGCTTGCGGGCTCTTCGCATGAACGGTTTTGCCCCGCAAGGCAAGCGCGCGATGATGGTGTTTTCAGTTGGATACCGGCGGAACCGGGCGCGATATACTCCAACAGTAAAAAGAAATCCCCGCCAGAATTGCGGCGAGGCCACCGACGGTGGCAAGAGACCTGATTTCACCGTCGAAGGGCAGGATTCCATACGAGAAGCCGGCGGCGACCAAAGCCGCCGCGGCAGCCCACAGACCTGGATTTGCAACGACCGACCTCGCGAACAGAAACGCCACGACCGCAGCCGTCAGCCAGAGGGGCCAAGAGACGACCACGCCCACGGCCAGCTCAAGAGCGAAGGCCCACAGAAGATCTTGCGTCGCTATGTTGCGGTGCGGGGCTCCGAAAGATGCGAAAGCCAGCAGACTTTCTGTCAGTCCGGCCAGATAGCAAAGCGTTACTCGCCAAGCGATTGTGATTCTCTGCGCCATCGTCATTCAGCAGTAGGGAAAATAAGCTATTGCTTTCCCGGGCTCTTCGCATGAACGGCCGCACCTCGCAAGGATGACGGCGGGATCAGACTGTCTTGGCTCGACAAAAGAGTGGACAGTCGCCCAAGCTGCCGCCCTTATGGACGTCCCTCTCGTTCCGCCAGAACCATGTCGACGCGGTCGAGTTGTGCCTTGGCGTAGCCGCTCAGCGCTATTCCGCTATTGTTCGTTCGAATCCAGTGCACAGCCTGCCTCACCCGCTCGTAGTGCCCAAGTTCGATTTCGCAGGCAATCAGCGCGAGGATCCGAACGGCGAAGGGCTGTGTGAATTCGTAAGGTTTGTCGAGCAGCTCGCTATGTCCGGCGACGTAACTGGCGAGGTCCGGATTCTGAGCCCTGATCCGTCGCGCCAGCTCGACATATTTCCCCAGCAACCTATCTATGCTCGTCTGGTCAAGGTTCTCGAAGTAACGACCATAAGCTTTCAGCTCATTGTTAAATATCGTTTCGGGATGAAACTGCGACAGTCCGGGCCAGATCCATTTTTTGCCGTACAGCCTTTCAAGCAACGGCCTGACGGTAAGAAAGTCCAGGTAAACGAGCATGTTCACATGAACATCGCCAGAGCTTGCAGTAAAGGCTTCTTCGAGAATCAGGCTAATATCGTCGCTCCGGTCGACTTCGAAGACGCCTTTCCGGATGCGGCGAAAGCCATGTCCCATCATGAACGTATCGAGATACTTACGCGCTTCGCCAACGGCCAAAGACAAGGTTCCACTCCCTCTTTGTTGCGCCATGGTGCCTTGATGGTTGCCGAAGAGTCCAGCCACTGCGCCGCTTGTTCCAAAATAGCTTCGCGGCCAGTGCGCTCTCGACAAACCCGTGCACGGCCCAACTTTTGTCGCTTCTCACTTGCCGTGACCCTCCATCTCCATCATGTATCGACAAACAAGAGCGACGGGATAATGCGTTTGACCATCCCCAACATGATCACGATCATGCGCTTCGTGCTGGTGCCGGCCGTGGTGCTGGCCATGCTGCAGGAACGCTGGGACTGGGCCTTTGCCGGCTTCCTCATTGCCGGCATTTCCGACGGCGTCGACGGCTTCATCGCCCGCCATTTCAATCAGTTTTCCAGGCTCGGCGCCTATCTCGACCCGATGGCCGACAAGCTGCTGCTGGTCTCCGTCTTCGTGGTCATGGGCATCAGCGGCGAGTTGCCGCTATGGCTGGTCATCACCATGGTGTCGCGCGACGCGCTGATCGTCTGCGCCGTGCTTTTGTCCACCGTCATGGCGCATCCGGTTGAGATGAAGCCGCTCCTGGTGTCGAAGGCCAACACCGCGATCCAGATCGTGCTGGCGGCAGTGGTGTTGGGCGAACTCGCCTTTGACATCCGTCTCGATCCGCTGAGGCCGGCCCTCATATTGCTGTCCGGGGTCTTGACCGTGGCTTCGGCCGCGGCCTATCTCGTGGCTTGGCTGAGGCATATGAGCGGCTATGGCGAAGGCTCCACACCCGGCACCTGAACGCGGGGCACCTGAACACCAGGGACCCGACGAACGGTCGATCGACGCCGAGGCCGAAGCCGCGGCAGCGGAGGCTGCGGCATCGGCGTCGTTTCGCCGCCAGATCCGCTTCTGGCTGGTCAGCGCCATCATCCTCGCCGTCTTCCTCTATGTCTTCAGCGGCATCCTTCTGCCCTTCGTCGCCGGCATGGTGCTCGCCTATTTCCTCGACCCTGTCGCCGACCGGCTGGAGCGTCTCGGCCTGTCCAGGCTGATGGCGACGGTGGTCATCCTCATCGCCTTTATCGTCGTCCTGGTGCTGGCCGTCGTCATCCTGGTTCCGGTGCTCGCCTCGCAGATGGCTGATTTCGCCAGCAAGCTGCCGGACTATCTGACCCGGCTGCAGAGCCTGATCACCAGTTTCGACCCGAAATGGCTGGAAGAGAAATTCGGCGTCGACGCCAATGGCCTGCGCGAAGGGCTGAACTCGCTGCTGACCTCCGGCTTCGGTCTCCTGACTACGGTCTTCACCTCGATCTGGAGCTCCGGCGTGGCGCTGGTCTCGGTTGTCAGCCTGTTCGTGGTGACGCCGGTCGTCGCCTTCTACATGCTGCTCGACTGGGACCGCATGGTGGCAATCGTCGACGGCTGGGTGCCGCGCGACTATGTCAAGACGGTCCGGGCGATCGCCAGGGACATCAACACCGCGACCGCCGGCTTCGTGCGCGGCCAGGGTACGCTCTGCCTGGTGCTCGGCGCCATGTATGCCACCGGCCTGACGCTGACGGGCCTGAATTTCGGCATCCTCATCGGCCTGTTCGCCGGGCTGATCTCGTTCATCCCCTATGTCGGCTCGCTGACCGGGCTGGTGCTGGCTGTCGGCGTTGCCTTCGTCCAGTTCTGGCCGGACTGGACCATGATCGCGGCAGTGGCAGGCGTGTTCTTCGTCGGCCAGTTCATCGAGGGCAACATCCTGCAGCCGCGGTTAGTCGGCAAAAGCGTCGGCCTGCATCCGGTATGGCTGATGTTTGCGCTGTTTGCCTTCGGCGCGCTGTTCGGCTTCGTCGGCCTGCTGATCGCCGTTCCGGCTTCCGCCGCCGTTGCCGTTCTGGTGCGTTTCGCCATCGCGCGCTATCTCGAATCGCCGCTCTACAAGGGCCATGCCGACGAGCCGGTGCCGCCGCTGCCGGTTCGGCGCCGCGGGGGCGCGCGCGGTTGAGCCAGATGCCGGACAACAAGATCGATCCGCCGCGCCAATTGCCGCTCGATCTAGGCCACGGCACCGGCTATTCGCGTGACGAGCTCGTCGTCTCCGCCACCAACAGCCAGGCCGCGGCGCTTGTCGACCGCTGGCCGGACTGGCCGTCGCCGGTTGTCGTGCTGGCTGGGCCGGCCGGCTCGGGAAAAACCCATCTGGCCTCGATCTGGCGGACCCGCGCCGACGCGGTGAAAGTGGAGGCCGCCCGCATCGGCGACTGTATCGAAAATCTCGGCGCGCATCCGGCCCTGATCGACGATGTCGACGCCGGCCCGGTCGACGAGCACGGCCTGTTCCACCTGATCAATGCGGTGCGCGGCGCCGGCTCGACCTTACTGTTGACGGCGCGCCGCTTTCCCTCCGCCTGGGGCGTCAGGCTGCCCGACCTGGCGTCGCGGCTCAAGGCGGCGGCTACCGTCGAGATCCACGAGCCCGACGATCTCTTGCTGGCCGGCGTCATCACAAAACTGTTCGCCGACCGCCAGGTCGAGGTCGAGCCGCATGTCGTGCAATACCTGGTGCGCCGCATCGAACGCTCGCTGGCCACCGCCATGCGGGTGGTCGAACGGCTCGACCGCACCGCGCTCGAGCGCAAGACGCCGATAACGCGAGCGCTCGCAGCCGAGACGGTCAGCGCCATGGACGAAGGGCAGGGCGAGTTCGAGATTTGACGATTCCAGTTCAGCCACTGTCCCATTTCGGGAACAAAAGCTGGCATCCGTCTTGCAGCAAGGAGCTTGCCGGCTGATCCCGGTCCTGATTGCGTATCAATCAGGTAAGTAGGCTCGCCGGGAGATGGGGTGGTTGGGGTTCTCTTCCCGGCGAGCTTGCCTTTGGCAGCATCGAATCGATAGCGCCATTGCGCGGCGGCCGGGCCTCAGCTCTCTCCACCCACAATCACAGCTCGTTCCGTGCCAAAGCGCTTGCGATAGTCGCCGGGCACCAATCCGGTTATCCTGGCGAATACTTTGCGGAACGAGCCGGGATCGTCATAGCCGACCTCCCAGGCGATCTGGTCGATCGATCGCATCGTGGTTTCCAGCATCTCGCGCGCCTTGCCGACCCGCAGGTGCTGACAATATTCGGTCGGCTTGAGGCCGGTGGCGTTGCGGAACCTGCGTAGGAAAGTCCGCTCCTCCAGTCCGGCATGCTCGGCCATGGCGCCAAGCGTCACGTCACGCGCGCCGTTCGCCTGCAGCCAGTGCTGCACCTTGAGAATCGCTTCGTCGCCATGGGTCAGTCGCGGCGCAAACGGGCTGTAAAAACGTTGCTCGCGGCCCGGCGGATCGACCAGCATGAAACGGGCCGTGTCCATCATGACGGCTGACCCGAGCACCCTGTCCACCAGCTTGAGGCCAAGGTCGGTCCAGGCCATGTAGCCGCCGGCGGTGATGATATCGCCATCGTCGATGACCAGCCTGTCGGCGTCGAGCAGGATGTCTGGAAAGCGTAGCGCCAGCGCGTCGCGATAGGCCCAGTGCGTCGTCGCCGCACGGCCGGACAACAGGCCGGTCTCGGCAAGCACGAAGGCGCCGGCGCAGACCGAACCGAGCGTCGCCCCTGCCATGTGGCGGTCCCTGAGCCACCCGGCATAGCGTGCTGCCGCCTCGCGCGGAATCGGATCACCTAGGGTCGGGGGCAAGATGACCATGGCAGGTCCATGGCCAGCACCGGACCCGCTGTCGAAGGTGCGGATAACCGTTGGGCTCGCCTCCTGCAGCCGCCAATGGCTGACGCGAAGCGTCGCCGCCTCCGGCGACCGCTCGACAGCCAGCCGGTTTGCCAGCATGAAAAGATCGGTCAGGCCGAGCACGGCTGCTTCCTGCACGCCGGGATACAAGACAAGGCCGATTTCGATCAGATCACGCGCAGCCGTCATTTGTCAGTTTTGCCACGTTGAATGTCCGTTTTGCCAATGCTCACCCTGACCGCACTGTTATAATTTGTCCAGCTGAAGGGGGCTAAAAGCTTCCCTGTTACCCGCCAACTTTTCCATCAAGGAGTAGGACGATGAGCACATTCACCACCCATGACGGCACCGAGGTTTTCTACAAGGATTGGGGCAAGGGCCAGCCGATCGTGTTCCATCACGGCTGGCCGCTGAGCTCAGACGACTGGGACAACCAGATGCTGTTCTTCCTCGAAAAGGGCTACCGCGTCATCGCCCATGACCGCCGCGGGCACGGCCGCTCGTCGCAGACCGCGACCGGCAACGACATGGATACCTACGCTGCCGACGTCGCGGCGCTGGCGGCGCATCTCGATCTCAGGGATGCGATCCACATCGGCCACTCGACAGGTGGCGGCGAGGTGGCGCGTTACGTCGCGCTTTATGGCGGCGGCGGCCGTGTTGCCAAGGCGGTGCTGATTGGCGCCGTGCCGCCGATTATGGTCAAGACCGACAGCAACCCCGGCGGCTTGCCGATCGAAGTCTTCGACGGCTTTCGCGCGGCTCTGGCCGCTAACCGCGCCCAGTTCTACAGGGATGTGCCGGCCGGCCCGTTCTATGGCTTCAACCGCGACGGCGCCAAGGTCTCGCAAGGCGCCGTCGACAATTGGTGGCGCCAGGGCATGATGGGCGGAGCCAAGGCCCATTACGACTGCATCAAGGCATTCTCGGAGACCGATTTCACCGACGATCTCAAAAAGATCGAGGTTCCCGTCCTGATCATGCATGGCGACGACGACCAGATCGTGCCGATCGCCGATTCCGCGCTGCTTGCGGCCAAGCTGGTGAAGCACGGCACGCTCAAGGTCTACAAGGGCCTGCCGCACGGCATGTGCACCACCCATCCGGAGATCATCAATCCGGATCTGCTGGCCTTCATCCAGGGCTGACATCTTCCATATCGGACGGGCAGCGCAGGCTCGTGCTGTCCGTCCGTCGCTTAAGCATGACCGGCGACAGGGAGACACGCTCGAGCGTGATCCGCTTGCCCTGCCGACGAGATTTGCTTGATGAATGGTCGGAGTGGAGAGATTCGAACTCCCGACCCTCTGGTCCCAAACCAGATGCGCTACCAGGCTGCGCTACACTCCGAACGGTCTGTTGCCTAGTGATTTCGGCCCGCCAAAGCAAGCTAAAAAGCCATCGGCCTTGCTGCCGGCGGCATTGCGCAGTAATGACGGGCTAGTGCATGGCCAGAGAACAGTAATCTGGTCTCGGGTCATGTGCTTGCAACCAGCAATGAGGTGGTCATGTCAGCCCGCATTTTCAGCCCAGCCAAAACCGCGATGCAGTCCGGCAAGGCCAAGACCGGCTATTGGGTGCTGGAATTCGATCCGGAGCAGCGCAAGAAGATCGATCCGCTGATGGGCTACACCACGTCCGGCGACATGCGAAGCCAGATCAGGCTGACCTTCGACACCAGGGAAGAGGCGGTCGCCTATGCCGAGAAGGAAGGGCTGGCTTTCCGCGTCGAGGAGCCGAAGGAAATCAAACGCCGCCAGATTTCCTATGCGGAGAATTTCCGCTATGACCGCAGGACGCCCTGGACGCATTGATCCTATGCCGGCCCTGCCGGCGCCCAACAATCAGCCGGTCATGCGGCCGGCCAGCGGTCCCGTAGCTCAGCTGGATAGAGCACCGGCCTTCTAAGCCGATGGTCACAGGTTCGAATCCTGTCGGGATCGCCAAACAATTCAGGTCCATTCCGGACAGGTTCACTCGCCAGTCGCGAACAGGATTTCCGAAACATGACAGCGATGGGTGCGGCGGCACTGCTGATCCTTGTCCTGACCTATGCCGGCGTCGCGGTCGGCAGGATACCAGGGCTGCGCCTCGACCGGGCAGGCATCGCGCTGCTCGGCGGTGCGGCGATGATCGCCATCGGCGCGCTCAGCATGGAGGACGCCTACCGCGCCATCAGCTTCGACACCATCACGCTTTTGCTCGGCATGATGATCGTCGTGGCGCATCTGAAAGTGTCCGGCGCTTTTCGCGCGCTCGGCGGGTTCGCCATTGAGCATGCGCATGCGCCATTCATGCTGCTGGTGATGGTGACGCTGTTGACCGGCGTCCTGTCGGCATTCCTGGTCAACGACGCCATCTGCCTGGTCATGGCGCCGATCGTCGTCCATGTCACCCGCGTCATCAACCGCAACCCGGTTCCCTATCTGATCGCCACCGCCACGGCCTCGAATTGCGGCAGTGTCGCCACCATCACCGGCAATCCGCAGAACATGGTCATCGGCGCCCTGTCGGGGATTTCCTATCCGGCCTTCTCGGCGGCACTTGCACCGGTCGCGGCGTTCGGCCTCTTCGCCGTCATCGTCATCATCCGCATCGTCTACCGCGCCGAATTTTCGCGCAAGGCCGAGCTCAGCCCCGAAGTCTATCGCGGCCGCATGCTGCCGGGGCAGGTGCTCAAGGCGGTGGTCGTCTGTATCGGTTTGGCGGTCGCTTTCTTTGCCGGCGTTCCCGTAGCCAAGGCGGCGCTGATTGGCGGTGCGATTCTGTTGCTGACCCGCGCCATCAAGCCTGAGCGCATCTATCGCGAGATCGACGGGCCGCTGCTGTTCATGTTCGCCGGGCTGTTCATCGTCGTCGCCGGTGCCGAAAAGACATTGCTGACGCCCGACATCGTCGCTTCGGCAAAGGACCTTGGGCTGAATGATGTCTGGCGGCTGTCCGGCTTCACCGCAGTGCTGTCCAACATCATGAGCAACGTTCCGGCCGTGCTGGCGCTGCGGCCGTTCATACCCGGCCTGGAGAATCCAGAGCGTGCCTGGCTGGTCGTCGCCATGAGCTCGACCCTGGCCGGCAATTTCACGCTGCTCGGCTCGGTCGCCAATCTGATCGTTGCCGAGCACGCGCGGGTCTCCGGCAAGCCGCTGGGCTTCATCGCCTTCTTCAAGGTTGGCCTGCCATTGACGCTGGTCACGCTTCTTGTCGGGACGGCATGGCTGGCGGCCTAAAAGCACGTCGCGTTCGACCGGCCTCATGCGACGCGCTTTAGGCTCTTGTTTTATGCATGTCGTTATCGCAAAACCGCTGCACACTTTTGCGCGACAGGCATTAGCCAGTCAGGGCGATGTCACCGTCACATGGCCCTTCATATTGGGATGGAAGCGGCAGAAATAATCGACCGATTCGGCCTTCTTCACCATCAGGCTTGCTGCCTGCTTCGGCGGGATCATCACTTCCCAGCCGCCGTTGACGGTTGCCGTGTGGGCGAACACGTCCTTGTTCACCCACTTGATCGTGTCGCCGACCTTCGCCTCGATGTTTCCGGGCGAAAACACAACCTTGTCGATCGTCACCTCAATGGTTTCGGCCTTGGCAGGTGCGGCGCCGATGGTCAGCGCCAGCGCAACCCACAGATGCCGCCTCGACACCATTGGCCCGATCCTCACTTCAGCATACCGGCGACGTGTTCGGCGTGCTGTTCGTGGCCCTGGAATATTTTCAGGCCGGTTTCCAGCAGGCTCTTCAGCTCGGCATTGCCGGCCGACGGGATCAGCAGAGTTTCGAGCGCGCCATTGACCTGCTTGTGGTAGGCCACCTCGCTGGCGACATAGGCCTTGTCGAACGCCGCGCCCTTGAGCTTGGCAAGCTTGGCACGTTCCTCGGCCGCCGCCTTGGTCAGCGCTTTGCTGGTCGGATTGTCCTCAGGCGTGACCTTGAGCTTCTTGACCAGGTCGAGAGCCTGTTTGTTGACGGCCTCGTGATCCCGCACCATGTCCTTGGCGAAATCTACGACCTCTTTGTTTTTCGATTTCTGCAGCGCCTGCTTGGCCACCTCGACGTCAAGCACGCCCGCTGTGTAGGCGATATGTGCGATCTGCGGATCGGTCGGCTTGTCGGCAGCTTGCGACAAGGGCGCTGCGCTAAGCAGGAAAAATGCGGCCAGTGCCGTGGTCGATCGAATAAACATGATGCTCTCCTTCGCCCCGACGCCGAGCTGCATCGGGCTTCGTTTTCAGTGATGCTCATTGGATGCAGGTCGCCGGAAAACGTTCCCGCGAAAATCGACGCGACCTATCCGGAAAGACCAAGCCGCTGCATCACGGCATTGGTCAGCCGTTCACAGCGCCGGCCCGCGAACGGAAACGCGTCGAGCAGCACCGGGCCGATCTGGTCGTCCAGCGCCTTGCGCACCAGCGCACGAGCGCGGTGCAGCCGGGTCTTGATGGTTTCTGGTCGCACGCCAAGCAGTTCGCCGGTCTCCTCGATGCTCAGCCCCTCGATGACTCGCGCCACGAACACCAGCCGGTAGACATCGGGAAGACTGTCGGTTGCCCGTTCGACAAGCTCAAGGATCTGCCGTTGCGCCATCGTCCGCTCCGGATCGTCGCTCGGGTTGAGGGGAAACCGGATGATTTCGGCTTGCGGATTTTCAGGTATCGCCACCATTCGCCGCCTTTTGCGCAAGCGGCCGAGCGCTTCGTTGATGACGATACGCGACAGCCACGTAGCGAGCGAGGCATCGCCACGAAAGGCCTCGAGGTGGGCAAACGCCCTGACATAGGCCTCCTGGACGATGTCCTCGGCCTCGCTGTCGTTGCGCACAACGCCGCGGGCGATGCGGTAGAGCCTCTGGTTGTGCGTCTTGATGATGGTGCGGAATGCATCGCCATCGCGTGCCAGCGCGCGGCCGACAAGCTGCATGTCGCCGGAAGCGGCGGACGTTGCCGTCAACACAGCCGGCATTGGCGATCTCCTGATAGGCTTCTCATCGGGATATTGGATGCATCGGCCGACAAAAGGTTCCCGACCGATCCGCCGGCCAGCCTCGATCCGCATCAAGCGCCGGCAGAAGCTATTCTATCGCTTCCGCCACGCCGGCGTCTCTATTTTGTAGACGCCGCTTCATCGGCTGATCGGTCGCCATGACACCGCTCAGGATCGCAGTGTTTCCAGGCTGTTACGCCGATTCCTGACTCAGTCTGGCAAGGTGCTGGCTCAGGCCTCTGCGGCCGCCGCCAGCCCGCGCGCCAGGTCGGCCTTCAAATCCTCGACATCCTCGAGCCCGATCTGCAGGCGCACCAGCGGTCCGTCATACGGGCCCTTGGCGACGGTACGGTCGCCCAGGAATACCGGCACGGCAAGGCTCTCATAGCCGCCCCAGGAATAGCCGAGGCCAAAAAACTTCAACGCGTCGAGGAAGGCGTGCTGCTGCTTCTGTCCGCCGCCTGCAAGGACGATAGAGAAGATGCCGCTCGATCCGCAAAAATCGCGCTTCCACAAAACGTGGTCGGGATGGCTGGGCAGCCCCGGATGCAGCACCTGCGCCACGCCCGGCTGGCCCTCCAGCCAGCCGGCGAGGGCAAGCGCGCTCTTTTGATGGTGCTCCAGCCGCACGCCCATTGTGCGCAGGCCGCGCAGCACCTGGTAGACGTCATCCGGCCCGGCGCAGCATCCCATCGTGTTGAACGTCTCGCAAAGCTGCTTCCAGCAGGCTGCGTTGGCCGAGACCGTGCCGAGCAGCACGTCGGAATGGCCGGCCGGGTATTTCGTCGCCGCATGGATCGAGATGTCGACGCCATGGTCGAGCGGGCGGAAGTAGAGCGGCGTCGCCCATGTGTTGTCCATCATGACGATGGCGCCGGCGGCATGCGCTGCCTTGGCGATGGCCGGTAAGTCCTGCACCTCGAAAGTGTTGGAGGCCGGCGATTCGGTGAACACCACCCTGGTGTTGGGCTTGATCAGCGCCGCGATGCCGGCGCCGATGCGCGGTTCGTAATACTCGACCTCGATGCCCAGCCGCTTCAGCATCGTGTCGGCGAAATTGCGGGTCGGGTGATAGACGGAATCGACGATCAGCAGATGATCGCCGGCCGACAGGAAGGCGAGCAGCGGCAGCGTCACCGCCGCCAGGCCCGATGGAACCGCGACCGTGCCCGCAGAGCCTTCCAGCGCATCGATCGCGCTGTTCAGCGCATCGGTGGTCGGCGTGCCCCGCGTTCCGTAGGTGTATTTCTGGCTGCGTGAAGCCATCGCCGCCGCGTTGGGATAAAGCACGGTCGAGGCATGCACCACCGGCGGGTTGACGAAGCCGAAATAGTCATGCGGGTTGTTGCCGGAATGGGCGAGCCGCGTGTTGATGCCCATCTCGCTGCCGTCTTTTGCCATTGCATTTCGTCCCGTGAGTAGGTCGTTAGCCATAGTGCGGCGGCATTGGCCGCGCAACCGCACCGCACTCGCCAGGCAAAGGTCTTGAATATGCCAATTCAGCAATGCGCCGTAGATCCGCAGGGCGCCCGGCGCGGTCGGGAAGTCGCGGTCGGGAAGGCGCGATCGGATTTTGCCGGCTTTATCGGCGCGTTGACCGATTTGCGGGCGCGTTGTCTGCGATTCAGGCATTTCAGCCAGTTGGTTTTCAAAGTCTTTCGGATTTGGTCATTTCCCTTGACCTCACAGGAATAATCGCCTTCGATGTTGTTCGTGAATGGGAGACAGCGCGTCGGTTACGATGCGGGATTCCGGTAATGGGCCGGGATACGAAGCTGCGTTCACACGGGAAAAAGTCAGGTTCGCCTGGAAAAAACAGAAAAGGGTCTGTGGGTCATGAAACACATTGCAATCGGCGTTTTGGGCGCCGCCGCGTTTGGATTCGCGGCTTCGGCCGCATCCGCGAGCACGCTCGACGACGTCAAGGCGAAAGGCTTCATCCAGTGCGGCACCAACACAGGTCTTGCTGGCTTCGCGGCGCCGGACGACAAGGGTGAATGGAAAGGCATCGATGTGGATTTCTGCCGCGCCGTGGCGGCCGCCGTCTTCGGCGATGGCACCAAAGTCAAATTCACGCCGCTCAGCGCCAAGGAGCGGTTCACCGCGCTGCAGTCGGGCGAGGTCGACATCCTGTCGCGCAACACCACCTGGACCATCAACCGCGATACGGCACTTGGCCTGAACTTCGTCGGCGTCACCTATTATGACGGTCAGGGCTTCATGATCAACGCCAAGAAACTGCCGGGCGTCAATTCGGCGCTGCAGCTTTCGGGCGCGGCGGTCTGCGTGCAGAGCGGCACCACGACCGAGCTCAATCTCGCCGACTACTTCAAGGCGAACAAGATGGAATACAACCCCGTCGTCTTCGAAAAGCTGGATGAGGTCAACGCCGCCTATGACGCCGGCCGCTGCGACGTCTACACCACCGACCAGTCGGGTCTCTACGGCATCCGCCTGACGCTCAGCGCGCCGGCCGACCATGTCGTGCTGCCCGAGATCATCTCCAAGGAACCGCTCGGCCCGGCCGTGCGCCAGGGTGACGACCAGTGGTACCACATCGTCAAGTGGACCTACTTTGCGCTGTTGCAGGCCGAGGAACTGGGCATCACCCAGGCTAATGTCGACGAGATGAAGAACTCGGACAATCCTGAGATCAAGCGCGTGCTCGGCCAGGAAGCCGACACCAAGATCGGCACCGATCTCGGCGTCTCCAACGACTGGGTCGTCAACATCGTCAAAGCAGTTGGCAACTACGGCGAAATGTTCGAACGCAATGTCGGTTCGGGCAGCCCGCTGAAGATCGCGCGCGGCATCAACGCGTTGTGGACCAAGGGTGGCCTGCAATACGCTCCGCCGATCCGCTGATCGAAATGTGATCCGGAAGGCAGCTTCCTGCCTTCCGGTTTCTCTTTCCAGGGGATGGTCGCCAGAAGGGTGGTGGTTTAATGGCATCGCAGGAAATTCTTCGCGAGGAGCCAAGCCGCGGTTCCTTCATCAATGATCCTCGCGTCCGCGGCATATTCTTTCAAGCACTGGTCCTCGTCCTGCTGGTAGCGGGTGTCTGGTGGGTCACCCACAACGTCATCGCCAATTTGACGCGGCTGCACATCGCTTCCGGCTTCGGCTTTCTCAAGGGCCGCGCCGGCTTCGACATCAGCGAAAGCGCCATCGCTTATTCATCGGATTCGACCTATTTCCGTGCCATCCTGGTTGGCTTTATCAACACCGTGATCGTTGCTGTCGTCGGCATCATCACCGCCACCATCATCGGTTTCATCGTCGGCATAGGCCGGCTGTCGCATAACTGGCTGATCAGGAAGATCTGCACCGTTTATGTCGAGGTGTTCCGCAACATCCCACCGCTGCTGGTCATCTTCTTCTGGTATTCCGGCGTGCTCGCCGTGCTGCCGCCGCCGCGCGACAGCATCAATTTGCCGTTCGGCTCCTTTCTCAACCAGCGCGGCTTCTATTTTCCCCGCGCTATGTGGGGCGAGGGATCCTGGCTGATCCTGGTCGCACTGCTCCTCGGCATCGCCATGGCCTGGTTCGTCGCCCGCAAGGCGCGACAGCGGCAGATGGCGACGGGGCAGCCATTCCCGGTGTTCTGGACATCCATAGCGTTGATCGTCGGCCTGCCGCTGCTGGCCTACGCGCTGAGCGGCTTTCCGCTGAGCTTTGAATTTCCAAAGCAGTCGACCTTCAATCTCGTCGGTGGCTTTCAGGTCAGGCCCGAGTTCCTGTCACTCTATCTGGCGTTGTCGTGCTATACGGCCGCCTTTATCGCCGAGATCGTGCGCGCCGGCATCAGGGGCGTCAGCGCAGGCCAGACCGAGGCGGCCGCTGCACTCGGGCTGCGTTCGGGATCGATCCTCAGGCTTGTCGTCGTGCCGCAGGCGATGCGCATCGTTATTCCGCCGCTGACCAGCCAGTACCTCAACCTGACCAAGAATTCCTCGCTCGCCATCGCCATCGGCTATCCGGACCTGACGGCGACGGCTGGCACGGTCTTGAACCAGACCGGGCAGGCAGTCGAAGGCGTGGTGATCATGATGGCGGTGTACCTGGCGCTCAGCCTGATCACGTCGGCGGTCATGAACGTGGTGAACGCCAGGATGGCGCTGGTGGAGAGATAAGGCCATGCAAGAGCACGATATGTCCTGGGTGCGGACGGAGATGGCGCTGGCGCAGGCGGCGCCGTCGAGCGAGCGCGGCCTCGGCGCCTGGGTCCGCAAGAATCTGATCGCGTCGACCGGCGACACCATCCTGACCATCATCGGCATCGTGCTGGTTGCCATGATCCTGCCGCAGATCGTCAATTGGGCTTTCATCAACGCCCAGTGGACGGGACCGGACCGCACGGTCTGCGCCACCGTGGCGCAGGGCGGCATCCAGCCGGACGGCTGGACCGGCGCCTGCTGGGCCTTCGTCAACGCCAAGTTCGGCCAGTTCATGTTCGGCCGCTATCCCCTGGAAGAGCGTTGGCGCCCGATCCTGGTCGCCATCCTGTTCGTGGCGCTGCTGGTGCCGCTGCTCATTCCGCGCGTACCGCGCAAGGGGCTGAATGCCATTCTTCTCTTTTTTGCGCTGCCGGTCGTCGCCTTCGTTCTGCTGCTCGGCGGCATGTTCGGCCTGCCCTATGTCGAAACCCCGCTTTGGGGTGGACTGCTGGTGACACTCAGCCTGTCCTTCGTGGGCATCGCTGTGTCGCTGCCGGTCGGCATCGTGCTGGCGCTCGGCCGGCGCTCGAACATGCCGATCGTCAAGCTGCTGTGCGTGATCTTCATCGAGACGGTACGCGGCATCCCGCTGATTACGGTGCTGTTCTTTGCCAGCGTGATGCTACCGCTGTTCCTGCCGGCCGGCGTCAGCTTCGACAAGTTCCTGCGCGCGCTGATCGGCGTGTCGCTGTTTGCCGCCGCCTACATGGCCGAAGTGGTGCGCGGCGGCCTGCAGGCGATCCCCAAAGGCCAGTATGAGGGCGCCGATTCGCTCGGCCTCAGCTACTGGCAGAAGATGGGTCTGGTCGTCATGCCGCAGGCGCTGAAGCTGGTCATTCCCGGCATCGTCAACACCTTCATCGGCATGTTCAAGGACACCAGCCTGGTCATCGTCATCTCGATGTTCGACCTCCTCGGCATCGTCAAGCAGAACTTCTCCGACGCCAGCTGGGCAACGCCGCAGACGGCCAGGTCCGGCCTGGTGTTCGCGGCCTTCATCTTCTGGCTGTTCTGCTTCGGCATGTCGCGCTATTCAATGTACACGGAACGCCGTCTCGACACCGGCCACAAACGCTAAAAAGGGGACCTTGTCATGGTCATAGAAAACGCCGTCAGCGCGGAAGAGATCAAGGTCAATGCCGCCAAGATGCATATTTCCACCACCGATGTCGCCATCGACATCATCGCCATGCACAAATGGTACGGCGAATTCCATGTCCTGAAGGACATCAATCTAAAGGTGATGCGCGGCGAGCGGATCGTCATCTGCGGCCCGTCGGGCTCCGGCAAATCGACGATGATCCGCTGCATCAACCGGCTGGAGGAACACCAGAAGGGCAAGATCATAGTCGACGGCAAGGAACTGACCAACGATCTGAAGAAGATCGACGAGGTGCGCCGCGAAGTCGGCATGGTGTTCCAGCACTTCAACCTGTTTCCGCATCTGACCATCCTCGAGAATTGCACGCTGGCGCCGATCTGGGTGCGCAAGATGCCGCGGAAGCAGGCCGAGGAAATCGCCATGCATTTCCTCACGCGCGTCAAGATCCCGGAACAGGCCAACAAATATCCCGGCCAGCTTTCCGGCGGCCAGCAACAGCGCGTGGCGATCGCCCGCTCGCTGTGCATGAACCCGCGTATCATGCTGTTCGACGAGCCGACCTCGGCGCTCGACCCGGAAATGATCAAGGAAGTGCTGGAGACGATGGTCGGGCTGGCCGAGGAAGGCATGACCATGCTCTGCGTCACCCATGAAATGGGCTTTGCGCGCAAAGTCGCCAACCGGGTGATCTTCATGGACCAAGGCCAGATCGTCGAGCAGAACACGCCGGCCGAGTTCTTCGACCACCCGCGCCACGAACGCACGAAACTGTTCCTGTCGCAGATCCTGCACTGATCCTGTACGCCGGTTCGGAACAAGACCGGCGGACCGGGCTCGCTGCGTTGCTCAGGGCCTTACGCGTATTCGACGAGCGCTGACCGTGCGCGGCGCGAGAAGATAGCAAGCGTGCTTCAGGCCGCTCGAGTGGTCACCTTGCAACCTGGTAGCTAAGGCCGGCACGGATCATAAGCGCGCCGGCTGCGTTCATTGCTATTGGGAGTTGTATAACGAGCCGCGTTGGCGCGTGCGGCGGCAGGTCAAGGTTCATCCCGATGCTCATCCAACCGATCGATTATTTTCTCGTCGTCTGGTTCGCACTGGCGCTGGCTTCGACGCTTTATGTCGGCTTCGATCAATATCGCAACAATCCCGAGCCGGTGGTGATGAAATGGGGATTCATCCTGGTTACCCTCTATATGGGTCCGCTCGGCTTGCTGCTCTACGTGCTAGCCGACAAGGAGCCCCGGCCGGGCGAGCATGAACTCTTTACCCGGCCGCTCTGGAAGCAGGGCGTCGGCTCCACCATCCACTGCGTCGCCGGCGATGCCACCGGCATCATTCTTGCCGCCGCCGTCACGGCGGCGCTCGGCCTGCCGATGTGGATCGACCTGATCGTCGAATATCTCGCCGGCTTTGCCTTCGGCCTGTTCATCTTCCAGTCGCTGTTCATGAAATCGATGATGGGCGGCACCTATTGGGAGAATGTGCGCAAGAGCTTTCTGCCCGAGTTCATCTCCATGAACTTCATGATGGCCGGCATGGCGCCGGTCATGAGTTTTCTGATGATGGGCCGCGACATGCGCGCGATGGAACCGACGGAGCTTTTGTTCTGGGGCGTGATGTCGATCGGCGTCATCGCCGGCTTTGCGCTTGCCTACCCGGCCAATGTCTGGCTGGTCGCCCGCGGCTTGAAACATGGGCTGATGACACAGCGCCAACAGGCGGCCGGCACCGACGGTCGAGAGCAGCCCCACCAAGGGCAACACGCGCAGATGCAAATGCAGCAGGCCGACGCCAGCGGCCATCACGGGCAGCACCACGATATGGCTTCCCACAAAGGCAAAGGCGGCGCCGGTCATCACATGGAGACGGATGCCACGACCCCGCAAGTCGCCGCCCTCAGCATGGTCTCCCTGCTGGCCCTCGCCATCGGCATGATCGCGCCGGCGAACTGGCTGAACCTAACCTTGTCGGCGCGCGATGTCGGCGGGGTGATCATGCCGCAAGGCATGATCATGGATCGCGACACGCCCGCCGACGCAATGCGCGACATGGCCGCCACCGATCCGCGCCTCGTGACCGCCTCTTATGGTCTGCCGGCAAAGGGCGACCAGGACCTGCCGTTTCGAATGGAGAACGGCGTCAAAGTGTTCGAGCTCAGGCCTTCGGTGGTCCGCTGGCAGATCCTGCCGGACGTTGCGGTCGACGCTTATGCCTATAATGGCCAGATTCCCGGCCCGCGAATTCACATTCGCCAGGGCGACCGGATCAGGATCAACGTCACCAACGGCCTGCCTGAGGAAACGACGGTGCATTGGCATGGCCTGATCCTGCCGAACCAGATGGATGGGCCAGCCGAAATCACCCAGGCGCCGATCAAGCCCGGGCAATCCTATTCATACGAGTTCACCGCAACCCAGCACGGAACCTATTTCTACCACCCCCATGCCAAGCCGGACCGGACCCAGGCGCTCGGCCTCTACGGTGCGCTGATCATCGATCCCGCCAATCCCGCCGATGAGGTCGCGGCCGACCATGATTACGTCATCGAGCTTCAGGAATGGCTGGTGCGGGAAGGGCTGACCTACCCGTCGATGCCGATGGACGGCGGCATGCCGAATTTCTTCACCATCAACGGCAAGGCCTATCCCTCGACCGAGACGATTCCGATGAAGGTCGGCGAGACGCTCAAGGTGCGGTTCATCGGCACCAACAACGGCTTCATCCATCCGATGCACATCCATGGCGGACCGTTCGAGGTCGTTGCCCGCGACGGCGAGACGATCCCTGCCTCGGGTCGTTTCCTTGCCGATACAGTCAACGTCGGGCCAGGTCAGCGCTATGACGTGATCTGGAAGGCACAGCGTCCGGGCAAATGGCTGATCCATTGCCACATCCCGCATCACACCACGAACAACAATGTCGAGGAGAAGGGCGGCGGCGGGCTCATGGTCGTGATCGATGGGACATGACCGGCGTCGGCTTGGCTCGTTCCAACCGCTGCACCGGCCCGGACGCCATGCAGTGGCTGAAACCATGTTTTCTCTTAAGCTGATGTGATCTGCCAGACAGCGACGCCGGCAAGGGCGAGACCGGCAGCGCCCTCGATGGCCCGGGAGATGGTTTCGAACAGCCGTGGCTGGCGCGCGAAAAACTGTACAAGCCGTTCCCGAAACACGATCGACAATACCGCGACGCAGGACAGCGTCAGCGCCACGCCGACCATCATGGTGATGGCAAACAGGACGCCGGCTGCCGGAACACCCCTGGAGATCGCGAAAGTCATCGCGAAAAGCGTCAGCGGGCAGGGGATCAGGCCTGCCATCACGCCGACAGCCTCGCCTTCGTGCCTGTGGTGATGGCTGTGGCTCAAAGCGCGCCAGAGCATCCAGACGCCAATGAGGCCGAGCAGCCCACGACTGATATGCTCCAGGAGCGGAGCGCGGCCAACGCTGCCCAATGCTATGGAGACCAGTGGCAGCGAGAGAGCCGCAATCAGAACGGCAATCGTCACATGCGTGAACGATAGCGTGATAGACACGAGCAGGCCGCGCGAGACCTTCGCATCCGAACCGGCAAGATAGGTCGCCAGGACCGCCTTGCTATGACCCGGCGTCAGCGCATGGGCAGCCCCGAACACGACGCCCATCGGCAGGAAGGCCATGAATGCCAGCCAATTGCCTCCGGCCGCAAGCAGCTTGATCTGCTCGCCGAGCGTCAGATAGATCGTGCGCTGAAATTCGACGAGCGTCTGGAACATCGGACGAGACTAGCAGAAAATCGGCGAGCGTCAGTGCATGTGGCCGTGGTCATGCGTGTGCTCGTGAGGGTGCGGATGGTCGTTCTCTCCACGTTCCGTTGAAAACCGGACATTCGCCTCAGCCAGGGCTGGCATATGCTGGGACAGTTCGTCTTTCAGCGCTGCCGCGATCTTGTTCGCCGCCGACAGCGGTAAGGTTTCGTCCGCGGCAATTGCGATGTCGGCGTGCAATCTATGACCGACCCAGCGCGCCTTAGCATCGACAATATGCGCGCCCGCAACATGCTCGGCGGCATGTCGGATTTCATCCATCACACCGGGTTCGATTCCGTCCAGCATGCGGGTCAGCACCGAACGGGCCGATTGCCACACGATACCGAAGATCGCAATCGTGATCAGCAGGCCGACGATCGGGTCGGCCAAGGAAAAGCCGAGCCAGACGCCGATGGCTCCGATGACCACGGCAAGGCTGGTAAGTCCGTCGGTGCGGGCGTGGTAGCCGTCGGCAATGAGCGCCGCGCTGTTGATTTCGCGGCCGACGCGGATACGGAACACGGCAACCGCCTCGTTGCCGAGGAAGCCGACAATGCCCGCCGCCGTCAGCCAGCCGAGGTGTGTCACTACTTGTGGATTGATCAGCCTGTCGATGGCTTGGTAGGCGGCGACAACAGCGCTGAACAGGATGATGAGCACGATGATGATGCCGGCCAGATCCTCGACCCGGCCCAAGCCATAGGTAAAGGTCCGCGACGGCTTGCGCCGCGCCAGCACGAACGCAATCCATAGCGGGATCGCCGTTGTCGCATCGCCGATGTTATGGATCGTGTCGGCCAGCAATGCCACGCTCCCCGACAGCACAACCACGACCATCTGCAACGCCGCGGTGATGGCCAGGATTACGAACGACCATTTGATTGCCCAGATGCCCCGGTCGGTGGTAGCAATTGTCGCATCGATGACGCCGTGGGTGTGACCGTGCGAACCGTGATCGCCGTGATGATGTGCGGCGTGCGAGCCGAACCCGAGCCAGTCCAGAATGCGGGCTACGATGGCATTCATAGATACTTCGCCAGCTGCTTGAGTTCCGCCAGCGAGTTGCCGCCGGTTTCCACGCTGTCCGTGAGGCAATGCTCGATGTGATCGTTGATCAGCTCGCGCTTGGCGCTGCTGATGGCCCTTTCGACGGCATGAAGCTGCTGCGCCAGATCAACGCAAGGGCGATGCGCCTCGATCATGGCCAGCACAGCCGCAAGGTGACCTTGCGCGCGCTTCAGGCGCTTTATGATGGAAGGATGCGAGGCGTGGAGGTGATCTGACATGCTTGAGCATATCCTCCCGGGGAGGATACGCGTCAAGCGCTTTGTCAGCCGTGCAACTCCAGAGACGCTTCACCTTGAGCATGGCTTGCTCTAAGCCTTTCCCATGAAGAAGCTTGCCCGTTTTCTTGGCCTGCTGGTCGTTGCAACAGTGCTTGCCGCAGCGCTGGGCACGCTGCTGCCGCGCCCGCTCTGGCCGGCGGCAGTTGCCGATCCGATCGGCGCAAGCCACCGCATCTTGGTGCTGCAAAATCCGATCCACACCGACATCGCCATCCCGGTCGACGACGATATGCGCCGGCGCTTCCATTTCCTGGTCGATGCCGGCATTCCTGCCGACATGGCGGAGGTCCGCTACATCGTCTTCGGCTGGGGCGGCCGCGCCTTCTATCTGGAGACGCCGACCTGGTCGGAGCTGAAGCCGATGCCGGTGATGAAGGCGCTGACCGTCGATGCCTCGGTGATGCATGTCGACATTTCCGGCGACATCGCCGAGCCGCATCCCGACGTCGCCGGCTTCGACATCGGCGACGAACGCTTTGCGGCGCTGCTCGATTACATTGCGGCAAGCTTCCAGCGGGGGCCGAACGGGGCCATTCCGATCGAGAATGCGGCCTATTCCCGCTTCGATCGTTTCTTCGAAGCCAATGGCCATTTCAACGCGCTGATCGGCTGCAACACCTGGACGGCGGCGGCACTGCGCACGGCCGGGCTGCGCACCGGCTGGTGGAACCCGCTGCCAGCCTCGCTCGGCCTGTCGATGCGGCTTCACAATTGAAGAGGGTTCCGGCTGATCAACGCCGCGATCCTTCGAGCCCTCCTTTCGCCAATCTCTAACGTTGCAGGACCTAGCAAGGCGCCGAAACTGCCAATCTCCCTCCTTGTGGGGGAGATGTCCGGCAGGACAGAGGGGGGCGCTGTCCCGCCGGCCTATCGAGCTTTTTATCGCCGATCCCCAGACTCGCGCGCCCGCTAGCCATAAAGCCAATCAAGATCGGCGGCGAGCTTTTCGGGTGAGCGCATCGCCAGGAACAGGTTGCGGGCCATCGCCACCGGCCCGGCCGCGTGCCAGGCGAGGCGGTTGACCGCGCCGCGGCGGGCGACCTGGGCGACGCGCGGCCGCCGCGCCTGTTCCCAAGCGGCAAGCGCGCCGCTGAGATCGGCAGGCGAGGTGGCAACGAAGCCGGCAAGCGTCGCCGCGTCCTCGATCGCCATCGCCGCGCCCTGTGCGGCAAAGGGCGTCATCGCATGCGCCGCATCGCCGATCAGCGCGACGCCTTCCGGTGTCGTCCACCGCCGCTGCTCGACGGTGTGGATCGGCCATGCCGTCCACGGCGCCGCCTCGCTCGCCAGACGGACCAGCGCCGGCGCGGTACCGCGCATGGCGCTGACGAGGATGGCGGGGTTGGCCTGCCCCGACCAGCCCTCGGCGATGCGCTCGCCCCTGGTGAAGGCGGCGAGGTTGAAGGCAGTGCCACGGCTGACCGGATAGGCGACCATATGGAAGCCGGGATAGAGGAATGCGGTAACGCAATCGGGCGCACCGATCGCTGCAAAGGCTTGGCCAGCAGGGCTGTCGGCACCGACGGTGGCGCGCCACGCCAGCTCACCTGAAAACCGGCTACTACCGAATTCGGCCGCTTTGCGGGCCAGTTGTTCTCGCACCGACGACCAGACGCCATCCGCGCCGATCAGCAGACAGCCAGCCTCGACCGTTTCGCCATCAGCCGATGCAGTGACGGCAACAGCTTTCGGTCCGGCTGCGATGTCGGTCACCCGCGCGCCAGCGACCAGTTCGATCCCGGGCTGCTCCGAAACCCGCTGCATCAGCGCTGACTGCAGATCGGCGCGGTGGGCGACGAGATAGGGTGCCCCCCAGCGCGTTTCGGCGGCCGGGCCAAGCGGTACGCGCGCCAGCTCGCCCAGCGTGGCGGCATCCTTGAGCACAACCGCCTCCGGCCGCACCGCCGTCGGCAGCAGCCGATCGAGTACGCCGAGTTGTCGAAGAATGCGTGTCGCGTTGGGCGACAACTGGATGCCGGCGCCGGCAGCCTCGAGGTGCTGCGCCTGTTCGAACAGTTTTATCCGATAGCCGCGCTCGGCGAAGGCCAGTGCCGCGGTCAGCCCGGCAACGCCCGCCCCGGCGATGACGACCTGCCGGGACTGCGTTTCCTGCATCAGGCTTGTCGCAGGAGAATCAGGCGGCCTGGTCGATATAAAGGCAGCCCGGCGGCACCGTTTCCAATGCCTTCAGCTTCGGCGAATAGCGATAGAGCGTCGAGCAGTAGGGGCAGACCTTTTCATTGTCGTCGCCCATGTCGAGAAATACATGCGGATGGTCGAAAGGCGGATTGGCGCCGGTGCACATGAATTCCTTGACGCCGATGTCGATTGCCGGATAGCCCGCATCGTTCTGGAAATGGGGAATGGAACCGCCTGCCATCGTCGTCTCCTGATCTTGTCGATTGCATCTGGATCATAACCCGTCTCTTTGCAAGATCGATGAAATGAAACTGTCGCAAAAGCCTGTCAGAGGATAAGTTAAGCCGGTTAACACCGTAATCCGCGGACGGGTGTGAGAAGAGCAGGAACTATGAACGAACTGAAGCCGGTCCAGAACGAATTCATCACCATCGAGGCTGCGAGCCGCGAAGGCGGCAATCCTGACCGCTTCGTCAACCGCGAGTTTTCCTGGCTGCAATTCAATCGGCGCGTGCTCGAGGAATCGCTGAACGCCAATCATCCGCTGCTCGAGCGCGTTCGCTTCCTGTCGATATCGGCGGCCAATCTCGACGAGTTCTTCATGGTCCGCGTCGCCGGTCTTGCCGGCCAGGTGCGCGAGGGCATCGTGCTGAAGAGCCCGGACGGGCGCACCCCCGAGCAGCAGCTCGAACAGCTGTTGCGCGAGGTCGAGCGCCTGCAGGAGGACCAGCAGAACAGCCTTTCGGCGCTGATGCTGCAGCTCAACAAGGAAGGCATCGAGAGCATCACCCGCGATGCGCTGACCAAGGACGAGAAGACCTGGCTCGAGGACCATTTCCAGGAGCAGGTGTTTCCGGTCCTGACGCCGCTGTCGATCGACCCAGCGCATCCGTTTCCGTTCATTCCCAATCTCGGTTTCTCGATGGCGCTGCAATTGCGCCACCGCAAGAACGGCGAGGAAATGAGCGCGCTTTTGCGCCTGCCGGTAGCGCTGAGGCGCTTCATCCGCTTGCCGGATCGCAAGCATCACGTCCGCTTCGTTCCGCTCGAAGAGGCGGTCAGTCTCTACATCGGCAAGCTGTTCCCCGGCTATGAGGTCAAGGGCTCCGGCACGTTCCGCATCATCCGCGACAGCGATATCGAGGTCGAGGAAGAATCCGAAGATCTGGTGCGGCTGTTCGAGACGGCGCTGAAGCGTCGCCGCCGCGGCTCGGTCATCCGGATCGAGTTCGACAGGCTGATGCCGTCCGAATTGCGCGACTTCGTCGCCGGCGAGCTTGGCGTCTCGGCCAGCCGCATCAGCGTGCTTACCGGGCCGCTGGCGCTTAGCCAGATCTCGGAGATCGTCGCCGTCGCTCGCGACGATCTGAAGTTCACGCCCTACAATCCGCGCTTCCCGGAGCGCATCCGCGAGCATGGTGGCGATTGCTTTGCCGCCATCCGCGAGAAGGACATCATCGTCCACCACCCCTACGAATCCTTCGACGTGGTGGTGCAGTTCCTGCGCCAGGCGATGGCCGATCAGGAAGTGGTGGCGATCAAGCAGACGCTCTACCGCACCTCCAACGACAGCCCGATCGTGCGGGCTTTGGTCGACGCCGCCGAGGCCGGCAAGTCGGTGACGGCGCTGGTCGAGCTCAAGGCGCGCTTCGACGAGGAGGCCAACATCCGCTGGGCGCGCGACCTCGAGCGCGCCGGAGTCCAGGTCGTCTTCGGCTTTCTCGAGCTGAAGACCCACGCGAAAATGTCGCTGGTGGTGCGGCGCGAGGATGGCAGGCTACGCAATTACGTGCATCTCGGCACCGGCAATTACCACCCGGTCACCGCGCGCATCTACACCGACCTGTCCTTCTTCACCACCGATCCGACGATCGCGCGCGATGTCGCGCAATTGTTCAATTTCATCACCGGCTATGCCGAGCCGGCCGAGCAGATGCGGCTGGCCATATCGCCGTTCACGCTGCGCAACCGCATCCTCAAGCATATTTCGGACGAGATCGGCCACGCGCTGGATGGCAGGCCGGCTCGCATCTGGATGAAGATGAATGCGCTGGTCGATCCGATCATCATCGATGCGCTCTACGATGCCAGCCGCGCCGGCGTCGAGATCGATCTCGTCGTGCGCGGCATCTGCTGCCTGAGACCGCAGGTGCCGGGCCTGTCGGAGAACATAAGGGTGAAGTCGATCGTCGGCCGCTTCCTCGAGCACAGCCGCATCTATTGCTTCGGCAACGGCCACGGCCTGCCCTCGGACGGGGCGATCGTCTACATCTCCTCGGCCGATTTGATGCCGCGCAATCTCGACCGCCGGGTCGAGACCATGGTGCCGATCACCAATCCAACTGTGCATGAACAGGTGCTCGGCCAGATCATGCTCGGCAACATCATGGACAACCAGCAAAGTTTCGACGTATTGGCTGACGGAACCTCCCGGCGCGTTGTGCTGGAGGAGGGCGAGGAACCGTTCAACGCGCAGGAATATTTCATGACCAATCCGAGCCTGTCCGGACGGGGCGATGCGTTGAAGTCGCATGCGCCCAAGCGCATCGCGCAGTTCAAGCGCCGCAAGAAACAGAACGCAGCGACGGGCTGATGATTTCAGCGTCCCAGGGCCGGCTTCAGGACCGCCGACCGCTGTCCATCATCGATATCGGGTCGAACTCGATCCGTCTTGTCATCTATGAAGGGCTGGCGCGCTCGCCGACCTTGCTGTTCAACGAAAAGATGCTCGCCGGCCTCGGCCGCGGCATCGTTTCGACCGGAAAGCTCGATCCCGAGGCGGTGACGCGCTCGATGGAAGAGTTCCGCCGTTTCCGCGCGCTCTCCGACCAGGCCGGCGCCGAGCGCATGTATGTGTTGGCGACCGCCGCCGCCCGTGAGGCGGTCAACGGCCCCGACTTCATCCACCGCGCCGAGGATGTACTCAAGACCGAGATCCAGGTGCTGAGCGGCCGCGAGGAAGCCCATTATTCGGCGCTCGGCGTCATCTCCGGTTTCCACCCGGCCAACGGCATCGCCGGCGATCTTGGCGGCGGCAGCCTCGAACTGATCGATATCGACGGCGAGGCGATCGGTGACGGCATCACCCTGCCGTTGGGCGGCTTGCGCCTGCAGGACATGGCGAAGAACTCGCTGACCCAGGCGGCAAAGATCACGCGCGAGCAACTGGCGCGGGCGAAATTGCTGAAGGGCGGACAGGGCAGGGCCTTCTACACGGTCGGCGGCACCTGGCGAAACCTCGCCCGTCTGCACATGGAAATGACCAACTACCCGCTCGGCGTCATGCACCATTACGAGATCGGCATCGAAAGCGCCGCGAGCTTCCTCCGGCAGGTCGCCAAAGCCGAGATCGATAAGGTCAAGGGCATCGAGGGCGTCTCCAAGAACCGCCGCTCGCTGCTGCCCTACGGCGCCATCGTGCTGCAGGAGATCATGGCGGCGATGCAGCCGTCGAAGATCATCGTGTCGGCGCTGGGCGTGCGCGAGGGCTTTCTCTATTCGCTGCTCGACAAGGCCGAACAGAAAGCCGATCCGCTGATCTCGGCGGCGGAAGAGCTTGCCCGCCTGCGCTCGCGATCGGTCGACCACGCGCATGAGCTTGTCGAATGGACCGGTAAGGCCTTCGCTGCCTTCGGCATCGACGAAACCAGGGATGAGGCGCGCTACCGCCACGCCGCCTGCCTGCTCGCCGATATCGGCTGGCGTGCCCATCCCGAATATCGCGGCAAGCAATCGCTCAACATCATCGCCCACGCCTCGTTCATCGGCGTCGACCATCCCGGCCGCGCCTTCCTGGCGCTTGTCAGCCTGTTTCGCCACGAGGGCGTGTTCAATGAAGCCGCGCCGGAAATCCGCGGGCTGGCGACGCCGCGCTATCTCGAGCGCGCCCGCGTCTTGGCGGCGCTGCTGCGCGTCGTCTATCTCCTGACGGCGGCAATGCCCGGCGTCATGCCGCGGCTGAAATGGGAAAACCGCGGCAATGGCGTGCTGGCGCTGGTGCTGCCGGCGTCGCTGTCCGACCTCTACGGCGAGCGGCCGGCCGGCCGGTTGGCACAGCTGGCAAAGGTCACCAACCGCCGGCTGGTGCTGGCGGTCGAGGGCGGGCCTAGTATTTCAGTGAAGTAGTTTCAGGCACGACGCCAATTGCATGTGGCAATTCGCTGCGAGCTCCACGCTTGGGAGAAGATCGTGAAATCCAGTCAAATCCTGCTGCTGCTTTCCATCCTGCCATTGTTGATTTTCGACGCGGCCAGAGCTCAGACGGTTTCCAAGGTTTCCGTTGCTGCAAAAGGCGCGTTTGAGTTTGACAAGAGTTATCCAAAAGCCGCAGACGGAAAAACACTGTTCAATTTGCTCACAGGTTTTCTAAAACCTAAAAGCGGGCAAAAGATAAACTATTTTGTATTTAGAATAAGCGACGAAATGATCAAATTTCAAAGATCGATTTCGATGAACACGTTTTATGCGGACGTTAATCTCTGTCCTGGCGCTGTCGATCGAACCGTGTCCGTTCATCAGCCCCTCGGCAACTTTCTTGAGCCTGTCGCGGGCCGAATCGACCTGTTGCCATACGTTAAGAGGGCAAGCCTGATCCAACTGCGCAACTACCTGTATGTCGCGATTGACAGCAATCTTCGGAGCTACTCCCCCAAGGGCGCAGATCAATATGGATATGAATGGTTGCCGATCGCGGTACAAAGCAGACAGGTTTGCCTGACCATCAGCGTCGGCCGAATGGGGCATGGGGGCTTCCTCTCTCAGCCCATAAACATAACCAGGCTTGCGGAGTTCGTCTTTCTCGACAGCAAATGAGCCGAGCCGGGCGGCAGCTTAGCCAGTCCCTGCAGCCATCCGGCCGTCGGCCGACCATGCACCCGCGCCAGCCATCGCCAGCGCCAGAAAACCGCCTGATATCGCGATGTCCTTCATCAGCATCTGCGAATGCATAAAGGTCAGCGTCGGATCGCCGCCGCCCTGGCCATAGTGGCCGATGAACGCTGTCGCGACGCAAAAGGCGGCGAGCAGCAGCGCCACGATCGGCGTCTTGAAGCCGACGAGGATTAGCAGCCCGGCGATCAGTTCGAACAGCCCGGTGCCCCAGGCAGCCAGCGTCGGCAGCGGCAGGCCAAGGCCGGCGAAATAGCCGGTCGTGCCGGCAATGTCGGTCAGCGCGTGGAAGCCGGACGGCACGAACAGTGCGGCGAACAGCAGTCGGGAAAGCAAAAGCAGCGCATTGCGGGGCATGGTAACCTCCGTTGTCGGCCGGGTGGCCAAGAGCCCGATCCTAGCAGAATTCCGGTCAGCGGACCGACAGGCACAAACGACAACGAAAAAGGGGCGCGGAAAATTCCGCGCCCCTTTTGTTCAGGAAATGCTGGACTGCTTCAGCCGCGCTTGGCGTCGATCGAATACGCGCCTGGGCCCGAGGAGGCGAGCACGAGGAAGCCGCCGGCAATGCCGAGGTTCTTCATGAAATTGATCATCTGCATCTGATCGGCCCAGCCCGTGTGGGCAACCAGCGCGGTGGCGACGGTGAAGATCGCCATTACCCAGCCGACGATCCGGGTCTGGAAGCCGACGAGGATGGCCAGGCCGCCAAGCAGTTCGATAAGGCCGACGACAATGGCGGTCACCATCGGCAGCGGCAGGCCAAGGCTGCCGAAATAGCCGGCGGTGCCGGCAATCGCCGTCAGCTTGCCGAAACCGGAAAGCAGGAAGATGACCGAAAGCAGGATGCGGCCGAGCAGGATCGTGCCCGAGGCGCCGGCGGCGGTGCCGGAACCGGCAAACGAAGTATTGGCGGACGTGTTGGTGGACATGCGTAACTCTCCAGAAGGGTTTGGCCAAACGGCTTGGGATACCCGTCTAGTTAGCGCAGGCCGACTGTTCACCAAAGATGCCAGATTGGTTACGGATTGTTCACCAAGGTAACGTTTTCGCGATCAACATGGGTGTTGAGATCCAGGCATATCAACGCCCTAGCCTGGATGCGTCATGTCCTCCGGCCGCACCAGCCGCTCATAATCGGCTTCGCTGACCAGCCCGGTGGCCAGCGCTTCCTGGCGCAGCGTGGTGCCGTTCTTGTGCGCCGCCTTGGCGATCTTGGCGGCGTTGTCATAGCCGATCGTCGGCGCAAGCGCCGTCACCAGCATCAGCGAACGGTCGAGTGCTGCCTTGATGTTGTCTTCGCGGGCCTCGATGCCGACGACGCAATTGTCGGTGAACGACACGGAAGCGTCGGCCAGCAGCTGTACCGATTGCAGGAAACAATAGGCCATCAGCGGATTGTATACGTTGAGCTCGAAATGGCCCTGACTGCCGGCGAAGCTGATCGCCGCATTGTTGCCGAACACCTGCACGCAAACCTGCGTCATCGCCTCGCATTGGGTCGGATTGACCTTGCCCGGCATGATCGAGGAGCCCGGTTCGTTTTCCGGCAGCGACAATTCGCCGAGGCCCGAACGCGGGCCGGAGCCGAGCAGGCGGATGTCGTTGGCGATCTTGAACAGCGCCGCCGCGCAGGCATTGATAGCGCCGTGCGAGAAGACCATGGAATCATGCGCGGCCAGCGCCTCGAACTTGTTCGGCGCGGTGACGAAATCGATGCCGGTGATCGCGGCGATGCGCGCCGCCACCTTTTCGGCGAAACCGACCGGCGCGTTGAGACCGGTGCCGACCGCGGTGCCGCCCTGTGCTAGCTCCTGCAGGCCGGGCAGGGTCATCTCGATGCGCTTGACCGATGAGGCGACCTGCGCCGCGTAGCCCGAGAATTCCTGGCCGAGCGTCAGCGGCGTCGCGTCCTGGGTGTGGGTGCGGCCGATCTTGACGATGTGGGCGAAAGCCCTGGTCTTGGCCTCGAGTGCCGTATGCAAATGTCTTAGCGCCGGTAGCAGGTCGTGAGTGATGCGCTCGGCGCAGGCGATGTGCATGGCGGTCGGATAGGTGTCGTTCGACGACTGGCTCATGTTGACGTGGTCGTTGGGATGCACCGGCTTCTTCGATCCCATGACGCCGCCCAAAAGCTCGATCGCCCGGTTGGAAATCACCTCATTGGCGTTCATGTTGGACTGGGTGCCTGAGCCTGTCTGCCAGACGACCAGCGGGAAATGCTCGTTCAGCTTGCCGTCGATGACCTCCTGGGAGGCTTCGACGATGGCCTTGCCGATCGCCGGATCGAGCCGCTTCAGCTCCATATTGGCCTCCGCTGCCGCCCGCTTGACGATGCCCAGCGCCCGCACGATCGACGCCGGCTGTTTCTCCCAGCCGATCTTGAAATTGGCAAGCGAACGCTGCGCCTGCGCGCCCCAATAGCGGTCGGCGGCGACCTCGATGGGACCGAACGTGTCGGTTTCGGTTCTGGTCTCTGGCGCGCTCACGAAGTCTCTCCGGTTTGCAATTTGCAAACGGCGTATCGCGTTGCACAAATGCCTTCAAGCGGAGATTGCGGGTGACGGGAATGCAAATCGGTTGAAGGTGCTGGCAATCTCCCCACTTGAGGGGGAGATGTCGCCGAAGGCGACAGAGGGGGGGCGGTAGGTCTTGACGCAACTCCCATAGCGGACGGAACAGGCTGGTGTTCCACGCGAGACGACCCCCTCTGGCCTGCCGGCCATCTCCCCCTCGAGGGGGGAGATCGCAACCTTACCCCGCCGTGTATCCTCCATCCACGGCGAAGATTCCGCCGCTGGTCCTTGCCGCTTCGTCGCTGGCGAGATAGACCGCGATGCCGGCAAGGTCGCTGGTCCGGCCGATGCGGCCGAGCGGATAGCTGCGCTCGACATAGGCCTTGGGCTCGGCTTGCGCGGCCTCAGGCAGGTTTTCGATCGACCTGCGCCGCATCGCTGTGTCGACCGTGCCGGGCGCGATCGCGTTGACCCTTATGCGCGGCCCGAGCTCGAAGGCGAGCGACTTGGTCAGCGAATTGAGCGCGCCCTTCGACAGCGAATAGAGGCTGGACGGCCGCTTCGGGATCATCTTGTGCGCGAAATAGGACGAGATGTTGATCACCGAAGCCGCACCCGGCGCGAGATGCGGCAACAGCCGTTGGGTGAGAAAGAATACCGCCGTGACGTTGAGCGCGAATGACTGCTGGAACTGGTCCTCGCTGACGGTCTCGAACGGCACAAGGAACGCTACGCCGGCATTGTTGACGAGGATATCGACAGGTGGGCCGCGCCTGGCATGCTCGACCACGGCATCGATGCCGGCGCTGGCCGACAGGTCGGCCGACAGCGTGTCGACATTATCCCCGAGCTGCTTGCGGGCGGCGTCGAGTTTTTTGCCGTCGCGGCCGACGATCAGCACGTCCGCGCCTTCGCGCAAGAAAGCCTCGGCGATTGCCAGCCCGATCCCGTCCGAGCCGCCGGTGACCAGTGCCCGTTTGCCGCCTAGTCTCATCCAACACTCCCGCGCATTGCCGTCTTGTCTGATAAGCAGAACAGCGCCGTTGCCAATTGTGGTCAAGCCGCCGGCCTATCCTACAATATGAACTTTCGGCTGATGCGCCTGTCTATTCGGCAGCGGCTGCACCGCGCCGAACAGCCAGCCGCGTAGCGACGAAATCCTTGACCTGATGAATGGCCTGTTCACGCGTGACGCTGCCTGGCTGCAGGCCAAGCCGCAACCACAGCCCGTCGATCAGGGCGGTGACGCCGAAAGCGATCTCGTCAGCATCGCGTGCCGGCGCCAGACCGCGCAGGCCAGATAGCAGGTTGGAGCGCATGCGCGCATGGATCACCTTCTGGATGCGGGCAAGCTTTTCGTCGCGCGGCACCTCCGCGCAAAGCGAAAGCCAGGCGTGGCAGAGGGACGGCTGGAAGAGATGCGGCTCGAAATTGCCTTCGATGATGGCCTCTATCCGTTGCATTGGCGTGCGCGCCTGTCTCAGCCGCTCGACCACCGCATGCCGCAGCACCAGGTTCGATTCGCGCATGGCATGCTCGAACAGCTCCCGCTTGCTGTTGAAATAATGCAGCACGATACCCTTCGACGCGCCGGCCTGTGCCGCCACTTTTTCTATGGTGGCGCCAGCTATGCCTTCGCGCTGAAGCACGGCAAAGGCGGCTTGCCGCAGCTCTTTGCGGCGTATGTCGCTGAGGCGCTTGAGTTTCACGGGCCGGATCCATGCATCGAAAACCGACGTTGACATTTTCGTCCGCCGAGATCAAGAATTGACCGGTGGGACAATATAAGGACCGAATGGTCAACACCGTTGGTGAAATGAGGAGAACCGAAATGCTTCGTAGCCTTGGAATAGGCGCCTCGCTCTGGGTCCTACTGGCGACCCAGCCGGTCTTTGCGGCTGAACCTGAACAATGCAAGGTCGTGCGCATGGCCGAGCCTGGATGGAACGACCTTGCCTTCACCACAGGCGTCACCAGCGTCTTGCTCGATGCGCTCGGCTACAAGCCGGCAAGCTCGCTTCTGGGCATCAACGTCATCTATGAATCCTTGAAGAACAATGATTTGGACGTGTTCCTTGGCTATTGGGATCCGGCGATGATCACCTATTACGAGCCCTATAAGAAGGACGGCTCGGTAGACGATGTGCGCGTCAATCTCGTCGGCGCCAAATACACCTTTGCCGTGCCGACTTACGTCTGGGAGGCCGGCGTCAAGGATTTTGCCGACCTGCAAAAGTTCGCCGACAAATTCGGCAGGAAGATGTATGGCATCGAGCCGGGCTCGAACCAGCTGATGATGGACGCCATCGCCGATAAGTCGCTGGGCCTCGATGGCTGGCAGGTCGTCGAATCGAGTGAAGCCGGCATGCTTTCCGAGGTCGGCTACGAGATCAAGGAAAAGCGCTTCATCGTCTTCCAGGGTTGGGCGCCGCATCCAATGAACACGATGTACGACTTCAAATATCTGAGCGGCGGCGACAAGTTCTATGGCCCGAACTTCGGCGCCGCGACGGTGACGACGCAGGTGCGCAAGGGCTATCTGCAGCAATGCCCGAATGTCGGGCAGTTGCTGAAGAACCTCGCCTTCGACGTCGATTTCGAAAATCTCGGCATGGGCTATCTCATCAATGACGGCCTGAAGCCGGAGGAAGCCGGCCTGAAGGCCATCAAAGGGAATCCGGATAGGCTCGGCGCCTGGCTTGCCGGTGTCACCACATTCGATGGCAAGCCCGCGCTCGACGCGGTCAAGCAGCAGCTCGGCCTTTGATATCGGTCGATCAGGCTGGCTGGAACGGCCGCAAGCGCAAGGTCGGTGCCGGCTGCACTGAAACGGCCTGCGTCGAAATCGCCGGGCAGGAGCCCGCGCTGGTGCTGGTGCACGGCTTCTCCGACACGAGCCGCAGCTTCTCCTTGCTGGCGCCGCATCTCGCCGGGCGCCGGCTTATCATCCCAGACCTGCGCGGGCATGGCGCCTCGCCGGCCGGGACACGCGGCTTCGCGTCAGCGGATTTCGCGGAAGATGTGGTGAGTTTGATCGAGCGGTTGCGCCTCGAGCGGCCGGTTCTGGTCGGGCATTCCTTGGGCAGTATGGTGGCGATCGAGGCAGCAGCGCGCTATCCAGAGATGATTGGCGGCCTGGTGCTGATGGCCGGAACGGTGCGGCCGCAGATCGGTGAGTATCACCCGATGACCATTGGTGTGCGGGCACTTCGAGACCCGATATCGCCGGCCGATCCGTTCTATGACTATTGGCATGCCTGCGAGGCCGAGGTTCCAGCGGACTTCCTGACCATGGTTGCAAAGGAGGCGTCAGCCATGCCGGCGGCACTTTGGCGAGCAATCCTGGAGCAGGTTCGGCGCGTCGATCTTACCGACAAGGCGCGTACGCTGCGCCTGCCGGCGCTTGTCATTGCTGGCGGGCGCGACCTGCTCTTCGACGAAACGCACCAACAGCGGCTCCTCGAAGAAATCCCTGCCGCGGAGTTCGTGGGCGCGGCGCGGTGCGGGCATAACCCGCACTGGGAGGATCCGGCATTGGTCGCGGCAGCCATCGCCCGATATTTCAAGGTCCGGAGTAAAGCTGGATCCCAGTCGACGGCCGACGCGACCGGCAGTCCGGGCTGAGAGCAGTCATGAACCTTTCCGAATATGTGGCGTTGGATGCCGTCGCCCTGGCCGGGCACGTTCGTTCGGGCGAACTGTCCGTTGTCGAGGTCGTCGAGGCGGCTATCGAAGCAATCCAAAGCATCAATCCCGCCATCAATGCCGTGACACTGATCGATGCGGACCGGGCGCTTTCCGCGGCGGCAAGCTGCAACCGGCACGCCGCACTCGCCGGCATTCCTTTCCTGGTCAAGGACACCGGCGTGAATGTGCGGGAGTGGCCGACGACGCACTCGTCGCTCTACTTCAAGGATGCCGCGCCGAAACCCGACAGCGAGATCGTCCGGCGATGGCGGGCCGCCGGTCTGATCTTGCTGGGCAAGACAAACACGCCTGAATTCGCCAATGACTTCGTCACCGAACCCAGCTTTCGCGGCCCCACCTTGAACCCTTGGGATCTTTCGCTGACGGCGGGCGGCTCAAGCGGTGGAGCTGCTGCCGCGGTGGCAAGCGGCATGGTGGCGGTCGCCCACGGTTCCGATATCGGCGGCTCGATCCGGGTGCCGGCTGCCTGTTGCGGCGTGTTCGGCATGAAGCCGTCGCGCGGACTCACGCCTGTCGGCCCCTGTCGAGGTCAGGTCGGCGCCGGGCTCTACGCCGACAACGTCCTGTCCCGCACCGTTCGCGACAGCGCCGCCATGCTGGACATAACTGCCGGTCCAGAACAAGGAGCGCCTTACTCCGTGTCAAAATCGGTGCCGTCCTACCTGGACTGGCTGTCTTCGCCCGGCGAGCATCTGCGCGTCGCGTGCCTGGCGCACCGGCCGGATGGCGCGCCGGTCGCGCCCGAGATCGAGGAAAAATTACGTCAAGCCATGGTCCTCCTCGAGGATATGGGGCACGAGGTCACACAGGCGCGTTTCCCGCGGGAAGGCAGCGCCGAAGCGGACTGGAGCATCTTCTGGATGTCGGAGGTCGCGCGGCTGGTTGACGAGCGCGCCGACGAGATCGGGCGGATGCCGGGGGCCGGCGAAATCGAAAGCCTCAGTCGTCACGCGCTCGACTGTTTTCGACGGTCCTCGGCCGCCGACTATCTCAGGGCGCAGGACCATGTGCACAGCGCTTCGCTGGCGATGGCGAGGGCGTTCGATGCGTTCGACCTGATCATGACGCCGACCACGGCCGGCCTGCCGCCCCGGCTTGGCGCCATCCATGGCGATGGTGCTCTCTTTGATTACGAGGCTTGGGCGAGCCGGGCTTACGGCTTTGCGCCTTTCACGGAAATCTTCAACGTCACCGGCCAACCGGCCGCCAGCCTGCCGCTGTTCCAGTCGAAAGGCGGCCTGCCGATTGGCATCCAGCTCATTGGCCGCAAGAACGAGGATCACCGTCTGCTGCGCGTTTCCCTTGACCTGGAGCAGGCAACCGCATGGACGGCGCGTTACCAGGCGATCCATGCCAGACACTTTCAGGCATGAACCAGGAGGCTCCGGCGACGTAGGAGGCGTCGACGATGTTGGTTCATACCGAAATTGGGTGCTGCCCGAGCAGCGATCGCGCCGTCGGTAACAGACGCAAAACCTCCGCGGGCCTGGCGAATTCCCGTTGTACGGTCTGCTGAAGCGCCTGCCAGTCTGGGGAGGCGGCCAAGGCCGCCTCGTGGCGGGTATGCGCCTCGGCGCTGTCGAAACCCGTGACGCTGATGAAGACGTTTTCGCTGGCCCGCACCGGCAGCCGCGGAAAGCTGTTTTCGGCATGCTCGGTGACGAAGGCGGCGAGCGGTTGTCCGCCAAGTGCGGCAAGAACCGGAAGAGCCCCGGTCTGGAAATCCCTGGCGAAGCCGGCTTCGAGGCCCGGTCGCAAATGATGAATCCTGATGACAACAATTGCCTGCAAAGCACTGCTTGTGCTTGGTTCTTCGAGATCCGTCTGGGGTACTCGTTGCGATCCCGAGAGGTCGAAGCCGGCGCCCGGCCAAGCCGGTTTCAGCAGCAGCACGTCGTCGGAATCGATCATCGTGGCGTTGGCGGCGTTGCGCCAGGCCGCCCAGACCGGCCCGTCATAGAAGGCGGCCAGCGCATGCTTCCGCGCGATCATGCCGTCGAAGCCGCGCAACCAGACGAACATATCTGGCCGGTCGAGGTCGCGGAACTGGCCGATGATGGTCATCCCCGCGGTTTCCTGGCCCTCGATCAAATGATTGTCGAAGATGCCGATCAGCGTCTCGCGTCGGCCAGGTTTCAGCGTGTATTGCCGAAGTTCGACGACGGGCGAGGCGAGCAGATCGGATTTAGGCGCGGCATTCAAAGGCAGGTTCATCGCTCGATCTCAAAAACAGGATAGTCATCCTGTTTTATAAAACAGACCGGTTGTCCTGTTTTGTCAATCTGCTATCGTGTGGAAATGTCAGCAGAGACCACAGCCCGCCCAAAGGCGCGGGCTAAAAAACGCACCAATGACCCCGAAGGCATGCGCAAAAAGGTGCTCGATGTCGCCGAAGAGGCGTTTCAGGCACGCGGCTATCACGCCTCCAGCATGGGCGACTTGATGGCGACGGCGGGCGTCACCGGCGGCGCGCTGCACCACCATTTCGCGACCAAGAAGGCGCTGGCGCTAGCAGTCATCGAAGAGCGGGTCGCCGCCGCCGTCGAGGAGACCTGGATCGCGCCAGTGCGGAGGGCCGGCTCGGCGCGGGAGGGCGTGCGCGCCGTGTTCGCGGCCGTCGCGGCGGAGCTGGAGCAGCAGGGATTCGTGCGCGGCTGCCCGCTCAACAATCTGGCGCACGAACTGTCGCTTGCCGATCCGGATTTCCGCATTGCCCTTGCCGACATTTTTTCGGCCTGGCGTCAGGCGATTGCCGACAAGATCAGGGCCGACCAGCAGGCGGGCCGGGAGCAGGGCACCGATCCGCAGCGCTTCGCAGCGCTCGCCGTCGCCACCTATTCCGGCGCCATGTCGATGGCCAAGACCGCACAGGACACAAGAGTGCTGCGCGACTGCCTGATGGCCTTGGAACAGGGAGTCACGAGGCGACGTCGCAGGATACTCCACAAAGCCCCTTGACGCCGGCAGGACAGAGGCGCCGCCGTCGCTCACTATGACCGAGGTGGGGAGGCCGAGCTCTTAATTCGGCAGCGGCTTGATCAGCTCGTAGCCGACCACGCTTTCGGCGCTGGTGCCCTCGTCATAGCGCCTGGCCACAACTGCCTGCAAGTCGGGTGCGTAAAGCGCGGTAAACTCGTCCCGCGTCTCGCCGGCCTCGCTCCTGATCGTCTGCTTGACCGCGAGCACGGAGTATTTGCATTCACCCAGGCTGAACGTCTCCTTGCCCTTGACGTTGATCTCCAGCGTCTCGGTGCCCTTCGGCGGCTTGTTCGGTGCGAGGCGGGCAAACACGATCTTGTTCTTAGCCCCCGCCTTCAGCGGGAACACCTTCCTGAGATCGGAAAACGGGATCATCGCCAGCTGCCCCGTGCTGCTGTCGCGAAACACCTCGATCAGTCCGCCGAACAGGTACTGCGACTGCGGCGATTGCGACTGGTATTTGTTGGCAACGGCCACCATTCCGCCCGCTGCCGGTCGAAATTCGCTGTGGATGCCAGGCCTTTCGAGAATGAAGCCGGCCTTGGCCGATTTGACGTCGATGCACTCGGCGCCATGCGCTGCGCTCGTCACCGCCAGAATGGCCATTGTCATGCCGATGGATGCAGTTTTCATGCCGTCCTCCTCTGCCCGCGCAAGTTGAATGCCGAAAGCAATGCCAGACCTGGGAGAACGTGTCGACATACTTTGCGAGCAACTGGACTGCCGATCCGCGTCGTGCTGAATTTTAGCGCATGATGCATCGCATTCCCGCCCTACCGGTTTCTCGGCGCAGCTTCCTGATGCAGGCAGCGGCCGTTGCCGCGGCCGGCGCCGTTTCGCGCCCGGCCTTCGGCCAGACCGGGCAGCGCATCCCGCCGATCGACGCCACCTTCCTGTTTATCGCTGATGTCCATGCCTGCCGAATGGCGAACGGATTGAGCCCGCATTGCGAGCAGGAGGGCAAGACCGACGCTGCCTTGCTGCGCAACGTCGCCGCACTCAACGGCGTCGGTGACAGACAATGGCCGGCTGAAATCGAAGGCGTTGCCACCGGCCTGCGCTCGACGGGCAACATCGGCACGCCGCTCGGCCTCGTCGTCGGCGGCGACATCACCGATGACGGCGGCGGCCAGATCACCCAGCCCAGCGAGGGCACGCAGCTGCTTCAGTTCAGCCAGCGCTACCAGCAGGGCGTCGGCCCCGACCGTGTGCACATGCCCGTCTATGTCGGCCTCGGCAACCACGACCTCGACCAGAACGGCCCGCGCTCGCATGTCGACTGGTACCGCCGCGAAATGCGCGACTATGTCGAGGTCAACCACCGCCCCGGCGTGTTCTTCAAGCCGCCTGCGCCGGCGACCGACTACGACGTCGAGACCGACTGCTATTCATGGGATTGGGGCGGTCTGCATCTTGTCCAGACGCACCGTTTTGCCGGCGATACCGGCCACGGCGCCGCCAACAGCCTGCCATGGCTGAAGCAGGATCTGGCGACCTATGCCGGCGACGGCCGCCCGGTCATCCTGTTCCAGCATTATGGCTGGGATACTTTTTCGATCGAAAGATGGGACGCCGCCGAGAGAACCTTCGACGACAGCGGCACGGGTCCGCCGCATTGGTGGAGCGAAGTCGACAGGCAGGCGCTGCTGGCCGTGCTGAAAGGCTACAATGTCGTCGGCATCTTCCATGGCCACCAGCACGCAACGCCGATGATCTACCGCCGTGACGGGCTCGACTTGTTCAAACCGAAGGCCGCCTTCATGGGCGGCTTTGCCTTGGCGCGGGTGACCGGAAACAGCATGGATGTGGTGCTGGGCGAAGCCGCCGGAAATCATGGCGAGGTCACCTTCACCAATGCATACAGCAAAAGCCTGACTTTCTTACGGTAAGAGAGGGCGCAAAAAAGGCGGCCGAGCCACCTTTTTCCTGGTTCGCGAAGGGGGCCAGTGTCAAAGCGCCTTCTTCACCTTGTCCTTCACGTCGCCGTAAGCCTTCTGCATCTTGCCGGTCGCCTTGTCGACGTCGCCTTCGGCCTCGGTGCGCCTGTTGCCGGTGGCCTTGCCGGCGGCCTGCTTGACCGAGCCCTTGGCTTGCTTGGCGACGCCTGCCACCTGATCCTTGTTCACCATCGCGCATCTCCTGGAGTTCGGGAGTTTTATTTGCGAGGCAAACGGTCAGGCACCGCTTCGGTTCCATGCATCGCCGGACAACCGGTTGCACCCGGCGCGGTAATGCGGCTAGGCTCTGCCCGGGGGGATTTCGATGCGTTTTCGCCTTGCCTGTGCCGTTGCGACGTCCATGCTTTTGGCAGGCTGCGTCGCCGATGATGTCGGGCCGATCAACGTCTTTACGCCCGAAGCCGGCAGGCCGTCGCCGGCTTTCATTCCAGATCCGGGCGACGACGGCTCGACTGTGCTCGGCCTCGCCTTCTCCGGTGGCGGCACCCGGGCCGCGGCCTTCTCCTACGGCGTTCTGCGGGCGCTGGACGACATCGTCATCGACGAGCAGCCGCGGCGGCGCACGCTGGTCGATGACATCAGGATGATTTCCGGTGCATCAGGCGGCGCGGTGACTGCCGCCTATTTCGGCTACAAGGGCGAGGACGGCTACCGCGACTTTCGCGAACGGTTCCTGATCCAGAATGCTGAGGCCGACCTTCGAACAAGGTTGTCGCCGTTCAACCTTGTCCGCGCCTACTATGGCGGCGTCAATGACCGCAGCGGTTTTGCCAAATGGCTGAACGACAATCTCTTCGACGATGCGACATTCGAGGCGTTCGCCAAGCCGGACCGGCCCATCATCTGGATCAACGCGTCCGATATCTATAACCGCACGCCATTTCTGTTCAGCTACGACACTTTCGCGGCGCTTTGTAGCGATCTCGACAAGATGCGGTTGGCTGATGCGGTCGCGGCTTCCGCTGCCGTGCCGGTGGTCTTCGCGCCGATCGTGGTTTCCGCCACCAGCCCGGATTGCGGCTACCGCAGGCCGCAATGGTTGAGCCGGGCACTGGCCGATCACAATGCCTCGATCAGGCTCAAGGCCTATGCCAGCGCGCTCGATTCCTATCAAAACGCCGATCCCCTCGACTATGTGAAATTGCTGGACGGTGGTCTGACCGATAATCTCGGCGTCACCGGCTTTACCCTGGAGCGCTCCGCCGCCGGCACCCCCTATGGTCCGCTGTCGCCGGCCGCCGCTGTCCGGTTGAGGACGCTGCTTTTCATCGTTGCCGACGCCGGCGCCGACAACGACGTGAGCTGGGCCAAGTCTATCCACGGACCGCGGCTTAGCGAGTTGCTCGACGCCGTGACGAGCACCACCATGGCGGCCGCGGTGCGCGACGAAGCCGACGCACTGAAGCTGGCCGTCTCGCAATGGCGCGGTGAATTGGTCCGCTACCGCTGTGCTTTGCCGACCTCGACCGTGGCTGCCTATCGCGGCTCGACTGCCGGCTGGGATTGCCGCGATGTTGAACTCGTGGTCCAATATCTGTCCTTTGCCGACCTCGACCAGGCGACACAGGCCAAGCTGAACGCTGTCCCGACGCGGCTGAAATTGCCGGTCGATCAGGTCGACCTCACCATCGCGGCCGGTCGCGAGGCGCTGCTGGTCAATACGGATATCACCAAGGCGGTCGCCGCCATCCGCGCTCGCGCCGGCGTCACGCCGGGGGCACAATTGGCCGCGGCACAAGCAAACTGAGCCGCTGGGCTCGACACGGAGAGACCATCTTGGCTGAATTCACGCTCTTCATCGGCAACAAATGCTTCTCGTCCTGGTCACTGAGGCCATGGCTGGCGATGAAGCATCTGGAGATACCGTTCGAGGAAGGTTTTGTGCGCCTGCGCACGCCCGAGACCGCCGCCAATCTGGCCAGGATATCGCCGACCGGCCAGGTGCCGGTGCTGAACCATCGGCTGCCGAATGGCGAGATCCGGATCGTCTGGGAAACCCTTGCCATCCTTGAATATCTTGCCGACCTGTTTCCCGACAAGAAGCTCTGGCCGGCCGATATCGGCGCTCGCGCGCACGCCCGCTCGGCGGCGACAGAGATGCATTCCGGCTTTCGCGAGGTCCGCTATGGCTGGCCGATGAATTTGCGCCGGCCAAAAGGCCACAAGCCGCTCGACGCCGAAGGTGAGGCGCAACGGGCGCGCATCGAGGATCTGTGGCGGCAATGCCGGGAAAAATACGGCAAAGGCGGGCCGTTCCTGTTTGGCCATTTCACCGCGGCCGACGCCATGTACGCGCCGGTCGTCACCCGCTTCGACACCTATGGCGGCACGCTGGCGCCCGACACCCGCGCCTATGTCGATGCCGTGCTTTCGATGCCGGCGATGCGCCACTGGTATGCGGAGGCGGCGAAGGAGCCATGGCCGGAGCCCGGCCCCGACGAATGAGCCGAGCAACCGGCGAGCTGGTCTTCCACTTCGCGGCCCGCGGCCTATCTGAAGATCGGGCAGGGGCTTTGGAGACTTCACAATGACAGCTGTTTCTTCCGCACTGGCCGGCAAGGTCGCGCTTGTCACCGGCGCCTCGTCGGGCATCGGCGAGGCAACCGCTGTGGCGCTGGCGGCCGCCGGGGCAAAGGTGGCGATTGCCGCCCGCCGCGCCGATCGCCTCGAAGCGCTGGCCGCGCGTATCGAAAAGGCCGGCGGCACGGCACTCCGTATCGCGGCCGACGTCACCAGCAACGACGATGTCACCGCCATGGTCGACAAGGTTGTCGCCGAATGGGGCCGCCTCGACATCCTCGTCAACAATGCCGGGGTGATGCTTCTGTCGCCGGCCGCCGAGGCGGTGCTCGATGACTGGCGCCGCATGGTCGAGCTCAACCTGCTGGCGCTGATGGGTGTCACCAAAGCGGCGCTGCCGCATCTCAGGGCCGCCAAGGGTCACATCGTCAATGTCTCGTCGGTCGCCGGCCGCGTCGCCAATCCCGGCGCCAGCGGCTATGCCGCAACCAAGTTCGGCGTCGTCGGCTTTTCCGAATCGCTGCGCCGCGAAGTCTACTCCGACAAGGTTCGCGTCACCGTCATCGAACCCGGCCTGGTGCGCACCGAGCTCGGCGACCATATCACCAATCCGGCGGCGAAGACTGGGCTCGACCAGCGGCTCGCCGCCATGGAGGCGCTGGCCGCCGAGGACATCGCCGCGGCCATTCTCTACGCCGTGAGCCAGCCGGCGCACGTCAACGTCAACGAGATCGTCATCCGCCCGACCGACCAGGAACGGTGAATGACGTCGGATCGTTTCGTTAGACTTCGAATCCCGCCCGCAGGAAATCGCCACACTCCTCGACCAGCCGGGACGGGTCCCTCGCAAGGTAGACGCCGAAATCCGCCATCGGCGCCGGCGGCAGGTTGAAGCGTCCGTTGAGGCTTTGGCAGTCGGGCGGCAGTCCTTCCTGCAGCAGAAGGCCGATGCCAAGCCCGGCCCTCAGCGCCGAGATCAGCGTCGCGAAAGTCGACACGCGGCAGCCGATCTTCCAGCCGAGCCCGGCCTCGGCGAGCGAGGCCAGCATTCTGTCCTGCCAGGAGCAGGCGCCTTCGAAGATGACCAGCGGAAGCTCGACCTCGTCATCGATCTCGATCATGCGGCTTGCCGCCCAGACCAGCTGTCGTGACAGATGACCTCGCGGCGCCTTTGTGAAGCGCGCCGGATCGGCCATGACGATGTCGCATTTTCCTTCGCCCAGCGACTTGCTGAGATCGGCGCTGCTGGCCGATGTCAGCTCGATCTCCACGGAAGGATGCCGGCGGCGGAAGTCGGCAATGATCAGCGGCAGCCGTGTCACCGCCAAATCCTCGATGATGCCCAGCCGGACACGGCCGACCAGCCTGCGGCCTTCTATCTCGCGCCTGGCATCGTCGCCGATCGCGATGGCCTTGCGGGCGAAGGCGAGCAGGATCTCGCCGGCCTCGGTCAGCGTCACGCCGCGCGGCGAACGGCGCAGCAGCTCGGCGCCGACTTCACCCTCGAGGCGCTGAAGCTGCATGCTCACCGCCGCCTGGGTGCGGGCAAGTCGATCGGCCGCCCGGCTCACCGTTCCCGTATCGGCCACGGTGACGAAGGCACGCAGCAGCCTGACGTCGATATCTCCAGTCATAAGAATTCCTGATAGCTGTGTCAGCACTATCAGGCTATCCGAAAGCCCGATCTGAATTCAAGGTCCGCTCGCACGAACGAAAACAGGAGCAGCCACCTTGTCCTACAGAAGAAGATTTGAGGAGTTCGGTGTCGCCTGGCCGTCGCTCGAGCGGCCTGCTTTGCCGTTCTCGCCGACGGTTCGGGTCGCCGACATCGTCTATGTCTCCGGTCAGATTCCCGAGATCGCGCAGGAGATCGCCGCGATCGGCCAGGTCGGCAGAGAGATCGTTCTGGCTGCTGCGCAGAACGCCGCCCGGCTCTGCGCGGCCAACATCGTCTATTGGCTGGACAAGGAACTGGACGGCAATCTTGACCGTGTCGTGAAATTCGCCAAGCTGACCGTCTATGTGAATGCGACGGCCGGCTTTTCGGCCTATTCGGAGGTCGGCAACGGAGCATCCGAATTTCTGCTCCATGTTTTCGGCGAGCGTGGCGAGCACGCCCGCTGCTCGCTCGGCATGGCCGGCTTGCCGGCCAATGTTCCGGTCGAAGCCGACGCTATCGTGCATGTCCGCTAGGGAAGTCGCTCGAAATAGCCAGTGAAACCAGCAGGAGGCTTGGCTTGATGGATGCAAATCTTGAGGGGCGGAGGGCGCTTGTTCTCGGCGGAGGCAAGGGCCTCGGTTTCGGCGTTGCCGAAGCGCTCGCGGCGAAAGGCGCCGAGATCATCCTGGTCGGACGAGGGGAGGCGACCCTGGATGTGGCGCGGCGCGCGATCGAGGCCGCCGGCCACATCTGCTCGACCTTCAGCGCCGACCTCTCCGACCACGACAGCGTCTCCCGGCTGATCCATGCCGTCGAGGACGAGCATCAGCGGATCGACATCGTCCTGCTCAATGGCGGCGGCCCGCCGCCCTTCGCGGCCAGCGTCTTCGATGCGAGCGTCTGGGAGAAGCAGTTCACCAGCATGGTGCTGAGCCAGATGCGCGTTGCCATTTCTTTCCTGCCAGGCATGCGGGCGCGGCGCTGGGGACGCATCATCGCCGTTTCCTCGACTTCCGTCCGCGAGCCGATCCCCGGCCTTACCGCCTCGAATGCGCTGCGTGCGTCGCTCGCCGGGTGGGCCAAGACGCTGGCCGGCGAAGTGGCGGCGGACGGCGTTACCGTCAACCTGTTGCTGCCTGGCCGTTTTGCGACGGACCGGACCAAACAGTTCGACGCCATGGACGCCGCCGACAGGGGTGTCGACGCTGCCGTGATCGCCGCCGAGAGTCAGGCCGATATCCCGGCAAAGCGCTACGGCACTCCCGCCGAATTCGGTGCGGTTGCAGCATTCCTGGCCAGCGACGCCGCCGCCTATATTACCGGCGTGGCTTTGCCGGTGGATGGCGGGCTCAGTCGCGGCATGGTGTGAGGAGCAGGGGGCGGCGGCGCGAATGGTCGCATCACACAGGAACGCCCCTCGTGCCTTTTATCTGCGCGGGGGGCGTCCTGGTGATCGTCCGCCTTTTCTCAAGATCGCTCTTTCGAGAACGGCGTTCGACACCGAAAAAATGCTCCGGCGCCAAAATGGTTCCCGGCTAAGTGGTTTTTTCGGCGGGCAATAGCCCGGTTTTCGCTGTCGTATTTGCCGCCGCCGCGCATCTCCACGAGTGTTGCAAATCAAAAAATTGACACAGCGCGCAAAGAAGTCTACAAGAATTTTGTCGATGTTTGTTTGACCGACTTTTGTTATCCGCGTGCCGAGGCGCGCCTTTGACGAACTTCCCCATCAAAATCGAGACAAACGTTGTTGTGCATCCGCATGACGGCGAACGAATATTTGCCATGGAAAGGGTTCGTTATGAGCACAGGCACAGTTAAATGGTTCAACGCCACCAAGGGTTTTGGTTTTATTCAGCCTGACGACGGTTCTGCCGACGTTTTTGTCCACATCTCAGCCGTCGAGCGCGCCGGAATGCGCGACATCGTCGAGGGCCAGAAGCTTGGCTACGAGATGGTCCGCGACAACAAGTCGGGCAAGATGTCCGCCGACCAGTTGAAGGCGGCCTAAAACGGAATTCAGCCTCACCGGTGACCACGGATGTACTGGCACCGGTGAATGGCAAATTCCAGCACATGATCGCGGGAGGTTAAGTCCCCGTTCATGCGCATGAGAAGAACGTTTCTTTGCGCGTCTCTCGGGATGCGCATGCGCTCTCATGGAAGGTCAGGCGGTGCCTGGCCTTTTTCATTTTTGCGCTTCGACCGCCGAAAGAGCGCTGCTCGACGGCCCGGACGTGCTAAGAGGCTGTTTCGAAATTCGCTCTGACGGCCATCAGACGGCCGTCAGAGTAGAATTTCCAAACGGTCTCTGAGGACGTTCCAGCAATTTGAAACCGGCTGCCGTATTGCTTTGTGCGGGATCCTGGCCGAAAGACCAGTCTCGCCACTTTTCGGCGGCGCGCTCCGAACCGGGAGAAAGACCTTGACCGCAACTTCAAAAAGACCCCGCGACCAGGCCGAATCCATTTTTAGCAAGACGCGGACCCAGTCGATGTCGCTCGACCGCATCAATTCCGAACGGGATGCCGTCAGCCAGGCGCGCGAAGCCAAGACCGCGCGGCTGCGCGAACTGCGCCTGGAAAAGGAAGCCGACGACATGGCGGCAGCGCTCGCGGCCTCGCCGAAACGCGCGGGCAAACGCTGATGGCCACCAAACGCGTGCCTCAAAAGGCGATCGCCGCCGATTCGACCATCGCCGATGTCGTGGGTGAACTCGACAAGCCGGTCGAATATGTCCGGCGCGTGCTCGAAAAGCTCGAGCGCTGCCGGCGTGTCCACGGCGATGCCCAGGTGCGGCTCGGCGTGCGCGGCCGTGCCGAATGCCCCAATTATCTGATCGAATACGTCCGGGAAAACGCCAAGACGCACGAGCGCGTGACCTATCAGGACGCCGCCTACAGTGGCAGCACGCATCGCGAGCTGGCGCCCCGGCACATCGAGGAAGCCAGGAACTGGTCGCCCGAAGAAATGAACATCACGGCCGTTTCGGCGCTCATCGGCCGCCTTCGCAATCCGAATGCGCCATCATCGCGTTTCTCTGACGAGGATTGATATGGCAATCAAGTTTTCCGCCAAGGGCCAGCCAGCCGCGCCTGCTGCCGCCGTGAAGCCGGCCAAGCCGGCCGCCGCACCAAAAACCGGTGAAGCCGCCGAAGCGGGTACCGATCTGTTCAGGTCGCCGGCCGAAGCACCGCCGCGCAAGCCGAAGAAGAAATAGCACCCTTGCAGCAAAATGCCGGCCGGAAATCTGCGCCAAGGCTGCTTGCCCTGGCGGTCGCAGAGGATTTTTTGTCGCCACAAGAGGGCGCCGATCCGGTTGCCTTCGATTGCCAGACCTGTGGCGCCTGCTGCGCCTACTCGTCAAGATGGCCGCGCTTTTCAACCGAGGATGACGCGCAACTCGACCTTATCCCGCAAAAATACGTGGCTGCCGATGAAGCCGGCATGCGCTGCGACGGCGCGCGCTGTTCGGCACTGTGCGGCGAGGTCGGCAAGTCGACCGCCTGCGGCATCTACGAGATCCGTCCCGACGTCTGCCGCGCCTGCATGCCGGGCGATGACGACTGCCTGATGGCGCGCCTGGCTCACGGACTGCCGACGCTGTAATGACGGCCCTCGGGCTGGCGTCTCACTTTTGAAATTCGTCAGTCAGATGAGCGAAAGTCGCTGCGGTAGAGGCCGGGCGATCGTCCGGTCAACCGTTTGAATGCCTGCGAGAACGACGGCACCGACTCATATCCGACGGCGCACCCGATCTCGCCAATGTTCTGGTTCGTTTCCCGCAGAGCCTTGGCGGCAAGGTTCATCCGCCAGCGAGTCACATAGGACAGCGGCGGTTGTCCCACGAGTTGAGCGAAGCGACGCGCGAAGGTGGCCCGGGACTGTGCCGCGCCGCTGGCAAGGGAAGCGATAGTCCAGGGACCATCCGGCCGCTCGTGGATCAGGCGCAAAGCCTGCGCAATGCCTTTATCGCGTAAGGCGCCAAACCATCCGCCTGTTCCGAGAGGCTGATGTTCTATCCAGGCACGCAATAAGAAGATCAACGTGCTGTCGAGAAGACGTGGGGCGACAATGTCGTGACCGCCGAGATTGCTTTTTGCTTCGACCTGCAGAAGTTCCAGGGCAAGCCGCAGCGGCTCGCTGGTGTCGATCTGATCTCGGGTCAAATGGATCAGCGGTGGAAGCAGCGAAACCATCGGATATGGTCCGACGCCGTCGAGTGAATATCTCGCACAAAGAAGAGTTGTCGCGCCGCTCTCGCTTTTCGGTTCCAGTCCGCTCCGATTTGCGGAAAGGACGGCGGATATCGATGCCGTCGGTGCATCCGCCGGATTGCAAAGGGCATGCCCGATACCGCTCGCGACAAGGATGACGTCTCCCTCGCCTAAGCGGATCGGCTCCTTTTCACCGGCTAGCCGCAGCCAGCATTCGCCGTTCTGTATGACGTGGATGGCGGCATTCCTTGTCGGATCGACCGAAATACCCCATGGCCGATGCAGGGTCGCGCTGCCGATCATGGCGCTGCCAAATCTCAGCGAAGCAAGAACTTCGGACAAGGCATCCATGAGAACCATCCTCCGATGATGAATCGGACAACGATATTAGACGATTGGATAAGAATCTAGCGGAATGGCATATCGACCATCTCACAAGCGTGGCTGATTATGTTGGCAATGTCGGCCTGCGGACGCTCCTGTCCACAACAGGCGGAAGCAGCCACCTCACGGAGCAAAACATGCGTGACGAACCATCAAATCCAGTTACAGCCAAGAGTCATAATTCGCTCGAAACCAACAAGACGATCGTCCTGGACTTCATCGACAAAGCAGTAAACCAGGGCAACATCGAAGCTGCTTCGATGCATTTTGGCGAACGCTACATCCAACATAATCCGAACATTGCGGATGGTGCGGACGGCTTCAAAGCCTATCTGCAGCAGCTCAAACAGTCATTTCCCCTCGTGAGGGGAGAGGTGAAGCGGATTTTTGCCGAAGGGGATTTCGTCATCGTGCACATGCAGGCAAAACGCGAACCCGAAGAGGAGGGCTTGGCCATCGTCGACATTTTCAGGCTGAACGAAAGTAAGCTCGTCGAACACTGGGAAGTTCGGCAACCCATCGCGGATAGCAAGCTGCACGCCAATAGCATGATCTGAATGCGGATAGGCTCTCAGGCTGGCTTGTGCCCGCACGTTTCGCTGATTACGCTGCCGGCGGCAGGGCCAGCACCGGGAGACCATCTGTGAGCATCGAATTCCTGTTGACGTCGCTGATTGTCGTGGCTTCGCCCGGCACTGGCGTTCTCTATACGCTGAGCGCCGGGCTTTCGCGTGGTGCGCGTGCCAGCATCATTGCCGCTTTCGGCTGCACGCTCGGCATCATTCCGCATATGGCGGCCGCCATCACCGGCCTCGCGGCTCTGCTGCACACCAGCGCCGTCGCCTTCGAGACGCTGAAATATCTCGGCGTCGCCTACCTGCTCTACATGGCCTGGAACACGCTGAAGGAGAAGGGCGGCCTGAGCGTCGACGAAAATGTCGCGCCGCGCTCGGCCGGCAAAGTGATCACTTCGGGCATCCTCATCAACATCCTCAATCCGAAGCTGTCGATCTTCTTCTTTGCCTTCCTGCCGCAATTCGTCAGCACCACCGAATCGCATGCGCTGTCGAAGATGCTGGAGCTCAGCAGCGTCTTCATGCTGCTCACCTTCGTGGTCTTTGTCGGCTACGGCATCTTCGCGGCGTCGATCCGCAGCCATGTCGTGTCGCGACCAAAGGTGCTGACCTGGATGCGCCGCACCTTCGCCGGAGCCTTTGTCATGCTCGGCGCCAAACTGGCGCTGGCGGACCGGTAGACAGCCTTATGCCTTCACGTAGCCCATGGCCTCGACAATCTGCCCGTCCGCCACACGCATCAGGTTGACGCCGCGCAGCGAATTGCCGTCGGCCATCCAGTAGCGCCAGCGGATCGTCGCCCGGTCGCCGGCGACGAAGGTTTCTTCGATGTCGAAGCGCATGCCGGGTCCGGTCGCGATCGCCGACCACAGTTCGACGCAGGCGCCCTTGCCGATGCGGCGGGCGCCGTCCGGGGCCGGCGTGGTGTTCTCGATCACGCAATCTTCCGCCACCAGATCGTCGAGCGCCGACGCGTCGTGGCGCTGGAAGACGTCGTTGTAGCGCCGCATGATCTCGGCCGTTTCGGCGGAGCGTTTTGCCGCGGCGATGTCGATGATGAGTTCCTGTGTCATTGGATATTCCTTCCCTTCAGTGATCAGCAACGGTTTCGACGAGGCGGGCCTTGAGCGTGATCGCCGCGACGCCGGCCAGCGCCCGCGACACGAGGCAGCTCTCCTTGGCCGTCTGCGCCAGCCGCTCGAAATCCCCGGCAGCCAGCCCGGCCACGCTTGCCTCCGTCTCCAACTCGATACGGGTGATCGTCGGTCCGGCCGCGGTGGCGCCGAGATGCGCTTTCGCGATTGTGTGAATGCGTGCGGGAGTATAACCTTCGCGGCCCAGGATGGCGCTCAGCGCCATCGAGAAGCAGCCGGCATGCGCCGCCGCGATCAATTCCTCCGGGTTGGTGCCGGGACCGTTCTCGAAACGCGACGGGAAGGAGTAGGCGCCTTCGAATACGCCGCTGCCTAGCCTCAGCCGGCCCGAACCTTCTTTCAACGATCCCTGCCATTGGGCCTCTGCTTCACGAATGGTCATTGTGTCTCTCCTTTGATTTGAGGGGGTCAATCAGATTTTGGGGGCGAACCAGTCAGGCGCCGTCGACGACCACTTTCCCGAAGACGTCGCCTTGCTGGAAATAACGGTAGGCGTCTTGGGCCTCGTCGAAGGCGAACACCTTGTCGATGACAGGCTTAAGCCGATGCACCGAGATGGCGCGCAGCATGGCTTCGAGGTTGGTGCGATTGCCGACGAAGAGGCGGCTGATGGTGGCGAGGCTGCGCTGGTAGACCGGGCCGGGGATCTGCACCGTCCCGCCTTTCGCATCCTGTATGGTGAGAAGCACGATGCGCCCGTAAAGCGCGCAGGCGATCATCGATTGCGCGAAGGTCGGCGGGCCGCCGGTCTCGACGACGAGGTCGATGCCACCGGTTTGCTCGCGCACAGCTGCACCCCATTCCGGCATGTCGGCCGTCGAGACGACGAGGTCGGCGCCCAGCGCCCGCAGCCGGTCCAGCTTCTCGCCGCGCGAGCTGACTGCCACGACCCGGCAGCCGAGCAGCTTGGCGAATTGCAGCGCAAACAGCGCGACGCCACCTGAACCGATGACCAGAACCCACTGCCCGGGCTTCGGCATCTCGGCCGCCGTCACGGCATTCCAAGCGGTCAGGCCGGCACAGGTCAGTGTCGCCGCTTGATGCCAGTCGAGATGATCGGGAAGCCACACCGCCCATTGCTCGTCGAGCACCGCGTATTCAGTCAGCATCCCGTCCAGCGTGCAGCCAAGCTGGTCGATCAGCCCGGCATTGATGCGGCCATCAATCCAGCGTGCAAAATAGCTGCCGGTGATGCGGTCGCCGGCGGCAAAGCGGGTGACGGCAGCTCCGACGGCAACGACTTCCCCGGCACCGTCGCTCAGCGGGACGACGTCTTGGCGCGGCGTCAGCGGATAGGTGCCGTTGAGGATCATCGTATCGCGGCGGTTGAGCGATGTGGCGCGGACACGCACGACGATCTCTCGCGGCTTCGGCGTCGGCTGCGTCCCGTCGTGCATCACCAGGCACCTGGTCCCGCCGGTTCCTTCAAGACGATAACTGCGCATTCGCCCCTCATTGATATATAGACTGATCTACATATTATATAGACCGGTTGTCATATTCGAGGCAAGGCCTATAATGCTCATTCCTGACAGAGGTTGACATGGCGAACGACACCCGCACCCGCATACTCGAGACGACGGCGCTGCTGCTAAGGCAGCGCGGCTACCACGGCACGTCGCTCAACGACATATTGAGCGCCTCAGGCGCACCGAGAGGCTCGCTCTACTTCCACTTTCCGGGCGGCAAGGATCAGCTGGTCGTCGAGGTTACGCGCGATAGCGTCGCCGATGTGACGCAGAGGCTGGACGCCGCGCTCGCTGCCGAAAAAGATCCGGCGGTGGCGGTCCACCACATCTACCAATCGGTCGCGCGCATGCTGGAAGACAACCAGTTCACGCTCGGTTGCCCGATCGCGCCCGTGGTGTTGGATTCGCCGACCGACATGCCGGAGTTGGCTGAGTTGTGCCGGTCGGCCTTCGAGCAATGGATAGGCCTGCTCAGGGCGGCCTTCGTCAGGGCAGGGGTGCCCGAGCGCCGCGCGCACGCGCTGGCGCTGCTGGTCGAATCATCGCTGGAAGGGCTGATGGTGATCGCACGCGCCACCCGCGACCGCGCCCCGGTGCTGGCGGTAGCCGATGAGGTCGCGGCGCTGATTGAGGGGGCATTGCCGGCGAAAGAGATCGCAGTCACGGCGCATTGACGTTTCGCGCTTCCACGGCATCGAGGCCAGCGCGGAGCCCTGCCGAAGGGCCGACGCTCCAGCTCTGCAATTCACGTTCTGCGCCGACGCCGAAGAAACGGTCAGGGGTATGCTCCCGCTGCTTTGGAATCGGACCGCCTCTCATCCTCCGTCCCATCAACGAAAAAGGGCGACCTCTCGGCCGCCCTTTCCGTACATGAAGGCTGATGGGTTGGATTAGAAATCCATACCGCCCATGCCGCCCATGCCGCCGCCGCCCATGCCGCCAGGCATGCCGCCGCCAGCCGACTCCTTCTTCGGAGCCTCCGCAATCATGGCTTCGGTGGTGACCAGCAGGCCGGCGACCGAGGCCGCGTCCTGCAGAGCCGTGCGCACAACCTTGACCGGATCGACGATACCCATGGCGATCATGTCGCCATATTCGCCGGTCTGGGCGTTGTAGCCGAAGGTCGCGCCCTTGTTCTCAAGGATCTTGCCGGCAACGATCGATGCTTCCGCACCGGCGTTGGCCGCGATCTGACGGGCCGGAGCCTGCAGCGCGCGACGCACGATGCTGATGCCGGCGGTCTGGTCGGAGTTGGCGCCGGTTGCCTTGATGCTCAGCGAAGCGCGCAGCAGTGCGACGCCGCCGCCGGGAACGATGCCTTCTTCGACGGCCGCACGGGTCGCGTTGAGGGCGTCATCGACGCGGTCCTTCTTTTCCTTGACTTCCACTTCGGTCGCACCGCCGACGCGGATGACGGCAACGCCGCCCGCCAGCTTGGCGAGACGTTCCTGCAGCTTCTCCTTGTCGTAGTCCGAGGTGGTCTCCTCGATCTGCTGCTTGATCTGGGCGACGCGGCCCTGGATCTCGGCCTTCTTGCCGGCGCCGTCGACGATGGTGGTGTTCTCCTTGGAGATCGACACCTTCTTGGCGCGGCCGAGCATGTTCAGGCCGACATTCTCGAGCTTGATGCCGAGGTCTTCGGAGATGACCTGGCCACCGGTGAGGATAGCGATGTCTTCCAGCATGGCCTTGCGGCGATCACCGAAGCCAGGCGCCTTGACGGCGGCGATCTTCAGGCCGCCACGCAGCTTGTTGACGACGAGCGTGGCCAAGGCCTCGCCCTCGACGTCTTCCGAAATGATGACCAGCGGCTTCGAGGTCTGCACGACAGCCTCGAGGATCGGCAGCATGGCCTGCAGGTTGGAGAGCTTCTTCTCGTGGAGAAGAATGTAGGCGTCTTCCAGATCCGCAACCATCTTCTCGGCGTTGGTGACGAAGTAGGGCGAGAGATAACCGCGGTCGAACTGCATGCCTTCGACGACTTCGAGCTCGGTCTCGGCGGTCTTGGCTTCCTCGACGGTGATGACGCCCTCATTGCCGACCTTCTGCATCGCTTCCGCGATCATCGAGCCGACCGAAACGTCGCCATTGCCGGCGATGGTGCCGACCTGGGCAACCTCTTCCGAGGTCTTGATCTTCTTGGCGTTCTTGATCAGCGTCGCGACGACGTCGGCGACGGCGAGGTCGATGCCGCGCTTGAGGTCCATCGGGTTCATGCCGGCGGCAACCGCCTTGTGGCCTTCCTGGACGATCGACTGTGCCAGAACGGTCGCGGTCGTGGTGCCGTCGCCGGCGATGTCGTTGGTCTTCGAAGCAACTTCGCGGACCATCTGCGCGCCCATGTTCTCGAACTTGTCTTCAAGCTCGATTTCCTTGGCGACGGTGACGCCGTCCTTGGTAATGCGCGGTGCGCCGAACGACTTGTCGATGACGACGTTGCGGCCCTTGGGGCCGAGCGTGACCTTCACCGCGTCGGCGAGGATGTTGACGCCGCGCAGCATGCGCTCACGAGCGTCGCGGGAGAATTTTACGTCTTTGGCAGCCATTTTTAGCTCCTGGCAGGGGCTTGGATTGAGCCCGAAGATTTAAATGAGGGTGAGGCCGATATTCAGCCGATGATGCCCATGATGTCGGCTTCCTTCATGATCAGAAGGTCTTCGCCATTGAGCTTGACTTCGGTGCCCGACCACTTGCCGAACAGGATACGGTCGCCGGCCTTGACGTCCAGCGGGACGAGCTTGCCGGCTTCGTCACGGGCGCCGGAACCGACGGCGATGATCTCGCCTTCCTGCGGCTTTTCCTTCGCCGTGTCGGGGATGATGATCCCGCCCGCGGTCTTGGATTCGGATTCGACCCGACGAACGACCACGCGGTCATGAAGCGGGCGGAACTTCGACTTTGCCATTTTTTATTCCTCGATGAGAATGGTGAGAACAGTTCCTCCGTCCGGCGGCGCCGGACATGGTTAGCACTCATCTTGGGGGAGTGCTAACGTGGCGCTGAAATAGTGTGGCAACTCGCGCGAGTCAAGGCGCCCGGTGAGCATCATCAGAACAATTGCTTCAAACAGATACTTGACCAAGTCAACTAAATGGCTGATCTTACCGGCAGGAGGATGCCATGATCATTCATCATCACCCAGGCAAGGAGCGGATCGACGCGGTGCGAGCCTTCAACCGCTTCTATACCCGCCAGATCGGGCTGCTCGACGAAGGGCTGCTGAAAAGCACCTTCTCGCTGACCGAGGCGCGGGTGCTCTATGAACTGGCGCATCGCGATGGCCTGACCGCCACGGACCTTGGGCGCGATCTCGGCCTCGATCCCGGTTATCTCAGCCGGCTGCTGAAGAAATTCGAGGAACGTCATCTGGTCGAGCGCGCCACGATCGAGGCGGATGCAAGGCGTTCGTCGATCGCCCTGACCAAGGCCGGGCGGCAGGCTTTCGCGCCGCTGAACCAGGGCTCGCACGACCAGGTCGCGGCATTGCTCGACCGGCTTTCGGTTCCCGAACAGGACAGGCTGGTCAAGGCCATGCAGACGGTGCAGCGTCTGCTGGGCGCGACCGCCGAACCCAACATTCCCTACACGCTGCGGCCTCTGCAGGTCGGCGACATCGGCTGGATCATCCATCGCCAGGGCCTGCTCTACGCGCAGGAATATGGCTGGGACGAAACCTATGAGGCGCTGGTCGCTGAAATCCTCGGCACATTCGTCAAATCCTTCGATCCGAAATGGGAACGCAGCTGGATCGCCGAGCGGGAAGGCGAGGTCGTCGGCTCCGTCTTCGTCGTGCGCCAGTCGGACGCGGTGGCGAAATTGCGCCTGCTCTACGTCGAGCCCTCGGCGCGAGGTCTCGGCATCGGCAAGCGGCTGGTCGAGGAATGTATCGGCTTTTGCCGCGCCACGGGTTACAGGACACTGACGCTGTGGACCAACGACGTGCTCGCCGCCGCCCGCCACATCTATGAGTCTGTGGGCTTTAAATTGACCAACGAGGAGTGCCACCATTCCTTCGGCAGGGATCTGGTCGGCCAGAACTGGAACCTGGAACTGTAGCAGCGCTTCCGGCGCTTCGGCGTCGGCCTGCCGTGCCTCACCCTTTGATCGGTATCCAGATTTCCAGCCCGCCATTGCCGCTGCGCGGATCAAATTCGGGGCCGTAACGCTCGAATTCCGGCGCATCGGCGATCTCGTGCCCAGAGGCTGGCAGCCATTTGTTCCAGATCGTGTTGACCGTGCGGCGGATGGTCGAGATATGGTCACGATGGGCGAACACGCCGTATTTCTGCGCCGGCACGCGCACACGCCAAAACTCCCTCGGCAGGTCCGAAAAATCGGACACTTCGACGCCAGCGATGTAGTCGAAATTGCCGGCGTCGTCGCCGTTGACGCAGACGCCATAGGCGACGTCGCCGATCTCGCCAGGAATGTTGCCAATATAGGGGCCGAACCGCTGCCACTGCATCGGGATGCCGGCGCTGGTTTCGCAGCTGTAGCGCTCGCCGAGACCGGCGATGAGAAACGGCCGGCTGGTCTCAAAACGCGGTGGTTCGAGAGTGGCGAGAAAGGACTGGTCCATCAGGATCGGCTCCACAAGATCGAGGTTGTCGAGCGAGCCTTGTGCGCGTACCAGTTCCGGCGTGGTGCCGAACTGGTCGCGGAAGGCGCGGGTGAAGGCCTCATGCGAGGCATAGCCGGCGTCGAGCGCGACCGAGAGGATGTCGGGTGCGCCGGCGCCAAGCTTGCGCGCCGCTTCGGTCAGTCGGCGAGAACGGACGTAGCTCATCACCGAACGGCCGGTAGCCGCGCCGAAAGCCCGCGTCACATGAAAGCGCGACACCCCGCTGCTCTTGGCGACATCGTCCAGCGAGACTGCTTCGGGCAGATGGCTTTCGACGAACCACAGCGCCTTCTCGGTCGGATTCATTTGGCACCTCGCATTGGCCCAGTCTCCGCATTGGCCCAGTCTTTACATGGCCCAGTCTTTACATTGGCCATGTCTTATATTGGCAAGATTATGGTGCCGCTTCCTGGCGGAGGCAGTTTGATCGAAATTGCGCACTGCGCAAATCGAGAGCGACGGTCGTCGGCAAGTCGCAGGCGTCGCGCGAAAAGGCTTGACAGGAAGCGGGCAAACGTCCTTTTAAATGTAACGTTATTACATCACGAGGTCTATATGGCTCCTTCTGACAAGACTTATTGCGCTGTGATTGGCGGAAAACTAGGGTGGCTGACTGATGGTCCCCGAGTCGAAAGGCAAGGGGTGAAAAGGGAACACGGTGAGATCTTCGGATCGAGGCCGTGGCTGCCCCCGCAACTGTAAGCGGTTAGCAAAATCCGAAGTGCCACTGGCCGGCAAGGCTGGGAAGGCAGGATGGCGCAAAGACCCGCGAGCCAGGAGACCTGCCATCAGCATGAGTTGACCGGACGGGGTGTGCCGGGAGGAGACGTGGACATCGGTCTTGTCGGCCGGTCCGTCCAGCTTCCTTCCGTCGCCATTGAGAAAGTGACGGTAAGTTGGACGCCTCCCAGCCTCTTCTTGAAGCGTGTGAACTGAGCGCGACGACGAATGGCCGGTGCCTGGTCAGCGCGGTGAGCCTTTCGATAGCGCCGGGCGACCGCCTCGCCATCATCGGCCCCAACGGCGCCGGCAAGACGACGCTGCTGCGCATGCTATGCGGTACGCTGCGGCCAAGCGCGGGAGATGTGAGATTTTCCGGACGCCGGCTGGAGAGGTTTTCGGCCGCCGAGCGGGCACTGCACATGGCGGTCGTTGGCCAGACCGACCAGCCTGATCCGCGGCTTGCCGTGATCGACTACGTCGAGCTTGGGCGCGTCCCGCATGCCGGCTTGCGACGGAGGAGCGAGCAACGCGACATCGTCATTGAAGCACTTCGCAGAACCGGCCTGCTGCCGCTGCTCGGCCGCACGATCGGCTCGCTATCCGGTGGCGAGCGGCAACGCGCCCAGTTGGCGCGCGCCATCGCCCAGGAGCCCAAAATCCTGTTCCTCGATGAACCGACCAATCATCTCGATCCGCGCGCCCGCAGCGACCTTCTCGAACTCGTATCGCAGTTTGGCATGACCGTCGTGGCGGTGCTTCATGATCTGTCGCTTGTCACGCCATTTGCCACCAGGGTCGCGGTGATGAACGAGGCCCGCCTGCAGGCACTTGCCAGTCCGCGCGAGGCGCTGACCAAGAAGTTGATCCGCGAGATTTTCGGCGTTGACGTGCTTTGGCTGCGCCATCCCACCGAAGACCGCGAACTCACGGTCTTCGACGTTCCGAACCGCGCCTCTTCACATCCCGATTTGACCAAGGAGCAACATCCGTGAAACGCCTCGTACTGTCTTTTGCCTCCCTCCTACTTGCCCAGACCGCCTTCGCTTTCCCGGTAACCGTTGATAGCTGCGGCACGCCGCTGACGTTCGACGCCGCGCCGAAGCGCGCCGTCATCCAAGATCTGAACATGGCGGAGATGGCCTTCGCGCTGGGGCTGCAACCATCGATCGTCGGCCTGACCGGCATCACCGGATGGTATAAGGTCGGTCCGGAATTCAAGGCCGAGCAGGGCGCGATCCCGGAACTCGCGCCGAAATACCCGACCCTCGAAAACCTCGTCGCCGTCGAGCCCGATTTCTTCTTCGCCGGCTGGTATTACGGCATGAAGCCTGGCGGCGAGGTGACGCCCGATACGCTGGCCCCGCACGGTATCAAGACGCTGGTGCTGACGGAAAGTTGCGTCCATCTCGACCAGAACCGCCCCGCAGCCTCGATGGACCTGCTCTATGGTGATGTCGAAAAGCTGGGCAAGATTTTTGGCAAGGAGGCGGAGGCGGGAGAGCTTGTTTCGAACTGGAAGGCGCAGCTCGCCGATATCACGGCAAAGATCGGCGACCGCACGGGAACGCGTGTGTTTCTTTACGACTCCGGCGAAGACAAACCCTTCACATCAGGCAAGTTCGCGATCCCCAGCGCCATGATCGCCGCAGCCGGCGGCGACAACATCATGGCCGACATGCCGACGAGCTGGGGCAATACGGATTGGGAGACGGTGGCGGCCCGCAATCCGCAATTTCTTATCCTGCTCGACTACCAGGACGGCGGCTACAGAAAACTGCTCGATTTCCTGAAAGCTCATCCGGCGATGAAGGAGACTGAGGCGGTCAAAAATGAGCACTTCATTGCGCTGCGCTATGGCGAACTGACGCCTGGGCCTGCCAACATCGAGGCGATCGGCAAGATCGCCAGGGCGATGCACCCGGAAGCTTTCTGAGCTTGCGCCAGAGAGCGTTCGAATTGGCGATGACAGCAGGAGCAGCAGCGATTGCCGCTCTTGCTCTGCTGTCGATTGCCTATGGATCGACGGTCATCGCGTTGAGCGACGTGATTGCTGCGCTCGGACATGCCGCCGGGCTGGACGGAGACATCGTGTCCGGTCCGGCCGGCAAGATCCCGATTGCCAAGATCGTCCTCGATCTTAGGCTACCGCGCACGATTATGGCCATCTGTGTCGGCGCCGGGCTGGGCGTCATCGGCGCGCTGCTGCAGACGGTAACGCGCAACGACCTCGCAGATCCGTTCTTGTTCGGCCTGTCGTCCGGAGCCGCGGCCGGCGCGGTTTCCGTCATCACCATTTTTGGCGACCATTTCGGTATCTGGACGTTGCCGGTCGCGGCCTTCACGGGCGGCGTATTGGCCGCCGGCATCGTGCTTTTGCTGGTTTCGCGGGTGAGGGGGCAAGGCCCCGAACGGCTGATCCTCGCCGGGCTTGCCGTCTCGTTCATGTTCACCGCCTTGACTAACTATCTCGTCTTTGCCGGAGACCAGCGCGCCGCTCACTCGGTGTTGTTCTGGACGATGGGCGGGCTCGGGCTGGCCCGTTGGGACAATATCGAGCTGGCTGCTCTGGGCGCAGGCACCATCCTTGTTTATGGACTTTGGAACCACCGCCGGCTCGACGCTTTCCTGGCCGGCGAGAATGCCGCTGAAAGCCTCGGCGTCCCGGTTGCGCGGATGCGCAGGATGACATTTCTCGTCGCCGCTTTCTCGACGGCGATCCTTGTCTCGGTCGCAGGCGTCATAGGTTTCGTTGGCTTGACGATCCCACATCTGTCCAGGACCCTGGCCGGCCCGCTTCATCTGCGCCTGATTGCAAGCTGCGCCCTCTTCGGAGCGGTGCTGTTGCTGGCAAGCGACCTTCTCGCGCGCACGCTGCTGCCGCCGCAGGAACTGCCGATCGGCATCATCACCAGTTCGGTCGGCGCTTTCTTCGTGGTCACGATGCTCATTCGCAATCGCTCATGATGTGACTGCCATGTACATTTGCCGCCTTCTGGCACAATCCGGGTTCCTTGAATTATGAGCACGCTTATTATATATGTCGCTCATGGTTTCCGACGGCATCGACAGATTGGGCTTTTTGATCCACGACGTGCAGCGCCTGATGCGCAAGCGCTTCGAGGCGCGCGCCAGTGGTTTCGGCCTTTCTTCGGCGCAATGGCGGCTTCTGGTCCGTGTCGCCAAGGAGGCGGGTGTCGCGCAGGCGCGGCTTGCCGAGCTTCTCGAAATCGAGCCGATCAGCGTCTCGCGCCTTGTCGATCGCATGGAGGAGGGCGGCTGGATCGAGCGCCGTCCCGACGCAACCGACAGACGAGTGCGCATGATTTTCCCGACCGCCAAGGCGAACGCAGCCTACGCCCACGTCAAGAGCCTTGCCGGCGAGGTGTATGAGGAATCGCTCGTTGGCGTTTCGCCGGAAGATCGCCGCGTCCTGGTCAAGGCGCTGGAGACAATGGTGCAGAATCTTGCGGATGGTGAGACGCCGCCCTCGGAAAAAGTGAAGAATACGGAAGGCGCAGCAGCATGAACGCGGTAGCCAAAGTAGATAAGAATGCGGCCAAGCTGGAGATGGAAGCTCCCGCGAAGCCGGCGGCAGCTCCGGCAACGGTCGCTCCGCAGGTAGCTCCGGCGCCAGTGGCGCCGAAGAAGAAGCGTCGTGCCGGCCGCTTCCTTTTGATGTTTGTGCTGCCCGCTGCGTTGATCGCCGGCGGCAGCTATGTCTGGGTGACCGGCGGCCGCTATCAGGAGACCGAGAACGCCAATCTGCAGCAGGCCAAGGTGTCGATAGCCGCCGATACGGCGGGCCGCATCGTTCAGGTCGATATTTTCGACAACCAGTCTGTCAAGCAGGGCGACGTGTTGTTCGCCATCGATCCCGAGCCCTACCGGATCGCATTGGCCCAGGCCGATGCGGCGGTGGCCGGCGCGCGGCTCAATGTCGAGCAGCTGCGTGCGGCCTACAGCCAGGCGCTGGCGCAAGAGAAGTCCGACGAAAGCCAGGTCCAGTACGCGCAGTCGCAGTATGACCGCGCCGCCGACCTTGCCCGCAAGGGCATCAACGCCAAGTCGTCGCTGGACGAGGCCAAGAACGACCTCGACAAGGCCAAGCAGCAGCTGGCCGTGGCCCAGCAAGGGATCGTCAGCGCCAAGGCGGCACTTGGCGGCAATCCCGACATCGAGACCGACAAGCATCCGACAGTGATGGCGGCGCTCGCCGCACGCAACAAGGCGGCCTACGATCTGGTCCAGACAACAGTCAAAGCGCCTGCCGACGGCATCATCAGCCAGGCCGCTTCGTTCAAGGTCGGCCAGTATGTCGGCTCGGGCACGCCGCTGTTTTCGCTGGTCGAGACCGGCGATACCTGGGTCGACGCCAATTTCAAGGAAACGCAGCTCACCAACATGAATCCGGGCCAAAAGGCCGAAATCGTGGTCGACACCTATCCGGGCAAGACGTTCGAAGCCACCGTCAAGGCGATTGGCGCCGGCACCGGGGCCGAGTTCTCGCTGCTGCCCGCGCAGAACGCCACCGGCAACTGGGTCAAGGTCACGCAGCGCATTCCGGTCCGCCTGGAGTTGACCGACGCCGACGCCAAGATGGCGCTGCGCACCGGCATGAGCGCGACCGTCACGGTGGACACCGGCGTTTCCCGCGGGCTGCCGGGCATTTTCCGCCGCGCCACGGCAGGCGAGGCCAAGTAAAGAGGCCTGACAGCGGCCGCATGGCAAACAGCGAGATGGATGCAGGTGACAGGATTGGTCCGAGGGAGGCGCAGGAAGAGTTGAATGCGTAGACGGGCTGCGCTGCGGCCTGGCTAAACCAGACAACGTTGCGCAGGATCTTCGGTCCTCAGGTTTCCGGGCGGCAGGCGCCCGCTTTGTCGAGACGCTCAGTCGATGTAACCCCCACATCGATGCTCGCGTCCCACCGCGATGAGGGTCTCTCTGCAGCGAGGGCCTCGCCGTCCGGAAACCTAATGTACACGTTTTTGTTACCTGCTGGAAGTTTTACGTCATGAGCACCCCAGAACCCTTTCGCGAAGTACCGCACCGCGGCCTGATCACAGTTGCGCTCATGCTGGCGACGATCATGCAGGCGCTCGACACGACGATCGCCAACGTCGCGCTGCCGACCATGACCGGCGATCTCGGCGCCTCCCCCGACAACATCAACTGGGTGCTGACCTCCTACATCGTTGCCGCCGCGATCATGACGCCGGTGACCGGCTGGCTTGCCGACCGCTTCGGTCGCAAGGAGCTGTTCCTGACGGCGGTGGTCGGCTTCACCGTCTTCTCCATGCTGTGCGGCATAGCCTGGAGCCTGGAGACCATCGTTCTCTTCCGGCTGATGCAAGGCGTCTTCGGCGCGGCCATCGTGCCGCTGTCGCAGACCTTCCTGCTCGACATCAACCCTAGGGAACGCCACGGCCAGGCCATGGCCATCTGGGGCGCCGGCATCATGCTGGGACCGATCCTTGGCCCGACGCTGGGTGGCTGGCTGACCGAGAATTTCAACTGGCGCTGGGTGTTCTTCATCAACCTGCCGGTCGGCATCATCGCCTTCCTCGGCATGGCCGCATATCTCCCCAGCGTGGCCCGGCGGGTGCGCAGCTTCGATTTCTTCGGCTTCGCCATGCTCTCGCTCGGTGTCGGCGCGCTGCAACTGATGCTCGATCGTGGCGGTGAGGTCGACTGGTTTTCCTCGATCGAGATATGGATCGAGCTTGGTCTTTCCATCACCGGCTTCTGGGTATTCACCATTCACACGTTGACGGCGGAGCACCCCTTTATCGACCCGAAGATCTTCCTCGATCGCAATTTCGTCACCGGGCTGGCGTTCATCGTTGTCATGGGCGTGCTCATTTTGGCGAGCATGTCGCTGCTGCCGCCAATGCTGTCGACCATCTTCGGCTATCCGACCCTCACCATCGGCATCGTCCTGGGGCCACGCGGTGTCGGCACGATGATCGCGATGCTGTTCGTCGGGCGGATCATGCACAGGATCGATGCCAGGATCCTCGTCGTCATCGGCTTCCTGCTGACCGCGCAATCGCTCTACACGATGTCCAGCTTCTCGCCGCAGATGGACAACTGGCTTATCCTCAGCTCCGGCGTCATCCAGGGCCTTGGAATGGGAATGGTGTTCGTGCCGCTGTCCACCGTGGCCTTCGCCACGCTCGACGCACGCTTCCGTACCGATGCCACGGCGTTGTTCAGCCTGGTGCGCAATCTTGGCTCATCGATCGGCGTATCGGTGGTGACGGTTCTGCTGGTGCGTAACACGCAGATCAACCACGCCGAGCTCTCGGCCTATGTCAACCCGTTCAATCCCAACCTCTGGGCGGCGTCGCCGGCAGCAGCGGGCGGCGATCCGATGGCGCTGTCGCTGATGGATCGCATGGTCAATATCCAGGCGATGATGATCTCCTACGTCAATGACCTTCAAGCTGCTGATGATGATGACACTGCTTGCCGTCCCGTTTGTTTTCCTGCTGCGCAAGCCAAAGGCTGCGCCGCCCGCCGGTGGAGCGCCTGCCGCGCATATGGACTAAGTCTCACGGCTCCGGCAACCGCGACCGGCTCACGGCTTCCGTTGCCTGTGCCGGTCGGGTCGGCATTGTGCCGGTTCACCTGCCATTAGTATATGCCGACCAATATGCACTCGCTTTTGGGTTGAAGGCGAGCCTCCTTTGCTTGCCTCAAGCATCAGCGGGAGGAACTGTGTTTGGCCACGAAATCATCCAGGCAAACCGCCGAAGTGCCCGAATCCGCCAATTTGACGACGCTGGCACAACTGGCGACTGCCTCATATGAGGCGCTCGAGCGCGAGCTTCGCGCCACGATTGCAGCGCTTCAGGACCAGGCACTGCGGTTCCAGACCGCGATCGAGAACATCTCGCAAGGCATCTGCTTTTTTGACGCCGATGAACGGCTGATCCTGTGCAACCGGCGCTATGCGGAAATCTATCGCCTTGCGCCGGAGCAATTGCAGCCGGGTGCGGCGCTGCGCGAAATCGTCGAGCGGCGCGTCGCTGTCGGGACCTCGGCAATGAATGCGGACGCCTATCTGGCGTTGGCCCGGGCAGTCAATTCGGGCACTGCTTCGGGGAACTGGACAGCCGAGCTCGCCGATGGCCGGACAATTCAGGTCTGCCATCAACCGATGCCTGACGGCGGCTGGGTGGCCACGCACGAGGACATCAGCGAGCTCAGCGCCAACCGCTTGGTCGTCGACGAGCGTATCTCCTTGCAGACGCTGATCGACCTGGTGCCTGACTACATGTGGGTGAAGGACACCGAAAGCCGCTTCGTCGTCGCCAACCGAGCCATTGCGTCCGACAGCGGTCGAGACAGCACGAGCGACATGATCGGCCTGAGCGACTTCGACCTTCATGCGCCGGATCTTGCGCAGAAATTTCGCTTCGTCGAGCAGCAACTGATGCGCGACGGACAACCGATGATCGACGAGGAGGAGTTCGTCGTCGATGCGTCAGGCACCGGCAAATGGTTCCTGTCTACGAAACTGCCATTGCGCAACGTTCAAAACAACATTTTCGGCCTCGTCGGCATTGCCCGCGACATCACTGCGCGCAAGCAGGCCGAAATCCTTCGCGATGGGCAGGCGCATATCCTCGAGATGATCGCAAAGAGCGCTCCCCTCGAAGACGTGCTCGAGCGGCTCATGCGTCTGGTCGAGTCCCAACTGGCGGGGATATTCGGTTCGGTCTTGCTGCTCGACAAGGATGGCAGCCACTTGCGCCACGCCGCCGCGCCGAGCCTGGCGAAAGACTACACCGACGCCGTCGACGGCGCCGCGGTCGGCCCTCGGGCGGGGTCTTGCGGAACGGCGGTCTATCGGCACGAGCCGGTGATTGTCGCTGACATCATGCAGGATCCGCTTTGGCAGGATTATCGCGAACTCGCGCGGCCGCACGGTTTGCGTTCGTGCTGGTCGACCCCGATCCTGTCGCATCAGGGCGCGGTGCTTGGCGTCTTTGCGATGTATTCGATGACGGTGCGCGAACCGACCGAGGCCGAGACCCGCCTGATCGATTTCACCACGCGCATCGCCGGGATCGCCATCGAACGCAAACAGGCTGAAGACCGGATCCACTTCATGGCCAATCATGACGTGCTGACCGGGCTTCCCAATCGCGCCTTGCTCGAGGATCGGCTTTCGCAGGCGGTCCTGTACGCCCAGCGATACGATCGCTGGGTGACGGTGGTGTTCATCGATCTGGACAATTTCAAATTTGTCAACGACACGCTCGGCCACAATGCCGGAGACGAGCTTCTGAAGATCGTCGCAAGTCGCATGGTCGACTGCGTGAGGGCAACCGATACCGTCGTGCGGCTTGGCGGCGACGAATTCGTCATCGTGCTTTTCGACCAGCCGGCGAACGTCGATCTCGTTTCCGAGACCTTGCAAAAGCTCAGGTCGGCACTCGCCGAACCGGTTCGGCTCGGGGCGCATCTTGTGCGGGCGACGGCCAGCATCGGCATTGCCAACTATCCGAAGGATGGGACTGATCCCGATACGCTGCTGGCAAATGCCGATGCGGCCATGTATCGCGCCAAGGAGTTCGGCCGCGACAATTTCCAGTTTTACGCTCCGGAGTTCAACACCCGGGCGCATGAAAAATTCGTGCTTCAGGAAGAGTTGCGAAACGCCTTGGCGCGTTCGGAATTCACTCTGCTCTACCAACCGCAAGTGGACCTTCGGTCAGGTCGGATTTTTGCGGTCGAGGCGCTGATACGCTGGAACCATCCAACGCTTGGCACGATAATGCCGACGATGTTCATCCCGACCGCCGAGGAGACAGGTCTGATCGTACCGATCGGCGACTGGGTTCTGCATGAGGCGTGCCGGCAGAACAAAGCCTGGCAAGACGCCGGGCTGCCGCCCTTGACCGTTTGCGTGAATGTGTCGGCGCGGCAATTCAGGGAGCGCAACCTGATCGATCGCATCGTCAGCGCGCTGAAGGACAGCGGCCTGGAGGCCAGGTATCTCGAGCTGGAGGTGACCGAGAGCCTTATCATGCAGGATATCGAGCTCGCCGTCGCGACCATGAACGCCCTGCAAAGCCTGGGTGTCCAGATCTCGATCGATGATTTCGGCACAGGCTATTCCAGCCTCAGCGCACTTAAGACCTTTCCCGTGGCGCGGCTGAAGATCGACAAATCCTTCATCAAGGATCTTGCCGCCGACGAGAACGACCAGGCTGTGGCCAGCGCGGTGATTTCATTGGGGCAAAATCTCAACCTGAGGGTCATTGCCGAGGGCGTTGAGACAGATGATCAGGTGGCCTTCCTGCGCAGGAACAATTGCGACGAAATGCAAGGCTATCATTTCAGCAGACCGGTTTGTGCGCAGGACATCGAGGAGTTGCTCGGCGGCCGCAAAGACTGACGGCTCGATCATCCGGCACGGACTCCGCCGACCAAAGGCGAAACCGTGCTATCTTCCGAGCACAAGGCACCAGTAGCGAAGCGTGTTGTCGCGGCCGTCGCGTACATAGGCGAGGCCGAAGCGGGTGAAGCGCGGGTCTAGCATGTTGCGGCGGTGGCCTGGCGAATGCACCCAGATATCGAACAGCTTCTGCTGGTCGAAGCGGCCTTCGGCGATGTTCTCGGCGGCGGCGCCGGCAATGCCATTGTCTTTGACGCGCGAGGCAAAGTCCTTGCCCCAGCCGGTGGTGTGATTCATGCGGCCGCGGCGCGCCATGTAGCCGGCCTGCTGCAAGGCCGCCTGTTCGAGACGAGGATCGGCGACAAGCGGTCCAAGACCGGCTGAGGCCCGAATGCCGCTCAGGGTGCCGGCCGCGGAAGCAGAGACACCGGCGCCTTCGCCGGTGGGCAGCACGGCGGTTGCGCAGGCGGCGAGCCCGGCAAGGGCGCCAAGGCCGGCAGCTCTGAGCAGCATGCGCCTGTTCAGGCTTGGTTTGCCTTCACAATTTTCAATTCTCGCAACGGTCATGCCCGCCTGACATAGCGGTGATCATGGCTTTTGCCGGGCAGGCGATTAGAATCTCGCTCAAGCCGACCCACAGCGCAACAAAAAGGGCCGAGCTCGCGGGTCGCAAGTCGCCCAGACTGTTCGTTGCGGAACCAGCAAAGTTTGCCGCTGGGTCCCCGCCTTTTATCGTGTTATGCTAATATACCCTAAAGGCCGTCCTTGAAGGGAACGGAAATGTCCGCCATGTCAACGTTGACCCGGACTTTCATTGCCGCTGTTCTTGTCGGCTGCGCACTCGTCGTCTCGTCTGCCATCGGAGCGGGAGTTACCGAGGATGTCGTGACGGGAACGCGACTCGCGGAATTGCTCCGTGCGGGGCGAAGCATCATCTCGAACTATCAGACGCTCATCAATGATCCTGCTCTTGGCGACAAGCACCTCGACGGTGAGCGCATTACGAGAGAAGCCATCGCCGCATACTCAAAACACACCGGCCACGACCCGCTTTCGGGCGGATTGACCGAGCGCGACCGGCGTCTGCTTGAGGCCCAGATTGAGGCGATGCGAGAGGTGGTGGACGAACAGCAAGATAACATCAACCGCGCGGGAACCGCTTTCAAAGGCTTCGTGCCAGCGGTGTTTGCGCGTCTGATGAATGACAAGTTCGCTGCCAAGGCCGGCAACGAAGCTCGGGTGCGCGTGACCGCGCCAGAGCAACTCGTGCGCAACCGCAAATCGCTTCCGGACGCATGGGAAGCACGGATCATCGAAAGCGTCTTGCTGGATCCGCAGAGAGCAAAGGGAGAAGCCTACACGGAAGTCACCGAGGCGGATGGGCGCCCTGCATTTCGAATGCTGCTGCCCGAATACTATACTGGCTCGTGTCTTTCCTGCCACGGCGAGCCGAAGGGCGAGATCGACGTGACAGGATACCCAAAGGAGGGCGGCAAAGCGGGCGATCTGGGAGGCGCGATAAGCATCGTCTTGTTCAAATGAGCGCTTTGGAACAATCACCGCACCGCGTGGAAACGGTATCGGCGCCGGCGAGGCCCTTTGCGCGTCCCTTTGCCCATCTACCGATTTCGGCCCGCATAGCTGCGCTGACAGCGGCCGGCCTTATCAGCCTTATCGTATCGTCAATCTTTCTCACACAGGCACTTTATCGCAGTGCAGATCGAACTGCGGAGACCAAAGCATTTTTCGACGCCGCGTCCACTGCGGCTGCGGCGCACGCAACATTCGGCGAATTGCGATACTGGCTGACTGATCTGTCGGTTAGCTTGTTGATGAATTCCCAGCGTAATGCCGAGCAGGCGCGCGAGCGACTACTGGCACATCTGGACCGCCTTTCGAAATCATCACCGGATGCGGTCAGGGAAATCCGCGTTGAGATGGATGCCTATGTCAAAACAGCGCTGGAGGCGGCCGACAGCTATACTCAAGACAACCGCATCATCGGCAACACTCTCCTCGCCGAGGCGCGCACCCACAGCGCAAACGTGGATGCTGCGCTTAACAAACTCGTCGACCGAGCGAGCGCCGAGGCAGAAGCCGCTCGCAACGAGGTCGTAACGGAAACCCAGAAAACGGCGACTACTGCTGCCGTTCTGGTGGCCATCGTGGTGATGATCGGGTCACTTCTCACCATCCTTGTTCTTCGCTCGATCGTCGGACCGTTGCGGCGGCTGAACCGGGTAATCGGAAATCTGACGGAAGGACGCTACGACGTCGAAATACAGGCAGAGGGAGGGGACGAGCTCGGCGCGATGGCGCGGACGCTTCGGCTTTTCCGGGCGAGCGCAATTGCCAAGCAACGACTGGAGGATGAGGCGGAGCGGCAAAGACGGACGATCGGAGCGGCACTCGAGGCGATTTCTGACGGATTTGTCCTGTTCGATTCGGAGGACAAGGTCCTTCTTGCCAACAGCAAATACTGCGAAATCTTTCCCGACAATGACCGAGCTACTCTGCCGGGGCAAAGCCTTCAGGATATTCTGAAAAGACGCTTGGCGAGCGGGCACGTCGACCTTGAGGGCGCGTCGCCGGAGGAATGGATTGCGAAGAGGCTGCGCATCCAGATGGATCCGGCAGGCTTCGTCCACGAGGGTCGCTTCGGAGAACGCTGGGTCCGCGTCAGCAAACGAAAGACCCCTGACGGCGGGACCGTCGCCGTTTACACCGACATCACGGAACTGAAGCAGAGAGAGGTCGAACTCGAGCGGGCCAAGAGTCATGCTGAAGCGGCAAATGAGGCCAAGAGCAGCTTCCTCGCGTCCATGAGCCACGAGCTGCGCACTCCACTGAACGCGATCATTGGCTACAGCGAGATGCTGATCGAAGAGGCGAGCGACCAGCAAATGAATGAGTTCGTGCCAGATGTGGAAAAGATCGCCGGGGCCGGTCGCCATCTCCTCGCGCTCATCAACGACATCCTCGATCTGTCGAAGATCGAGGCAAATAAGATGGCAAATTTCCTCGAGACTTTCGACGTCGCCGACTTGTTGCGCGATGTCCAGGCCACAGTCGCGCCACTGATGGCGAAAAACCGAAACAGTTTCGTTATGGACCTCGCGGGCGACCTCGGGAAGATGCATTCGGACCAGACGAAGTTGCGTCAGAACCTCTTCAATCTCCTCAGTAACGCAGCCAAGTTCACCGAGGGGGGCCGTGTAACACTGGCGATTCGACGCGAGAGGAGATCGGACGGCGACTGGCTGATATTCACAGTGTCCGACACCGGGATCGGGATGACGCCAAAGCAGCAAGAACGGCTCTTTGATGCTTTTACGCAGGCAGACGCCTCCACCACTCGCAACTACGGCGGGACGGGATTGGGCCTCAGCATAACCCGGAGTTTCTGCCGCATGATCGGAGGCGTTGTAACCGTTAAAAGCGAGTTCGGAAAAGGCTCGACTTTCACAATGGAGATTCCAGCCGAGTGCGACGAAGAACCTGGCGAGCAGAAACCCGCCGAGCCGCTGTCGTCGAGGCCCTCGGAGCAGGCGGTTCTGATCATAGATGACGAACCAGCCGCCCGAACTCTCATCGCCAGGTCCTTGGCTGAGGCGGGACTGGCATCAATCGAAGCAGCAAGCGGCGAGGAAGGCATAGCCGCGGCGCGAGCGCATCGCCCGGCCGCAATCGTTCTCGACATCATCATGCCGCATCAGGACGGCTGGTCAGTGCTGCGCTCACTGAAGGGCGATAAGGAGCTCTGCGAGATTCCGGTAATCCTTGCGACGATACTTGCAGATCGCGAACTCGGCCTCTCACTCGGTGCGGTCGAATACCTCACGAAGCCGATCGACACCCAGAAGCTTATACGAACAATAGAGGCTTGCGGCGGCGGCAACCGCGATGTGCTTGTTATTGACGACGATCAAGCCTCCCGCGACTTCCTTCGGCGTATCCTGATCAAGAAGGATTGGCGGGTTCACGAGGCAAGCGATGGCCTGCGCGGCCTCAAGCTGATGAAGCGGTTGTTACCGCGTCTGGTCCTGCTTGATCTGCTGATGCCCGAAATGGACGGGTTCCAGACCCTGAACGAGATGCAGCAGGTGCCCGAGCTTCAGAACATTCCGGTCGTCGTCGTGACTTCCAAGGATTTATCGGCGGACGAGCTCAAGTGGCTTCGCGACAGGGCGGTCGCGGTTGTAATCAAGGGCGCAAATAGTCGGTCTCAGTTGGTCGAGGCCCTCGAGCGCCAGATCTTCCCACTTGGGTCGACAGGTGCCAGCATTGCCGATCGCGGAACCGCCCCCATGGCTGAAGGAAGCTAAAGATGACGAGGATCCTTCTGGTAGAAGACAACGAATTGAACCGCGACATGCTTTTGCGGCGGTTGTCACGGCGTGGGTTCGAAGTCCTCATTGCGGAAAACGGACAGTCGGGCGTGGAACTCACCGTTTCGGAAAGGCCCGATCTCATCCTCATGGATATGAGCTTGCCGGTCATGGACGGGTGGGAGGCGACCCGGCGGATCAAGGCTGATCCGGCCACCTCCGGGATCCCGATCATTGCGCTTTCTGCGCACGCGATGGCCAACGATCGCGAAATGGCACTCGAGGCAGGCTGCGATGACTACGATAGCAAGCCGGTGGACCTGTCGCGACTTGTCCAGAAAATTGAACAATTGCTTGCCGCGAATCGATGAGGCGCGGACCGACGGTTTGAAAATATGCCTGCTAAGAACAAGTTCCAACGCCATGCGATCGCCGTCCATCTGGCGCAACAGCTCGCCGGACCGGCGCGGGCAATCTCAGGATTTCAGGAGTTGCTAACCGAGCAGGTGCAGGATCTCGGTCTGGGCCACATGAGACCGGATCTAGAGAAGGTTGGCGCCGCTGCTTGCGAATTGAGTAGCCTGATCGACAGCTTGATCCACGGCAAAGCGGACAATCAGAACCGGGCAGGGGTCGAGATCGAGGCGAAACTGCGCCACGACTTGCGAACGCCGCTCAACGCCATCATCGGCTATTCCGAAATGATTCGTGAAGAAGCCGAAGAATTGCACGAATACGCGCTGGAAGAGGATGTCAGGGTGATGCTCGCCGCGGCGGCTGAGTTGCTGGCGCATGTCGATGCGATTGCCGGCCTCTCGCGCGCACCCGACAGCGAGGAACCGCGGACCACGGATCAGGCTGAGATCGATGTGGCAGGGCTCGAACGGGCACTGATCAAGGCAGAGCACGACGCAAGCTCCGGTCACGGTGGCCGCATACTTGTCGTCGACGACATCACCAGCAACCGCGGTCTCCTCTCGCGCCGCTTGCAACGTGACGGTCATCAGGTAGTCACTGCCGAGTCCGGTCCGTCGGCGCTGACTCACCTCGCGGAACACGAGTTCGACCTGGTTCTGCTGGACGTCCTAATGCCGGACATGAACGGCATCGAGGTGCTCTCGCGATTGAAAGCGGAGCGCCGATGGCGGCATATCCCTGTCATCATGATATCGGGGTTGGACGAAGTGGACGCGGTGGTCCGCTGCATCGAGGCAGGGGCCGACGACTACTTGCCTAAACCTTTCAATCCGGTCCTGCTGCGCGCCCGGATCAACTCGAGTTTGGAGAAGAAACGTTGGCTCGACCGCGAGCACCAGTATCTTCAGCGGATCGAGGCGGAGAAGCGGCGGGCTGACTCGCTTCTCCATGCGATCCTGCCCGGTCAGATCGTGGCACGGCTGCAACGGGGCGAAGAGTTCATTGCCGACCGGTTCGATGAAGTGACCATTCTTTTTGCCGATATTGTCGGTTTCTCGAGCATAGCGGCAAGGTTGCCGCCGTCGGACCTGATCAAACGCCTCGACGGGCTATTCAGCACGTTCGACGTCTTGGCGGAGAAGCATGCCGTGGAGAAAATCAAGACCATCGGAGACGCCTATATGGCTGCGGGCGGTGTTCCGGAACCGGCAGCTGACCATGCCGACAGGATCGTGGCACTGGGGAAATCCATGCTGGACGCGTTGAAGCCCTTAGCGTGGGGCAACGATGGTTTTCGGATCCGCATTGGCGTGCACACGGGACCGGTGATCGCGGGCCTGATCGGCCGGCATCGGTTCGTCTACGACGTCTGGGGCGAAACCGTGAATATTGCAAGCCGGCTCGAGTCCCAGGGCGTGGCCGACCGCATGCAGATTTCGGAGGCAACCAAGCAGGCCCTGCACACCTCCTGGAAGCTCGAACCGCGCTGTAATGTAGAACTGGCAGGTGTCGGCAGGATTGAGACCTATCTCGTTCAACACTGATCGGAACAATGGCTAACCCTCAGGGAATTTCGCGAAGCGATGCTTGGAGTCGCGACACCTCGTAAACGAACAGCATGCAGCATTGGCGTTCCACTTTCACCCGGAGCTACACCATGAACAGGCGTCAGAGTCTTCTATTTCTCGCAGGAGCATCGGCCGCGGCAGCCAACACAACCCTGTTGGGCGCCGCGGCCTTTGCGCAGGAGACCCAACCCTTCAAGCTCCCACCGCTCGGCTACGCGAACAACGCATTAGAGCCGCACATCGACGCGACCACGATGATGATCCATCACGACCGCCATCACGCCGCTTATGTGAATGCCTGCAATCAACTCGTGCCGCTTTGGCCCGAGCTCGCCAGCACGCCGATGGAGGCTATTCTGGCAGATCTGGGCAAGGTCCCGGAAGGCGTGCGCAACAATCTTGGGGGACATTGGAATCACACTCACTTCTGGGAGCTGATGACTCCCGGGGGCCCCAACCAGCCCGGTGGCGACCTCAACGCCGCCATAAGCAGCACCTTCGGCAGCTATGCGGGCCTGACCGAAAAGCTCACGGCGGTTGGCCTTGGCCGCTTTGGCTCCGGCTGGGTATGGCTTGTCGTGAACAAGGACAAGAAGCTCGACATCGTCAGCACAGCCAACCAGGACACGCCGCTCGAGCTAGGGGCGCGTCCGGTGATTGGCGTCGACGTCTGGGAACACGCCTATTATCTCAAGTATCAGAACCGCCGCGCCGACTACCTCAAGGAATGGTGGCGCGTGGTGAACTGGGACAAGGCCCTCGCCAACTTCAAGAAGTCGACCGGCTGAGGGGGCCGCAGATCGCGACGCCTCGTCCCTTCAGCCGCAGCAGCCGGCCGCGTTCGTGGTCACAGCTGTTTTTTTCAGCGTCTCGCGCGAATACCGAGCGGTTCGCCGGCTGGGGTAGCGCCTTCGGTTCAGACATCCCGGTTGCCAATTTCCGCGACTGGCTTGTCTGTCGTGTTCACACCTTTGATATGCCCCAAGCTGTGACCGAAGGGCAGCAACGGGTCCGAGACGCGACCTTCGCGGCATCATTGGCAAAGGTCCGCAAGTGGCGCAAACCAGCCCACGCTATGCTGGACGCGAAGGTCAGCTTTTTGGCCCAATCATCCCGAAAGCGGATCTCCGCTTCCGGCCCAAACGCGACGTTAGAGTATCTGCTCGGCAATGACAGCTTCTGGCGCTGTCCGTGCATTCCGATATTCGGCCGGATCCTATCCAAAGCGGTTGTCCAGCCTCGGATAGCAAGCGTCAGATTTTCACGATCGGCTAGGCCGCTGTGTCTAGCCTCGTTTCCGGCATCGGTGGAGCCTGGCCGACCCGGTCGTCCCCGGTATGTTCCCACCATCTGCCCAAGGCCTCGATGAGCGGCACAAGCTTGAGACCGGGCGTCGTGAGATCGTAATCCACGCGTAGCGGATAGCCGGCATGCGCCGTTCGCCGCACAATCCCGGCGTCCTCCAGCTTGCGCAGTTCGAGAGCCAGAATGCGGTGCGACACGGTCGGGTTGTCACGCCTCAGATCGCTGAAGCGCTTGGTGCCGTCCTTGAGATAGTAGAGCAGCAAGGTGGGCCAGCGACCGCTGAGCACACGCATGGTCTCTTCGATCGGGCAGCGTGAGACGACATCTTTCATGGGGGGACCTGGTTACAGAATAGTGCGTAATTTACATGGGGCGACCAGCGTTTAGGGTCAAGTTTCGCTGCGCAGCGTAATCCCTAAATTATGGAAGAGACAAAGAAATGGAACCTATCCTCCTTTATGGCTTCCCGCTGGGAAGTTCGATGGGGCTCGTCGCTGCATTTGAACGCGTCGGACAGCCCTACCGCCTGTGTCGAGTCGACATGCTCACTGAAATGAAGAACGACGCCTATGCCAGCATCAACGGCCGTCAGGAAACGCCGGTGTTGATCACCGACGAAGGCAGGGTGCTCACCGAGACCATGGCGATTGCCGCTTGGCTCGAAGCCCGCGATACGCAACGTCGTATCAGCTTTGAGCCTCGCTCGCCGGAAGCCGACCGGATGCACCAGCTGATGGCTTTCGTGAACACCGGCTTCACCGCCGCTTTCACCCCGCTCTGGGCCGCATATGAAATGGAATCGGCCGAGCCGGTGCTGCTGGCAACCTTGCGTGACTTTGGCCGCAAGGTCGTTACCAACCGCCATGACCAGCTCGAGGCGATGATCCTCGACACGGATTTCCTGGTCGGCGACCGGCTGACGCTTGCCGATACCACGCTGATCGGCGTGGCGCGCTGGGCGGAGTTCCACAAGGCGGTCGACGGCGCAGCTTATCCCAAGCTGGCGGCGTTGCGCCGCCGGATCGAAAGCGATCCGGACGTGCGATTTGCGCAGGCCATCGAGGATGGTGAAAAGCCGGCCGGGTCAGGCGCTTGCCTCGGTCACGTGCGGCTGGCCGAGGTGATCGATCGCTTCGCGGCCTAATCTGTTCGTTCAGCCGCCCGGCGCGCCCTGGCGCCGGGTGGTGGCGACAAGCGCGCCGAGATCGGCTATCATCGCGCCGTTTTTGAAGTGGCAGCTGCGGGCGGCCATCCTGGCGGTGACCGCCCCGACACACGGGAGAAAGGTCATGGCCGGCTTTCATGTCATGGCGGACGCACGTGGAATGCATGTACAGCCCACGGTGCGCCGCATCAGCACCGAGGATCTGATCGATGCGCTCCGTCTCGGCGTAGAGGATTTCTGGGCAAAGCCGTCGCATTATGTGTTCCTGTGCCTGATCTATCCGGTGGTCGGCCTGATCCTGACGCAGTGGACGTCGGGCTCGAACGCCATCCAACTCATCTATCCGCTGATGTCCGGCTTCGCTTTGGTCGGTCCGTTCGCCGCTATCGGGCTTTACGAAATCAGCCGCCGGCGCGAGTTCGGCATGGATACATCCTGGTGGCATGCGCTCGACGTGCGCCACTCGCCGGCGCTGCCCGCGATTGCGGTCATCGGCATCATGCTGCTGGTACTGTTCCTGCTCTGGCTGTTCACCGCGCAATCGATCTACACCAGCCTGTACGGCAATCGGCCTCCGACCTCTATCGTCGGCTTTATTCGCGAGGTGCTGACGACCAGCAAGGGCTGGACACTGATCCTGCTCGGCAACCTGGCCGGGTTCGCCTTCGCCGCGATCGTGCTGGCGACGACTGTCGTCGCCTTTCCGCTGCTGCTCGACCGCGATGTCGGCGCGGTCTCGGCAGTCGAGACGTCGGCGCGCGCAGTTATGACAAACCCGCTGCAGATGGCGCTGTGGGGTCTGATGGTCGCCGTGCTCCTGGTCATCGGCTCGATCCCGCTATTTGCCGGGCTTGCCGTCGTCATGCCCGTCCTTGGCCACGCGACCTGGCATCTCTACCGCAGGGTGGTCGAACCGGAGCGGGCACAGCAGGTCAGGCGGCCGATGTAGGACCGATCAGCGTTGCGCGTCGGTTGCCATCTTGACGGCCAGCGCGGTCAGCACCGTGCCCATCATCCAGCGCTGGATCACCAGCCATAGCGGCCGCCCGGCGAGGAAGATGGCGATCGAGCCGGCCGTCACCGCGATGATGGCGTTGACGGTCAGGCTGATGGCGACCTGCGTGGCACCGAGCACCAGAAGCTGCGACAGCACGTGGCCCTTGCCGGGGCTGATGAACTGCGGCAGCAGCGACAGATAGAGCACTGCCACCTTCGGGTTGAGCAGGTTGGTCATCAGGCCCATGGCGAACAGCTTGCGCGGCCTGTCCTTAGGCAGTTCGCGGATCTGGAAGGGCGAGCGCCCGCCCGGCTTCACCGCTTGCCAGGCAAGCCACAGCAGATAGAGCGCGCCGGCAAGGCGCAGCACGTCATAGGCGAAGGGCACCGCGAGCAGCAGCGCTGTGATACCGAACGCCGCCGACAGCACGTAGAATAAAAAACCGAGCGCCACGCCGCCCAGCGAAATCAGCCCGGCCTTCGGCCCTTGCGACAGCGAGCGCGAGATCAGATAGATCATGTTCGGGCCGGGCGTCAGCACCATGCCGAGGCAGACCAGCGCGAAGGCGAGATGGTTGGCGGGTTCAGGCAAGAGCGTATCTCCGGATGGGGACACTCACCACATGCTTCCCCCACCCGCAAGGGCATGAGGGCAGGAGCCTTTGCGCCAGCGCGCTGCGCCCCTCTGCCTTTACGTCGCCAATCCCATCGCCTTCAGCCGACGATGCGCAGGTTCGACAATTCGTTGGCGATTTCCTTGAAATTGTCGGACAGCGTCGCGCCCGTCGCATTCCAGAACAGCTTGGCCGGCTTGCTCGGGTCGGCCGGATCCTTGCGGAAGCGCGAATCCGAGGAACACGCCTTCAGCGCATCGATCGCCTTCTTGTCGCCAGTATCTGTGGGCGACAGGTCGAGCGCCACCGTCATCACCAGAATGTTCGAATTCTTTGCATTGGCGCAGAGCGTTTTCATCTGCTCGTCGAGTGCTGCCGTGTAGTTGGCACCGGTATAGGTCGTCTTGCCGATATCGGTGCTGGTATTCATGAACAGGCGGGTCACGCTTCCAGATCCCGGATAGGTCAGGCCAGTGTAGCCGTAGGCGGCGTAGGTCGACCTGTTGTTGGCGTAGCTGCCGTCGCTGACGGCGCTATAGGTATTGGCTCCGTCGGTCAGCACCACGACCACCTTGTCGTTGCCCCTCTCGCTGTTCGGCCGGCCATCGGTGAACGGTGGGTTGCTCGATACCGTTCGCCAGCCCCAGGCAAGTCCCTCCGGTACGTTGGTGTTTCCGTTCGGCGCCATGGCGTCGATGGCATCCTTGATCTCCTGCTTCTCGGCGTCCTGGCTGACGTCCTTCAACGGCGTGATCGGGTTGGTGGTGCAGGAGGAATTCGGCCCATCACCCGCGGCTGCGGATTGCGAACCGTACGGTTTCACCAGGAAATATTTGCGCATGTCAGACTGTCGCTGCGAAGCGGTAGGACCGGCGACATAGGGCCAATCGGCCCACCAGTTGTTGCCGTAATTGTAAGACGTGCTGATGACGTCGTTGATGCCGTCACGGTTGAAATCGAGCCACAGAGTGCCAGCCTCATCCGGGGCGAACATCGGCACGAAAAGCGTGGCCGGCGCGGCTGTGTCGGGCGTGGTGTCGTCGACATTGTAGGGATATGGCCGTGCCTCGACGCAACCTTGCCAGCTCGCATAGCGGCTCGTCGTATAGATATATTCCGGTGCGCTCCAATGGCCGTACTGGCAGGTGCCGTTCTTCTTGTATGTGTCGCAGACATATTGCTTCGAATTGGGTACCTCTTCGCGGCCCGATTCGACCGTCATGTCGGCGTAGAGGCTGAAACGCGTCAGCGGCTGGTCCTTGGTCTCGCCCCAGCCGGTGCCGCGCTTGTACCAGATGCCATTGAGCTTCTCGGCATATTTGTCCGGATTGTTGGCGGCGCTCATCGTCGTCCAGTCGAAATCTTCATGCTGGATTGGGGAGATGCCGTCCTGATCCATCCAGCCGTCCTGGTCGTGGGTAGGGCCGATATTGACCGAGGCCGCAAACGGCACGAGCGAAAACTGAACCGGTTTGGTGATCTGCTTCATCTGCTGCGCCTGAAGCGCCAGCGTATCGACAAGCTGCTTTGCGGCCGACTTCAGCAGGTCTATTCGCTTCTCGCCGGTGCCGGAGCCGAGATCGCTCATCGAGCCCGAATTATCCAGCACAAGCGCGACTTCGAGGGTGTTCTTGAGGCGGAGTTCCGAACATTCGGTCAAGGTCGTGTCGCTTGCCGTGCCGCCGATCAGCAGGCTGGCGGCCGGGAGAAAATAGGGGTGGAAGGTGAGGCTGGCGCAGAGCTTCAAGGTGCCGCCGCCGGCGTTGTTGTTGGGCAGCGTGACGGTCAGCGCTGTGTTCGCCGGGTCGATACGTGCGAGATTGGTTTCGAAAAATGTCTTGGCGTAGGCCTTGACGTCGTCGTCGCTGGCGCCGGCGACGATCTGCTGGGCGGCGGCGAGGCCGGCCGCATCAAGTGCGTTCAGCGTTTCGTGCTTTTGGCGCAGCAACTCCCCGTAATCGACACTGAGCGCCAGACCGGCCATCAGCGGCACAATGGTGATTGCAGTCATTAAGGAGTAGTTGCCACGTCTGTCGTGTCGGAATTTTCCGATTATTGCCTTCAGCATTCCCGCCCCTCCCTATTTTTCCCGGACGATGCCACGCATTTTTAAATTTCCGATTGCTAAAATACGTCCAAGGTCGGTACGGATTTTCAATCCCCGTTAACCACACGTCCGCAATCGGCAATGCCGCTCCGCGCTCTCCGCGGCAAAGTCGCTAAAAGCGGATAAGGCGCTGGAAAAGAAAAGCTTTCGCCATCACTTACCCGCCGGCGCCCCGGGCGGCAATCTTGCGGGCACAACGAAAGCTGGTGACAGAGCGAAGCGCTTCGGTTAATCCGGGCCGGCCGCTACGGACCGTCGGTCGCGGCGCTTGCAAGCATCATAGTACAGGGACAACGGCATGGCGGATTCGCCCGACATCATCGGTTCGCTCGCAGACCTGTCGGGAGCCTATTCAGCCATCCTGTGCGATGTCTGGGGCGTGGTGCACAATGGCGAATGGCATTTCCCCGCGGCTGCTGCCGCGCTGATCGCTGCTCGCGCGGCGAAAATACCTGTCGTGCTGATCACCAATTCGCCGCGTCGCAGCGCCGACGTGGTGGCGCAGATGAACGCCATCGGTGTTCCTTCCGCCGCCTACGATCGTGTCGTGACGTCCGGCGACGTGACCCGCGACTTGATCGCCGAAGGGCCGCGAAAGATCTTCCACATAGGCGCCGATCGAGATTTCACGCTCTATGATGGTCTCGACGTCGAGCTTGTCGAGGAGTTCGAAGCATCCGGCGTGGTCTGCACCGGCTTGTTCAATGACGAGGTGGAGAAGCCGGAAGATTATGCCGATCTTCTGCGGCGGCTGCGTGCCAGGAACCTGCCCTTCATCTGCGCCAATCCCGACATCGTGGTCGAGCGCGGCGAACGTATGATCTGGTGCGCAGGGGCTTTGGCCCGCGAATACGCGCAGCTTGGCGGGCGCACGCTGATCGCCGGGAAACCTTATGCGCCGGTCTATGAGGTCGCCATGAAAGAGATCGCCGTCATTCTCGGCCGCACGGTCGAGCGTTCGCAAGTTCTGGCCATCGGCGACGGCATGATGACCGACATCAAGGGCGCGGCCGACAATGGCTTCGACGTGCTCTACGTATCGGGCGGCATCCATGCCCGCGATTACGGTGAAGCGCTGCAGCCAGACCCGGCCAGGCTCGCGGCCTTTCTCGAAAAATACGGCTACAGGCCGGTCGCGGTGATTCCCAGACTGCAATAAGTTCAGGCCCAGACTGCAATAGGTTCAAGCTATGACGGCAATGTTCGAACGCATTTCCGCAACCGCACCGCTGCCGGCCCATCTGCGCGGCGGCGTGGTGGCGATCGGCAATTTCGACGGCGTCCACCGCGGCCACCAGGCGGTGCTCGAACGCGCGCGCGCCGAAGCGGAGCGTCGCGGCGTACCTGCCCTGGTGCTGACCTTCGTGCCGCATCCGCGAAAAGTGTTCAGGCCGGACATGCCGCTGTTCGTGCTGACGCCGCCGCCGATGAAGGCGCGGCTGCTGTCGCATCTGGGCTTTGCGGCGCTGGTCGAGCAGCCGTTCACACGCGAGTTCGCCTCCTTGTCGGCGGAGGCTTTCGTCACCGGCGTGCTCGAGCGCAACCTCGGCATAAGCCACGCCGTCACCGGCTTCGATTTCCATTTCGGCAAGGACCGCCAAGGCGGCCCGGCCTATCTGATGGCGGCCGGCGAGCGCCACGGCTTCGGCGTCACGCTGGTCGATGCCTTCCGCGACGAAAGCGCCGAGGTGGTGTCGTCGAGCCGCATTCGCACGCTGCTGTGCGAGGGCAATGTGGCCGAGGCCGCCGGCCTGCTCGGCTACCGTTTCACCGTCGAGGCGGAGGTGATCGGCGGCCAGCAGCTCGGCCGGACACTCGGCTTTCCGACCGCAAACATGAGGCTTTCGCCGGAAGCCACCCTGAAGGAAGGAATTTATGCAGTCCGCTTCCGCCGCGCCGACGGCTCGCTTCATGATGGCGTCGCCAGCTTCGGCCGCCGGCCGACGGTCGACGACAATGGCGCACCATTGCTGGAGACTTTTGTGTTCGACTTTTCCGGCGATCTCTACGGCGAGATTTGTGCCGTGTCCTTTTTCGGCTACCTGCGTTCGGAGGTGAAGTTCGACGGGCTTGATGCGCTGGTCGCACAGATGAAGCGCGACGAGGCCGAGGCGAGGGCACTGCTCGCCGGCGTCAGGCCGCTTTCCGGGCTCGACGCGGCCGTGGCTTTCTGAATCTACTTTTTCAGCGCCAAGCCGACGGCGATGAAGGTCCAGCCCTGGAAGATCAGGTCGATGGCCAGGAACAGGCCGAGCACCCACACGCTGTTGACGGGCCAGCCCATGGCGATGACCAGGCCAGCCAGCGCGCTGATGATGCCGGCCGCGACCACCCAGCCCCAGCCCGGCTGCGGCCGGTGGCTGTAGCCGACCCAGGCCCTGAGCACGCCTGAAGCAAGGAGCGCAACCGCCAGGAGGAAAGTCAGCACCGTCGAGGCGAGGACCGGATTGTCGAAGGCGAAGAAGCCGGCGACGGCGTAGAGAAGGCCGCTGAGCAGCCAATAGAAGAAGCGGCCCCATGTCTTCACACCGAAGGCATGGATGATCTCGACAACGCCGGCCATCAGCATCAGCCAGCCCACGACAAAGACGGAGGCAACGGTTGCGATGAACAGATTGCCGAAGGCGATGCCGCCGAAGATCAGCAGCAACACGCCGAGTGCGATGAACCATCCCCACTTCGCCCGCGTCTGGCCAATGGCGTCTTTCAAGGCGTCGCCGTGCAGTGTCATCGCCCTTCTCCCTCAAAGTTGCCTAGCTTCTTTGTTCCGGAAGGTAGCGCCGATCGCCTTGCCCGTCCAGCGAGCAGGCTGCGAGCGCCACGCCCCGAGCGATCCGCTTGCCACACTTCCGCTTTGTCCCGAAGAGGCCAAATATCAGATGGAATATTCGACCATATGCGAGGGGAGTGCTAAAGATGACGAGTGGGTTTAGGGGCGACCCGCCGTCTCGTGTATTCGCCATGACGCAAGTGTAACGAAAAATCCCCAGCGCTGGCATTGGCCATTTATCGATGACGTGTGGCTGCTGCTGTACGCCGTTTTCTACGCTTGATGAGGCTAGGGAAGCAAAATGGGCGATGTGGACGAACACCCCGATCTGACGGAGATCAACGCCGTCCGCAGGTTGTTGACCTCAAAGCCACGAACGGTCCGCTGGGACGAACGCCGGGCACGGCTCGACGAGGTTGGTTCGGTGTGGCCGATTGCCGAGGACATCCGATGCGGGGATGTGGTTTTCGATGGCCTCGAGGGAGAGTGGTCCCTGGCGCCTGGGAGTGACAGGGATAAGGTTTTGCTGTTTTTCCACGGTGGTGGCTACTGCTCCGGCTCTCTTAAAAGTCATCGTCGAATGGTGACAGAGGCAGGTCGAGCAATGGGAATGCGCACTGTCGCGATCGACTATCGACGCGCACCGGAACATCCTTTCCCTGCGCAACATGAAGACGCACTCACCGCATGGCGCTTTCTGAGGCGGCAAGGCATCGCGCCGGATCGCATCGTGGTTGGCGGAGACAGTGCGGGCGGCAACCTCACCCTGTGCCTGGTCAGTATACTGCGCGCGGCAGGCGAGCCGTTGCCGCGATGTCTTTGGCTGGTTTCGCCCTGGACGGACCTTTCGATGTCCGGCGCGACACTATCAACCAAGGACGCAATCGACCCCATCATCCACCGGGCGTATCTGGAGGAACTGGCAACCGCCTATGTTCCCAATGGCGTTGGTCGGCGCGATCCCCTGATCTCGCCGTTGTTCGCCGATCTGAGCGGATTTCCCCCAATGCTTATACAAGTCGGTTCGGCCGAGACGCTGTTGTCGGACGCAACTCGGCTCGCGGAAGCCGCTGGCGCGACTGACGTCAAAGTACGTCTCGAAATTTGGCCGCATATGATTCACGCTTGGCCGGTTTGGAATGCGCGGTTGAGTGCCGGTCGCCGCGCTCTTCACAGCGCGGGCATGTTTGTCCACGAGTATTTATAACCCTTGCCGAGGCAACTGCTGGCGCATTCCAGACGTCTTGATCTGGGATCTTGGTGCGCCAATACGATTCGTTGCTATGCGGAAAACAGGGCCAACGCCGCCAATGTTACGGATATTAAGTCAAATTTTACCGAAATGGCGCCATGGCTTGGATGAAGGCTGGTTGTATCGGCCAATGCGTTCGACGTATGGAGTAACGATGCGGTCAGTCCCGACGATCCCGACGGTCTTGGCCGCATTCATGCTCGGCACCTGCGGCGTTGCCAAGGCCGGCGAGGGCACCTTCGGCTGGCTGTCCGGAGACTGGTACCTGACGGTCGGCGCCACCGGCATGGTCGCGCCGAATTTCGAGGGCGGCAAGAAGTACCTGCTCAGCGCCTCGCCGATCATCTCGCTCGGCAAGGCTGGTCCCGCGGCGCGCTTCAACTCGCGCAACGACAATATCTCATTGGCATTGATCGACGATGGCGGCGTCCGCGCCGGCCTGACAGGCAAGTTCCTGTTTTCCCGCGATGGTGGTGACGCCGACGAATTGAAGGGTCTCGACCCGGTGCGCTGGGGCGGCGAGGCTGGCGGCTTCTTCGAATTCTATCCTTTGGATTGGCTGCGTGCCCGCGCCGAATTGCGGCACGGCATTCGCGCCCATAACGGCTTTGTCGCCGACATCGCCGCCGACGCCTTTTACGATGTGACGCCCGACGTCAGGATTTCCGGCGGGCCGCGCGTTTCATTCGCCTCATCGGACTATTTCGACGCCTATTATGGCGTTGATGCCAAGGAGTCACTGGCCTCGGGGCTGAGCGAATATCATCCAGGCGGCGGGGTGAAATCTGCGGGCCTGGGCGGCGCGGTGACCTGGAAGGTGACCGAGCCGATGACGGCCAGTCTGTTCGGCGAATATTCCCGCCTGATGGGCCCGGCCGCCGATTCCAGCCTGGTCAAGGAGCGGGGCTCCAGGGATCAGTTCATGATCGGCGTGTCGACGACCTATCGCTTCGATTTCTCGATGTGAGCGGGCGGGTTGTGCACGACGGAGAGCCGCAAGGCTCAGACGACTATGCCGTAGCCGATCCGGTTGAGTTCCTCTTCCACAAGCGTGGCACCTGTTGCAGACTGAGGGAGATCGATGGGCGCGTCGTTGAGAACCCGACTTCGCTTACGCAGCCAGCGTTGCGCCTTTTCATGGTTGCCAAAAACGCGATTCGCCATCGTTGAAATGCGTTCAAGTCGCAAGGCGGACTCGGTAGTCGTCAGGGTCACATTCCGTCCTTCCAGCGCGCTAAACTGTGAAATGCAAACCGAAGATGCTGGTCTCTCGACGCCATCTACCGACAAACATAGGCGCAATTGGTGTACGCTCCTAGCGGAAGCATCAGAGTTCGGGCTTTTCAACATCGCCTGTCTCAGTTAAAAGCCCAGCCATGACGAGCTTTTCGCGCCTTCTCGCGACTGCGATACGAATTACAGGCCCGGTGTTCCGGGCGGCTTGACCGCCGCCGGAGCCGCCGGGAATCTTGCGCGCGGCCTCTCGCGCTTTTTCCAGATCATGATAGTTCAACGCCCGGGCTCTTTTGCCGACGGGCAACGCATATGGCAGACGAATGACTGATACCGAGACCGCCGAGACGATCGACTATTCCAAAACGCTCTACCTGCCGCAGACGGATTTTCCGATGCGCGCCGGTTTGCCGGAAAAGGAACCGCTGCTGGTCAAGCGCTGGCAGGATATGGACCTTTACCGCAAGCTGCGCGAAGACGCAGCCGGCCGCGAAAAATACGTGCTGCACGACGGCCCGCCCTATGCCAATGGCAACATTCATATCGGCCATGCGCTGAACAAGATCCTCAAGGACGTCATCACCCGCTCATTCCAGATGCGCGGCTATGACTCGAACTATGTACCCGGTTGGGATTGCCACGGCCTGCCGATCGAATGGAAGATCGAAGAGCAGTACCGCGCCAAGGGCAAGAACAAGGACGAGGTGCCGGTCAACGAGTTCCGGCAGGAATGCCGCGAGTTTGCGGCGCACTGGATCAAGGTGCAGGGTTCCGAATTCCAGCGCCTCGGCGTCGTCGGCGACTTCGACAATCCCTATGCGACGATGGCTTTCCACGCCGAGGCGCGCATCGCCGGCGAGCTGCTGAAATTCGCCATGTCCGGCCAGCTCTATCGCGGCTCCAAGCCGGTGATGTGGAGTGTGGTCGAGCGCACCGCGCTGGCCGAGGCGGAGGTCGAATACCAGGACTATGAGTCGGACACGATCTGGGCGAAGTTTCCGGTCGTCAGCCTCGCTCGCCAGGTCATCAACATCGATGATGGGCAGCCAGCCCTGGATCCCAAGCTGACGCAGACGTCGCTCGATCTGCTTGATGCCAACGTCGTCATCTGGACCACGACGCCGTGGACCATCCCCGGCAACCGCGCCGTCAATTACTCGCCGCGCATCAACTATGGTCTCTACGAGGTCACGGCGGCCGAGAACGCCTTTGGCCCCCAGCCCGGCGAAAAGCTGATCTTTGCCGAGAAACTTGCAGACGACGCTGCCGCGAAGGCCAACGTCACCCTGAATCGTCTTCGCAGCGTTGGCGCCGAAGAGCTTGAAAATCTTACGCTTTCGCATCCCCTCAAAAGTCTGGGTGGTGGCTACGAATTCCCTGTGCCGATGCTGGCCGGCGATCATGTCACCGACGATGCGGGCACCGGATTCGTCCACACCGCGCCGGGACACGGCCGAGAAGACTTCGACGCCTGGATGGATGCCGCCTCTGATCTTCGCCAGCGTGGCATCGACACCGCGATCCCCTTCACCGTCGACGATGCCGGCTTCTTCACCAAGGACGCGCCGGGCTTCGGGCCGGACCGCGAGGGTGGAGCGGCGCGCGTTATCGACGACGATGGCAAGAAGGGCAACGCCAACCAGGCCGTCATCGACGAGCTGATCAAGCGAAACGCGCTGTTCGCGCGCGGCCGGCTGAAGCACTCCTATCCGCATTCCTGGCGCTCGAAGAAGCCGATCATCTTCCGCAACACGCCGCAATGGTTCGTCTATATGGACAAGGAGCTTGGCGACGGCACGACGCTGCGCAGCCGCGCCCTGAAAGCCATCGACGATACCCGTTTCGTACCCGCCGCCGGCCAGAACCGCATCCGCGCCATGATCGAGGAGCGCCCTGACTGGGTGCTGTCGCGCCAGCGCGCCTGGGGCGTGCCGATCGCCGTCTTTGCCGATGCCGACGGCAATGTCCTGCGCGACGAGGCAGTCAACCAGCGCATCATGGACGCCTTCGAGAAGGAAGGTGCCGACGCCTGGTTCGCCGCCGGCGCCAAGGAGCGTTTCCTCGGCAATCACGATGCCTCGAAATGGCAGCAGGTGATGGACATCCTCGATGTCTGGTTCGATTCAGGCTCGACGCATGCCTTCACGCTTGAGGACCGGCCCGACCTGAAATGGCCGGCCGACGTCTATCTCGAAGGCTCCGATCAGCATCGCGGCTGGTTCCACTCCTCGCTGCTCGAAAGCTGCGGCACCAGGGGCAGGGCGCCCTACGAAACCGTCGTCACCCATGGCTTCACCATGGATGAGGAGGGGCGGAAAATGTCGAAGTCGCTCGGCAACACCGTCGTGCCGCAGGACGTCATCAAACAGTCCGGCGCCGACATCTTGCGGCTGTGGGTGGTGACGACCGATTATTGGGAAGACCAGCGGCTCGGCAAAAACGTGCTGCAGACCAACATCGACGCCTACCGCAAGCTGCGCAACACCATCCGCTGGATGCTGGGCACGCTCGCCCATGACGATGGCGAGGAGGTGCCGCTGGACAAGATGCCGGAGCTGGAGCGGCTGATGCTGCACCGGCTCGCCGAGCTCGATGAAGTCGTACGCTCGGGCTACGACGCCTTCGAATTCAAGCGCATCACCCGCGCGCTGCTCGACTTCATGGTGATCGAGCTGTCGGCCTTCTATTTCGATATCCGCAAGGATGCGCTCTACTGCGAAGCGCCTTCCAGCGTGAAGCGCAAGGCTTCCGTGCAGGTGGTGCGCCATCTCTTCGACTGTCTGGTGAAATGGCTGGCGCCGATGCTGCCTTTCACCATGGAAGAGGCTTGGCTCGACCGTCATCCGGATGTCGTCTCGGTGCATCTCGACCAGTTCCCGGAGATCCCGGCGGACTGGAAGGACGAGGCGCTGGCGGAGAAGTGGCGCAAGGTGCGGCAGGTCCGCCGTGTCGTCACCGGCGCGCTGGAGATCGCCCGCGCGCAGAAGGTCATCGGCTCTTCGCTGGAAGCGGTGCCGGTCGTCACTCTCGACGATGCCCTACTCGAAGCGGCGATCGCCGATGTCGACATGGCCGAGATGGCGATCACCAGCGATCTGGTTATCGCGCACGGCAAGGCGCCGGCGGGCGGCTTTACCCTCGACGATGTCAAAGGCGTCGCCGTGGTCGTCGAGAAGGCGGAGGACCGCGGCCTGGTGAAATGCGCACGCTCCTGGCGCTACACCGCCGATGTCGGCTCAGATCCGGAATTCCCGGATGTTTCGGCCCGTGACGCAGCTGTCCTGCATGAGCTGAAGGCTTTGAGCCGCCTTTAAGGCGGTGCACAATTGCCACGGCGGGCGGCCGATCGGCCCCCGTGCGTTGCCCTTAACGAGTGGTTGAGGTAAACACGCGAAACTCCGGACGACAAATTGTCGCCGGAATTCCGTCGGAAGAGCATAGGCGATGGGGGCCGGACCTTTCTTTGGCCGGCGGCAATCGAGAGGCTGTCTACAGTGGGACTTTTTGGCATGACCGAGAGAACTTACGCGCGCGTCGCGCTGCTGGCGCCGCTTGTCGTATCGAGCCTCGCCTTGTCCGGCTGCATGGGCTCGCCCACCTACGGGACCGACAAGACCGCGGGCGCGCAGCTTGCCGGCGACCTCACCGGGGCTTTTTCCTTCGCACCCAAACGCAAGGATAGTATCGACTACAAGCCGCGCCCCACGCTGGTGAAGCCAGGGCCGGGGCAGAAGGAAGTCTTGCCGCCGCCGCAGGAAAGCATCGAGACGGCGAGTGCCGAATGGCCCGAATCGCCGGAGCAGCGCCGTGCCCGCCTGCGCGCCGATGCCACCCTGCATCAGGACGACCCGGCCTACCAGGCGCAGGTCATCGATGACGTGCAGACGGATCCGGCGTCGGTCAAGGCCGCGCTGAAGCAGTCGGGCTCGAGCCACCCGCCAGCCTGGACTCCGGCCGATTCGGACAAGGACCGCGCCGCGGAAATCATGCGCCGCCGGGCTGAAGGCAAACAGGGCGACCCGACCACCCGCAGATATCTGAGCGAGCCGCCGGTGCAATACCGCGCTGCCGCCGACACTGCGCCGCAGGGTGACCTCGGCGAGGACGAGTACAAGAAGGAACGCCGCCTCAAAAGGGAGGCGGCCGCCAAGAGCAAGAGCAGCGGCATGTTCGACTGGCTGCCCTGGTAGACTGACGGCGCCAGAGACGTTCTGGCCTGGATTGGCTGAACTGGATTGGCTGACTTGGATCTGCCGAACCAGGAAAATCAGGGTCCGCGTCGCTCGCGAAAAAAGTCCTTCAGCAATGCTGCTGCAGCGTTCTCGGCCATGCCAGGATAGATGTCGGGCACATGATGGCAGGTCGGTGACGTGAAGAAGCGAACGCCATTGACGACTGCGCCGCCCTTCTCGTCGGCGACGCCGAAATAGAGCCGGCGCAGCCTGGCGAAAGAGATGGCGCCGGCGCACATGGTGCACGGCTCCAGCGTCACATAGAGATCGTGGCCGCTGAGCCGCTCGCTGGAAAGCTTGCGGCAGGCCTCGCGGATCGCCAGCATCTCGGCATGGGCGGTCGGATCGGCGAACTCGCGGGTGCGGTTGCCGGCACTCGCAACGACCGTATCGCCGCCGACGACGACCGCGCCAACCGGCACCTCGCCACGCAGGGCGGCGGCTTCGGCTTCTTTCAGCGCCAGCGCCATGAAATCCTGCCGCCTCACGCGGTTTCCATTCCGATTATCTCCTCGCCACTAGAGCGCGATCCTGTTACTACCCGCGCAAACGAGCAAAGGCCACATGGACGACAAAAACAAGAAATTCCCGCGCAAGGCCGGCCCGAAACCGGCGGGGCCGCGTGGTCGCGATGGCGCTCCCGGCAAGGGTGGCAAGCCGTCCTTCGGCGTCAAAAAACCCTACACTCCGCGCGGCGATCGGCCGGCGGCGGCCGAAGGCGAACGGCCGAAACGCGACTTCAAGCCGAAGCGCGAAGGCGACCGGCCGTTCGGCAAAGGGCCGCGTCCGGAAGGCAAGCCTTATGAGAAGCGCGAAGGTCCACGCAAGCCTTATGCACCGCGCGGCGATCGGCCGGCGGCGGCCGAAGGCGAACGGCCGAAGCGTGACTTCAAGCCGAAGCGCGAAGGCGACAGGCCGTTCAGCAAAGGGCCGCGTCCGGAAGGCAAGCCTTATGAGAAGCGCGAAGGTCCACGCAAGCCTTATGCACCGCGCGGCGACCGGCCAGCAGCTGCCGAAGGCGAGCGGCCGAAGCGCGACTTCAAAGGCAGCGAGAGGCCATTCAGCAAAGGGCCGCGTCCGGAGGGCAAGCCTTATGAGAAGCGCGAAGGTCCGCGCAAGCCCTACGCGCCCCGCGGCGACCGGCCGGCCGCTGCCGAAGGCGAGCACGGCGACAAGCGCTTCGACCGTCCCAAGCGTGACTTCGGGGATCGTCCTAAGCGTGATTTTGGCGGCGATCGGCCGCAAGGGGCACAAAGGGCACAGGCGGCATCGGAGGGCGGCTTCAAGCCGCGTCCGCGTCGCGTCGAGGCAACGGAAGAAGCCGGCGAACGCATTGCCAAGCGGCTGGCGCGTGCCGGCCTGGCCTCGCGCCGCGATGCCGAGGAACTGATCGCGGCCGGCCGCGTCAAGGTCAACGGCAGGTCGCTGACCTCGCCGGCCTTCAACGTGATGCCCGGCGACATCATCCATCTCGACGGCATGGAGATCCCGCCGATCGAGCGCACGCGGCTGTTCCTGTTCAACAAGCCGGCCGGCGTGGTCACCACCAACCGCGATCCCGAAGGCCGCAAGACCGTCTTCGACGTGCTGCCCCCCGGGCTGCCGCGGCTGATGACCATCGGCCGGCTCGACATCAACACCGAAGGGCTGCTGCTGCTCACCAATGATGGCGGCCTGTCGCGCGTGCTCGAACTGCCGGCGACCGGCTGGCTGCGGCGCTACCGCGTGCGCGTCCACGGCAAGGTCGAGGAAAGCGCGCTCGCGGGCCTGCGCGAAGGCATTGCCGTTGACGGTGTCTTTTATGGCGCCATCGAGGCGACGCTGGACCGCGAGCAGGGTTCGAATGCCTGGCTGACGCTCGGCCTGCGGGAAGGCAAGAACCGTGAGGTCAGGAACATCCTGGGCTCGCTCGGTCTCGACGTGACGCGGCTTATCCGCATTTCCTACGGGCCGTTCCAGCTCGACGATTTGCCGGAAGGCCATGTGTTGGAGATCAAGGGCCGCGTGCTGCGCGACCAGCTCGGCGAGCGCCTGGTCGAAGAGTCCGGTGCCAATTTCGACGCCGATATCGCCAAGCCGTTTTCCAACAAGCCGGTCAGGCGTGAGCGGGAGGAGGAGCCCGAGCGGCCGAAATTCACCCGTGACGGCGAACGCCGTCCGATCGGCGAGGGCGGCCTGATCAAGAACCGCAAGCGCCGCGAAGGCAGCCGCGACGAAGCGCTCGGCAAGCTGTCGACAAAACCGGAGAGGAGCTTTGGCGAGCGTGGCGCCAAACCTGAACGCGGCGACTTCGGGGACAAACCCCGTGGCGGCTTCGGCGGCAAGAAATCCGAACGCGAGCAGCGGCCGATCGAACCGCCGGGCCAGCGCAAGGCCAATGTCTGGATGGCGCCGGGGGCGCGGCCGATCGGCAAGGGCAGGGCGGAGGCAGACGCCGCCAAGGCGGCGGAAAACAAGGCGCGCAAGGCCGCTTTCAAGCCGTCTTATGGCAAGCCCGGCGGTGCAAAGCCGTTCGGCAAGCCTCGTGGCGAACGTTCGGATAGCGGTGGCGACCGGCCGCGTGGCGGCCCGAAAGGAAGCAATGCGGATCGTCGGCGGTGAGCTTCGCGGGCGTCCGCTGGCGACGCCCCGCACCTTTGCCATCCGCCCGACGACCGACCGCACGCGTGAGGCGGTCTTCAACGTGCTGGCGCATCGCTTTCCCGAAAAACTGAACGGCGCGCGCGTGCTCGACCTGTTCGCCGGCACCGGCGCGCTCGGCCTCGAAGCGCTGTCGCGCGGCGCTGCCTATGCTGTCTTCATCGAGGAATCCGCCGAAGGGCGCGGCCTGATCCGCACCAATGTCGAGGCTTTCGGCCTCACCGGCCGCACCAAGATCTTCCGTCGCGACGCGACGGCCTTGGGCGAGGCGGGCACCATTGCCGCATTCGGCCTCGTCTTTGCTGATCCGCCCTATGGCAAAGGCCTTGGCGAACGCGCTTTGCGCTCGGCCAAGGCCGGCGGCTGGCTCGCCCCCGGCGCGCTCTGCGTCGTCGAAGAAGCGGCGGCGGCGACGTTCGAGGCGGGGCCGGGCTTTTCGGTTGTCGACGAGCGCAACTATGGCGAGACGGTCATCCGCTTCATCGAGGTTGGGTGAGGCCCCGCAATTGGCGAGGAAGCAGCGCCTTCAAAATGACGAACAATTCGCTTTGCCTCGACCAGCAACCCCGCCTATCGTTCCACCCCAAACCGGAGCCATCTATGACATTTCAGGCTGAATGGCTGCGCGGAACGCTCTTGGGACTGGCCCTGGTGATGGCCGCGCCGGCTCTGGCGGACAACAATCCCGACGATGGCGCGGTGACGGATTTCCTGCTCGACAACGGCATGGAGGTCGTCGTCATCCCCGACCACCGCGCCCCGATCGTCACCCATATGGTCTGGTACAAGATCGGCAGCGCCGACGAGCCGCCGGGCAAATCCGGCATTGCCCATTTCTTCGAGCATTTGATGTTCAAGGCGACCAGCAACCATGCGGCCGGCGAGCTCGATCGCGCCGTCGCCGCCATCGGCGGCTCGGACAACGCCTTCACCTCCTACGACTACACCGCTTTTCATGAGACAGTGGTGCCGCAGGCGCTCGGTGAGATGATGGGCTTCGAGGCCGACCGCATGCGCAATCTCATCCTCAACGACGATGTCATCAAGACCGAGCGCGACGTCATCCTCGAGGAGCGCCGCTCGCGCATCGACTCCAATCCGCAGGCGGTGCTCGACGAGGAGATCGACGCCACGCTGTGGCAGAACCAGCCCTACCGCATCCCGGTCATCGGCTGGATGCAGGAGATGGAGAAGCTGAACCGCACCGACGCGATGGCCTTCTACAACAAATATTATACGCCCAATAACGCCGTGCTGGTGGTGGCCGGCGATGTTGAGCCGGAAACGGTCAAGGCGCTGGCCGAAAAGACCTATGGCAAGATCGCGCGCGGCCCGGATCTGCCGCCGCGGATCCGCCCGATCGAGCCCGAGCAGAACACCAGGCGCACGGTGACGCTGACCGACGGGCGCGTCAGCGTGCCGAGCTTTACGACGCAGTGGGTGGTTCCGTCCTATCACACGGCAAAGCCCGGCGAAGCCGAAGCGCTCGACGTGCTGTCCGAAATCCTCGGCGGCGGCAACCGCAGCCGGCTCTACCAGGAGCTTGTCGTCAGGCAAGGGATAGCCGCCGCGGCCGGCGCCTTCTTCCAGGGCACCATGCTCGACGACACCAATTTCACCGTCTATGGCGCGCCGCGCGGCGATGCCAAGCTTGCAGACGTCGAGGCCGCGGTAGACGTCGAGATCGCCCGCATCGCGAAAGACGGCGTCACAAGCGATGAGCTGGAAAAATCCAAGGACCGTTTCGTCCGCTCGATGATCTTTGCCCGCGACAAGCAGGAGGACATGGCCAACATCTACGGCTCGACGCTCGCCACCGGCGGCAACGTCCAGGACGTCCAGCAATGGCCCGACCGCATCCGCAAGGTCACCGCCGACCAGGTCAAGGCGGTCGCTGCCCGCTATCTCAATCTCGACCACGCAACGACCGGCTATCTTCTGCCGCAAACCCAGGCTGGGAATTGATGTGATGATGAACCAGCACGGTCCCGCTCTGCCTTCTCCCCCGGGCTCCTCCCCTTCTCCCCTTGTGGGAGAAGGTGGCCGAGCAAAGCTCGGTCGGATGAGGGGTGTTCCAGCTTGGCACCAACGGCACTCCGTCCAACACCCCTCAACCGTCTCGGCGCTTCGCGCCGATCCACCTTCTCCCACAAGGGGAGAAGGGAAGCACGCGCGCTCCGGCCCTCTTCTAGCGACCCTCATCCTCTCCCTCGTCTTCCTCATCCTGCCGGCGCTTTCGGCTCGTGCTGCCATGAACATCCAGGAGGTGACCTCGTCGAAGGGCATCACCGCCTGGCTGGTGGAGGATTATTCGGTGCCGATCGTCGCCATCCGCTTCGTCTTCGATGGCGGCGCGACGCAGGATCCGCCCGGTAAGGAAGGGCTTGCCAACCTGATGAGCGGTCTGTTCGACGAAGGCGCCGGCGACCTCGACAGCGAGGCCTTCCAGGTCAAGCTTGACGATGTCGGCGCCGAGATGAGCTTCGATGCGCAGCGCGACGGAATCTACGGCTCGATGCGCATGCTGGCCGAGCAGCGCGACGGCGCCTTCGACCTGCTGCGCGTGGCGGTCAACCAGCCGCGCTTCGACCAGGTGCCGATCGACCGCATCCGCGCGCAAATCCTGTCCGGCATCATCGCCAACGAGCGCGATCCCGATACGCTCGCCCAGCGCAAATGGCTGGACGCGATCTACGGCAGGCATCCCTATGCGCGGCCGGACCAGGGCACCAGGCAAAGCATCGCGACGATCACGCCGTCCGATCTCAGCGCTTTCCACAAGGCGAATTTCGCCCGCGACGGTCTGCATGTCGCGGTGGTCGGCGCCATCGACGCCGAGACGCTGAAGCAGAAGCTCGACCTGGTATTCGGCAGCCTGCCGGAAAAGCAGGCGCTTACGCCCGTTCCCGACATCGACCTGAAACTTGGCCAGCAGCTCGAGGTCGTTTACGACCAGCCGCAGGCCTCGCTGCAACTCGCCTATCCCGGCGTGAAGCGGAACGCGCCGGATTTCTTCGCCGCGGTGCTGATGAACGAGATCCTCGGTGGCGGCACTTTCACCTCGCGGCTGTTCGACGAGGTGCGCGAGAAGCGCGGCCTGGCCTATAGCGTCAGCTCCGACCTCGTCGACCACCAGCATTCCGAGGCGCTTTCCATCACCACCTCGACCCGCGCCGACAGGGCGGCCGAGACGCTGGCCGTGGTGCGCGACGTGGTCAAGCGCATGGCCGAGGAGGGGCCGACCGAAGCCGAGCTGGCGGCGACCAAGAAATACATGATCGGCGCCTATGCCATCAACAATCTGAATTCCTCCGGCGCGATCGCCGCAACGCTGGTCGAGATCCAGCTCGGCAAGCTCGGCATCGACTACATGCAGCGCCGCGCCGCGCTGATAAACGCGGTGACGCTGGACCAGGTCAAGGCAGCGGCGAAAAAGCTGCTCTCCGCCGAGCCGGCCGTCATGGTGGTCGGGCCGAAGCTGGGTGAGGCCAACAAGGGATGAGCCCTAGCTTCGGCATCGCCTTTGGCGGCGGCGGCGCGCGTGGGCTGGCGCATATCCACGTCATCGAGGTGCTGGACGAACTGGGCATAAGGCCGGCGGCAATCGCTGGCTCGTCGATCGGCGCCATCATGGGCGCCGGCATGGCCTCGGGCATGACCGGCAAGGACATTCACGACTATACGCGCTCGATCCTCGGCCGCCGCGCCGAAGTGGCGACGCGCATGTGGCGGGCGCGGCCCGGCACCTTTGCCGAAGCGTTGCAGGGCGGCCTGCGGGTCAGCCAGTTCAATGTCGAGCGCATCCTCAAGGCATTCCTGCCCGACGCCATTCCCGAAACCTTCACCGAATTGAAGATACCGCTGAAGGTGACGGCAACGGACTTTTATGGCCACAAGCTCGCGGTGCTCGACGAAGGCGAGCTGCATTCGGCGCTGGCCGCTTCGGCGGCGATCCCGGCGGTGTTCCGCCCGGTGATGCGCGACGGCAGGCTGCTGATCGACGGCGGCATCTACAATCCCGTGCCGTTCGATCTGATCGAGCTCGACGCCGACATCATCATCGCCGTCGACGTGGTCGGCGCGCCGACCGAGGCCGGGCGCAAATTCCCGACCTCCGTCGACCTGATGTTCGGCGCCACGCAGCTGATGATGCAGTCGATCATCGCCAGTAAGCTGAACCAGAGCCGGCCCGACATCCTGATCCGGCCGGCGGTGTCGAAATACCGGGTGCTCGATTTCATGAAGGTCGAGGCGCTGATGGCCGAGACGGCGGCGATCAAGGACGAGCTGAAGCGCGAGATCGAAAGGGCGGTCGAGGCGCGGGCCAAGGCCGAAGCCAGCAAGCGCACCAACCGTCTCGGCGGATGACCGTAATCAAGCGCTTGGCGTCAGCGCCCGCTGGCCCATGAGCGTGTCGACATCAGGCGGGCAGGGGCGGTAAGTTTGGGCGCGAAGGCCGGCGTTCATTCGCGCCCCCCTCTGCCCTGCCGGGCATCTCCCCCACGAGGGGGGAGATTGGCTGTCATCGGCGCTTTCGCCTATCACCAGCATTGCAGGATCGAGCGCCGAGGCTGAAGCTTCCGATCTCCCCCTCGAGGGTCGAGATTGGCGGCCATTTCAGCCCCACTTCATCTCGCCGGTGGCAACCTTGGAGCCGATGTCGAGCGCAACGCCCATGCCGAGGCCGGGGAAGCGGGCTTCCATGGCGCTCTTCAGCGCGGCCGCGTCCTTGGCTTTTGCCAGTTCTTCCTCGAAGGCGATGAGATAGGTCTTGGTGTGCTCGACGCCTGAAAGGTCCGTAGCGGCCTCAGGCATCATGTGTCCGGGCACGACGATCGCCGGCTTGCGCGCCGCGATCTTTTCGAGATTGGCCAGCCAGGCGGCGCGCTGTTCCTTGGTCGGGGTGTCGGCGGTCCAGACATGCACGCCGGCAAAGATCATCACCCCGCCGAACACCGCGTTCCGCGACGGCACGAAGAGATAGCGCCGGTTGGCGAGGCCTTCCGCGGCGACGATCTCGATGCTCTCGCCATCGACGCTGAGCGTCGTGCCGTCGAACGCTTCGGGGATGACGACGTCGGCCAGCGCCTGCGGGCCATTTTCCTTGAGCTGCGGCCCCCAGACGGCGAGCTTCTTGTCGACATTGCCGTTGATGGCGGCCACCGTCTCGGCTGCGGCGATCACCCGTGCCTGCGGGAACGCCTGCCTGATCGGCTTGAGGCCGAAATAATAGTCCGGGTCGGACTGGCTGACATAGATGGTGGTGAGCGTCTTGCCCGTCGCCTTGATCGCCTCGGCCACTGCCCGGCCGTCGGGGTAAGTGAAACCGCCATCGATCAGCACGGCCTCAGTGGCCCCGGAGACCAGCACCGGGGCGCGAAAGAAGCCGTTTTCCCCGGCGGGAAAATGCTTCCAGGAAAGGCCGCCTGCCGCATGGCCAAGCCCGGCGGGAGCAAAGACCGCGGCAGCGCCGGCGGCGAGGGTGGTTTTCATGATGCTTCTCCGTGTGAACATGGATGTCTCCTGGGAATGCGGAATTCGGCGGCCTCGATGCCCGCAAGATGGCAAAAGCGGAATGCATATTGAAGGCCGACAAAATAGACGTAATGTATGCTTTCGCCTGACAATGAGGCTGCCTCTGCCATGAGCGAAGCATGAACCTGAACCGGCTGGCCTATTTCGCCGCGGTGGTCGATGCCGGCTCGTTCACGCGGGCCGCCGAGCGGCTGGGCATCACCAAGGCGGTGGTCAGCCAGCAGGTGGCGCGGCTGGAGCGCGATGTCGGAACGACGCTGCTGATCCGCACGACGCGCCGCGTCCATCCGACCGAGGCCGGCCGGACATTCCATGCCCGCTGCCTGCAGGTTCTGCAGCAGGCCGAGGATGCCTTCGACGAGCTCGCGCAGGCCGCCGCCGAGCCGACCGGCACGCTGCGCATCGCGGCGTCCAACGACTACGGCACGTCGGCGGTGGTGCCGGTGGTCGCCGCCTTCAGCGCGCGCTATCCCGCCTGCCGGGTGGAGCTGACGCTGGGCGACGAGACGATCGACCTGGTTTCCGGCCACATCGACGTGGCCATCCGCGTCGGCTGGCTGGCCGATTCCAGCCTGCAGGCGCGGCGCATCGGCACCTTCCAACAATTCATGGTGTGCGGCGCCGGGTTTGAAGGCCGCTTCACCGCCGGCGAACCGCAAGACCTTGCCGGGCTGCCCTTCGTCGCCAACATGGCGCTGCGCGAACCGCTGCTATGGCAATTTTCGCGCGGCGACGAGCAGCAGGCCGTCCGCATGCAGGCAACGATTTCAATCGACGCAACGCCGGCAGTGCTGGCGGCGGTCCGCGCCGGCGCCGGCCTCTCGGTGCTGCCAGACTTTTTGGTGCGGGACGAGCTGGCCGCCGGGCGGCTGGTGCAGATCCTGCCCGAGTGGCGGCTGCCCTCCGGCGGCATCTACACAGTCTACCCCGCCGCCCGCTTCCGCCCGCCCAAGGTAACCAGCTTCGTCGAGATGCTGATTGCGGCCGAGCAAAAGGTGGAGTCAGGCGGGCGGGGGCGCTAGCTTGGGTGAGGAGCTGATGGCCGAAACAGGCGAGCTTGAAGCGCCGAGGCCGAAGCTGCGATCTCCCCCCAACGGCAGGGCTATCGCATAGGGAGCCCCCCTCATCCGACCGCTTCGCGGCCACCTTCTCCCCGCTGGGGAGAAGAGGCTGGCGTCAACGCCGGCGACCTCCTCTCCCTTCGGGGAGAGGTCGGATTGCCCCGAATTGCCCTTCGCAATTCGGTTGGCAATCCGGGTGAGGGGGCACTTGCCCATATGCGATTGCTACAGATTGAAACGAAGGCCGGCGTTCTTTCGCGCCCCCCTCTGCCCTGCCGGGCATCTCCCCCTCAAGGGGGGAGATTGGCTCATCACGCCTTCCCCGCCGCATACTCCAGCGCCACCACGCCGTTGCTGAATTGCCTGGCAAACACCAGCTCGAGCGGCAATTGCGCGCCGGGCGGGAACAGCAGCTTGCCCTGGCTGACAGCACCGGGGTAGCTGAGCAGCCGGATGCGGTCGACAAGGCCGTGGCGCAGCAGTTCCTGCGCGACGCTGAGGCTGCCATGCACATAGATGTTGCCGCCGCTGCCTTGCTTCAGCCCTCTGACCGCGTCCGGCAAGGCGCCAGTCAGCAGCTCGGCCGGCTGCCAGTCGAGCGCCTGCAAACTGGTCGACGCGACATATTTCGGCAGCGCATTGAACCGGTCGGCGAAATCTCCGGTCTCCTTGGGCCACGAGCCGGCAAAGATCTGATAAGTCGTGCGCCCCAAAAGCATGGCGCCGCTGTCGGCAAGCTCGTCGTCCTTGAATTTTTGCATTTCATCGTTCCAGGCCACGCTAGGCAGCTTTTCAACCTCGGCAATGCCATCGACGCTGATGAATTCGGTGATGATGAGTTTTCTCATGGCGGGTTCCTTCTGTCGGGGCGGCCGTGCGGGTCTTGTGCGAACTGCACCGTCAACTAGCGCGGCGCTTTTTCAGGTGGAGGGGTTTTCCCCGTTCGCTTCCAAAGACCGATACCGTGGGAAAAGCGTCTCCGACCTGCCCGTCGTTCGGCCATGCCACGAGGTCCGCGTCGGGTGGGGGCGGTCTTTTTTGCCTGTCCCCGATTGGATCTGGTTCGTAATTACGGGCTGGCTACAGGCGGGCAATACCGGCTTTCAGCAGTCCTTCGCGGACGTGCTGCACATCAGACTCCTGGGCATAGTGCAGGGTGGCGATGAATGAATCGAGGTCGAATTGGGGATCGAGCGTTCTGATCTTGCCTAGATGCGCCGCGGCCGCGATTTCGTCGCCGAGCCAGCCGTAGCAGGCAGCGGCGAAAGCGTGCTGAACCGAGTCCATGGTTGACAGATGCATGAAAGCTTCGATCGCCTCGCCATACTGGCGCGCGGCAAAATGCGCCTTTCCCAGATGGCTCCAGAACCTCTCCGGGTGGTGCGGGTTCAACTGCATTGCCTTGCGGATCCATTCAATTCCCTCTTCCGGCCTCCCCAGCCACGTCAATAACTCGCCTTGCTGCACCACCACGAGGTCGTAATTGGGATTGAGGGCCAGCGCCCGCTCTTGATGGTAGCGCGCTGTGGTCAGCTCATTGTTGTTCACGTTCACTGCCGCGAGGATGCGGTGGACATCGGCATCGTTGTTGTCCAGCGCCAGCGCCCTGTCCAGCGCTGCCATAATGTTGTTCCAGACGGCATCCCTGTCTTCGCACCAGTTATGGACCCAGGCCTGGCCAAGAATGCAGGCCCGCCAGGCATGGGCATGGGCATAATCGGGGTCGAGCGTGACGGCCCTTTCTATCAAGGTCTGCGCGCGTTCATTATCCGCAATCGTGCTTCGGTGATGCAGCACCTTGGCAGCAAGTACACATTCATACGCGGCCATGTTTGCAGGTTTCGCCCGCGCGAGCTGGTCCCGCTGAGCCGCCTCGACACGACCGGGCAGCGTGGCTGCGATCGCCGCGGTCACCTCATCCTGAATCGCGAATATATCGACCAGCTTCCGGTCATATTTGTCTGCCCAAATATGAGCGTCATTCGCCGTGTCGATGAGCTGAACCGTCACGCGCACCCTGTCGCCGATCTTGCGGACGCTTCCCTCCACCAGGTATTGGACGTCGAGTTTCTCGGCCACCTCGCGCACATTCACGGCGCGGTTCTTGTAGACGAAGGCGGAATTGCGCGAGATGACGAACAACTCATGGTGGCGGGACAATTCGGTGATGATGTCCTCGGTCAGTCCGTCCGCGAAAAATTCCTGCTCTGGGTCGCCGCTCATGTTGCTGAATGGCAGCACCACTATCGAAGGTTTCGAGATGGATCGCTTTGCCTCGACTTGTGGCAGGACAGGACTGTCAAACCCAACGCGATAGAGGCGAACCGGGCGGCTGATGTTCTTTAACGTCTTCTCGCCCAGGTCCTCCATGGCGATTTCGAGACGGTCGGCAATTTGCGTCGCCACCGCTGCGGTCACGCAGATACCGCCGACGTCGGCGAGTTGCTCGATGCGAGAGGCAATATTGACGCCGTCGCCGAAAATATCATCATCGTCGAAAATGATGTCGCCGAGATTTATGCCGATCCTGAATTCGATACGCCGTTCTTGCGGCACATCCGAATTGCGCCGTTTCATGCGCTGTTGGATTTCCACGGCGCATTTCACGGCATCGGTCACGCTCTGGAACTCAACGAGCATGCCGTCTCCGGTGGTCTTGATGATCCGGCCCTTGTTCTTCGCGATGGCGGGATCGACCAGTTCTATGCGATGGGTGCGAAGGCGTGCGAGCGTGCCGGATTCATCGGCCTCCATTAGCCGACTGTAGCCCGCCATATCGGCAGCCAGAATTGCGGCCAGTCTCTGTTCCATCGCTGAACCAAAAACCAAGCCTACGCTTCCTGGGCTGCCAAATCCAGCAATTTGGGCTTGTGGCTGAATCAAGAAGTCCGCAGCAGCGAGAAAGGGCGGATCAGAGGAGCTTTTTCCTATTCGCTTCCAAAGACCGATACTTTGGGGAAAAGCTTCTCCGGCCTGGACTACGCTCCCAAGATCGGATTGGTATTACATCTGAGGCAGATATCTCCAAAGAACGAATTGTAAAAAGATCATGGGATTCGGGGTCTTCATTCACCGGTCAGATTCGATCTACAACGACCGCCCCGCTGAGCAATACCAGTTTCCTAGCCAGTATCTGCGCCGCGTTGAAGACTGGATCATCTACTATGAGCCCAGCAAGGTAGAAGACAGCCGCGGCTATTTCGCCGTAGCCAAGGTCCAACAGGTCATCCCCGATCCTGTGACGCCTGATATGTACCTCGCTCTGATTGAGCCCGGAACCTATCTCGATTTCGTCAATCCGGTTCCATTTAACGGATCTGATGGTCTCGTTGAACGAGGCTTATTCAACGACCAGGGACGGATTTCCGGTCGCGCCCAAGCGGCCGTCCGCCCAATCAGTCCAGCCGATTTCAACCGCATCATCGATCTGGGCCTGGACACGAACGGGTCGTTGCTGCCGCGCGTTGATGAGGTCGACACATCTGCTGGTTTTCAGGATGAGCAAGCGCCATTCGAATTCGAGCAGAGCCGTGATCGCGTAAACTACATCGGATCACGAATAGTGCGGGATCGCGTTTTCCGTCGCATCGTCTTGCGCGCCTATGATGAGCGGTGCGCGATCACGGGACTCAAGTTGATAAATGGCGGCGGGCGAGCAGAGGTTTCTGCCGCGCATATTCGACCGGTCGAAGCGAACGGCCCGGATGTCATCAACAATGGGATCGCACTGTCTGGCACAGCGCATTGGATGTTCGATCGCGGACTGATCAGCCTATCCGATGACTTGGAAATCCTGATCTCCCGGCAGGTCAATGATGTCGACAGCGTGCAAGCATTCATAAACAAGACCGGTCGAGCACTTACGCCCCGTCGACAGTTTGAACGCCCGCATCCTCGCTTCTTGCAATGGCATCGCGAACACTGTTTTAAGCAATGAAGGACGCGACTGGCTCCCCAACCTAGTCTAGGTAGACCCAACCTTCGGACGATGCCGTCAATGGTGGAGCAGGAAGGGGGTCGAGCAGGAGAGCGCCTCACGAATCGCAGGCGCAGAAAGCGTGTTGTTGGGTGAGCCATCGCGGACGTTTGCCGATCGGCAGTACAGACTGAGACGTCAGCGCAGCTTCTTAAGAAACTCTGTGTAGGCCCCTAGGTTCGGCACTAACCCGGTCACACGCTTCACAATCTCAGGTCGTTCTAGCTTGCGATGAGAATCGAGGATCCCATCGTAGCCAATGACCTTCAAGGCGCCGGCCCCGAGAAGCCCGCACCAAGCCCTTATGTCCCTCTCAATCTCGATAAATTCCTCGGTGCTCACATACTGGTCGGGCAACTGACCATGAAAAAGTTTGTCCCGATATCGCTTGGCCTTCCGCAACACCTTAGAGAGCCGGTCGTATTCAGCACCGACCATATCGGCAACGGTGATGTCGGCGAGACGTTCGATGCCGTCGGTCAGCTTCTTGTAGGAGAGGTTAGGCGCATCGTGAATCGTTTGGCGCAGCTGTTGGCTATTGGCGTGTTCAAAGGCTTCTGATTGGAAAATAAGATGCGTGAAAATCTTCCGGATTTGACGTTCGGCGCGGAGGTACGTTAGCGTGAAAGCATCCACCCCCCTCGTGCGATGGCCGGAACGGAGTATGTCGTCGACCGGACGAAATTCGTCTTCGAAATTGGAAACCATTGAAATCACACCTCCTCCGTCGAACTATAAAGCGGCGTCGATATGGCAAAAGGCGCAGCGCGACCGTCGGGAGGTTGGCAAGGTTGCAGCGGGCGGCTCCTGCGATATGAGTCAGGCGGCGGGTTGCGGCCCGCCGACTGCTTCTGCAGGTGGCTCGGGCGGTTGAGCTTTAGCAGTTGCCGGCACCTCGCTTGTAATGCCCAGGAAATCTAGGGCCATGCGCTCAAGTTCATCACGGACACCGAACTCAAGCTGATTCCAGAAATCGTCTGACGACACCAGCTTGATCAGTTTCTGGGTGTCCTTGGAGCGATAGCCCTCTGGGAGGTAATCTTCCAGGTCGCCGCGCGGCAAAAGGTAGATGCCGTTGGCCTTCTTCTGCTCAATGAATGCGGCAAGGATGGCCTGCTCATTTTCATCCAGGGTTTCCTTCAGCCGGACGCGACGAGATTTGATATAGGCCCAGATGTCCTGGGCATCGGCCCAGCTTTGGGCGTCCATGGCCTTGTCGATGCGCTCAACCAACGCAGCGCCATCAAGGCTCTTAAGGTTGTCGATGACGTCTTTCTTGATCTCTCCCGTATCCAGCACAAAGAGCGCTTTTACAGCGTGATTCCCGATTTGCTCGATGTAGTCGCGGTCGGCAACGGCCCACCAGCCGACCTTGCACGCGTCCAAAAGCTGCTGGTAAGCTGGAAATAGGCCTTTTCCGCCGATACTCACCACCTCCACCGAGGGAGCGTTCAGCGCGTGCTTCTTGGCCACGATATCAAGCACTCGCTCGAACACTATCCTGTCGTGGAGTCCCTCGACCAGCACCACGGTGTCGGTGAAGAACACACGCTCGTTGTTTTCGCTATTCACTATGTTGAACAGATGCTTGGCGTTGGGGAGGCTTGCGGCGCTTAGGCGGACGATATTGCTCCGCTGGTTCTCGCTGTAGACCCGGGACACATACTGGATTGATGCCGGCGAGATGAACGTTGGCGAATGGGTCGCCATGACGAATTGGTTACCGGTAGACTTCGACAGCTTCTCGAACAGGGCGAACAGGGCAGTTTGCCACTTAGGATGGAGGTGAAGTTCCGGTTCGTCGACGATGATGACAGCGTTCCGAACATTAAGGGCAAATATCGCGAACAGGTAAGTGAGAAGCTCGCGTTCGCCCGATGAGGCGGCGCCTACCGAGAACGACGATCCCTGTTTGGTCAGACGCACGTCATAGGAGTTGCTGAGCGGATCGACCGTGACAAGATCCCATGTATAGCCGAGTGCTTTCAGCTCTGCCGAAAGCTCCTGGAGGTTCTCGTCCTCTCGAAATTTCTTGCGAGCCTCGACATTCGACTCCTCCTGCAGGAGGCGGTATCGCTGGGCCATGCGCCCGATAGCGAGGGAGACGATGTCGAAGCCGCTGCGGGAAGATGCGGCGTCGGATGTGCGCTTCTGGTCGTAGTCGTTGTAGCCGGAGAGGCCTATCGCTGAACTAAATCCGTTAGCTGCCCGGTTGACGGGCAGGTATATCATCGGCAGTTGCAGCGCCGCCTTACCGGCTTGGGCTCTCAAAGTGTTGTCCCCTTCAAAGACGTGCAGGTACGCAAGGAAGTCGCGGGCAGGTTGCTCCGCCGGTTGCTGCACAGATCCGTCGCGCCATACGGCAGTGACCCGCTGCCCTGCGGCGATCTTTGAGACGTCCCAATTCTCGACGCCTTGCCACGGATCGGGATAGAATTTCCTGTTCAATCCATTGCGGAGGTCGGTAGCATCGGCCTGAATGGCCTGCATGTTTTCGACGTCCTGCGCGCCAACCTCCAGCTCGAGCTCAATCACCTGACCTAGCTCCCGCGCCGCGCTGTGTTTCTCAAAAGTCAGCTGATCGAGGGAGTCGTTGTATCGGGTCTCCCAGCGATTTGGTTCGTCAATAGTGGGTGTATGTGCGTAGTAGGGCGCATTAAAAACGTGCCGTCTAAGCATACCGACCAGCGTATCGAGTAGGTTGGTCTTTCCCCCACCGTTCGGCCCGATCAGGATCGAAATGTTCCCATCAAAACTGATCTCGCGCCGGTCAAGAAAGCTCCGGACATTCTCTATGGATAGTTTCCGTATAAGCAAAGTCGCCTCCAGTCAGTTTGGATCATATATGGCAGGGCTGGCGGGGCAGGGTGTTTTCGACGGCTGGAACATCCTCGCCAGACGCCAACAAAAGAATACCCCCAAGCAGGCCAATTCGCCGGCCGGCCAGCCCGTCTCGCCCGGCGCAAGGCGGTCATGACGAACAACCGCCTCGCCTGCTTATCATCCCACTTGCCATCCCCACCACCTTCTCCTAATCTCTCTCTGAGAAAACCTTTTCCCAAACCGCCCGGCGTCCGCTGACTTCACCATTCAGCGCCCTCGCAGGCCGGTAAGAGAAAAGCTTTTCTCAAATGGGAGGATCGATATCCAAATCATGGCGTCCGACGCGCAGCCAACGCCTGTCAAACAGCCGGTCACCTTGCGTGAGGTGGCAGCGCTTGCCGGCGTCAGCGTTGCCACCGCCTCAAAAGCGCTGAACGGGCAGGGGCGGATGACCGCCGAGACGCGGACCCGCATTCGCGAGACGGCGCAGCGGCTTGGCTTTCGCCCGAACAGCCTGGCGCAGAGCCTGTTGCGGCGGCGATCCTTTACCGTCGGGCTGTTGACCAACGACACCTATGGCCGCTTTTCGCTGCCGCTGATGGCCGGCGTTTCCGACGCGCTGGTCGATGCCGGCGTCTCGGTGTTCCTGTGCAATGTCGAGGACGACCCGCGCCTTGCCCAGCTGCATGTCGATGCCATGCTCGACAAGCGCGTCGACGGCATCATCGCCACCGGCAAGCGCATCGACCGCCATCTGCCGGTCGACCTCGCCAATCTCGGCATTCCGGCGATCTATGCCTTTACCGAGCCCGATCCAAACGCCATCGCCTTCGTGTCTGACGATGCCGGCGGGGCGCGGCTGGCGGTCGAGCACTTTTGCCGGCTCGGGCGGCGGCGCATTGCCCATGTCAGCGGTCCGGCGAGCTTTGCCGTGGTGCACGCGCGGGCCGAGGCCTATCGCGCGGTGTTGGCCGAGAACGGCTTGCCGGTCATGGAGCCGTTGCTCGGCCCGTGGTCGGAGGCCTGGGGGCACGAGGCGGTGGCAAAATTGTTCGACGGCGAGGGGTTCGACGGCACGCGCGAAAAGCCCGATGCCGTCTTCTGCGGCAACGACCAGATCGCGCGCGGCGTCATCGACGCTTTGCGCGAGCGCGGTATCGGCGTGCCGGACGAGGTCGGCGTCATCGGCTTCGACAATTGGCAGATCGTCGCCGAGGCAACCCGCCCGCCGCTGACCTCGGTCGACATGAATCTCGCAGCACTTGGCCGCGCGGCCGGCCTTGCCTTGCTTTCGCTCGTCGGCGGCGAACCCGCTCTGCCGGGCATCAGAAAACTGCCGTGCCGGCTGGTGGTGCGTCAGTCATGCGGCCGTCCGCCGGACGGCTGAACGAAACGGGCCGTGTCGATTGTCACCCGCTTGTGGGGGCGCGGCTAAATTAAGACGCTAAATTAAAACCATGTGGAGGAGAAGCATGAGAACCACCATTACCGGGCTCGCCATCGCCGCGAGCATTTTCGGCACGCTTGCGACGGTCGGCTCGGCCGCCGCCGATACCGCCAACATCTGGGTTCGCGCCGACGGCTCGAACTTCATGCCGCGCATCGTCGATGCCTTCAACAAGGGGCATCAGAACCAGATCAAGCTGGACATCATCCCCAACGCCGAAATCATCCCGAAATACGGCGCTGCCGCCGCCGGCGGCACGGCGCCCGATGCGCTGTCGCTCGACCTGATCTACACGCCGTCCTTCGCTGCCGCCGGCCAGCTCGAAGACATCACCGACTGGGCGAAATCGCTGCCCTATTTCGCCAGCCTGTCGCCGGCGCATGTCAAGACCGGCACCTATAAGGGCCGCATCTACGGGCTGCCGTTCTCGGCCGATTCCTCGGTGCTGATCTGGAACAAGAAGCTGTTCAAGCAGGCCGGCCTCGACCCGGAAAAGGGCCCGACCAACTGGGCCGAGATCGAAGCCGACGCCGAGAAGGTCAACGCGCTCGGCGGCGACATCAAGGGCTTCTACTTCTCCGGCAATTGCGGCGGCTGCAACATCTTCACCTTCACGCCGCTGATCTGGGCCTCGGGCGGCGATATCCTCACCGAGGACGGCTCCAAGGCGACGCTGGACACGCCGCAGATGCGCGGCGCCATCGACCTCTACCGTTCGATGGTCAAGAAGGACCTGGTGCCATCAGGCGCGCAGACCGACACCGGCTCCAACTTCTTTGCCGCCTTCGCCACCGGCAATATCGGCATCTCGCCGTCGGGCGCCTTCGCCATCGGCGCGCTCAACACGCAATATCCCGACATCGACTACGGCATCACCTTCCTGCCCGGCAAGGACGGCGCCTGGTCGTCGTTTGCCGGCGGCGATAATTTCGTCGTCACCAAGGGCACCACCAAGGTCGCGGTGGTGAAGGAGTTTCTCGACTTCGCCTATTCGCTCGAGGGCCAGACCATCCTGGCGAAATACGGCAGCCTGCCGGTGCGCGGCGACATCGCCAATGAGGCGCTGAAAGATCTCGACCCGCGCTACAAGGTCGCCGCGGAGGCAATGTCCAAGGGCCGCACGCCCTATTCGGTGGTGTTCAACGACCTGATCAACTCGGCCAACGGTCCGTGGAACCAGATGATGAACGAGGTCTTCTTCGGTGAAGACGTCGACGGCGCCATCGCCAACGCGCAGGAGACCATGCAGTCGATCATCGATTCGGCGCCGCAGAAGTAGCGCCGGCTCCACCTCCCCCTCGAGGGGAGGTCGGACCGCAGGTCCGGGTGGGGTCATCGCGGCAGTGCTCGACATTTCTGTCGGCGCACTTCGCAGACGACCCCACCCCCGGCCTTCGGCCGGACCCTCCCCTCAAGGGGGAGGGGGACGCAGCGCTAACAGCAGGGCTATCGCGTTGAGAAAAGACCCCCTCATCCGGCCGCTTCGCGGCCACCTTCTCCCCGCTGGGGAGAAGAGGCTGGCGTCAACGCTGGCGACCTCCTCTCCCCTCGGGGAGAGGTCGGATTTGCCCGCATTTGCCTTGGCAAATAGGTTTGGAATCCGGGTGTGGGGGTATTCTCCCGATGTGATTGCCCTTCAACCACCGAGCGGCCAGACATGACCACCATCACAGCAACCACCGCCACCCCGGCACGCGCATACAAACTGGTCGGCGCCGGCCGCCGGCAGTGGATCGGCCTGCTCTATGTCGCGCCGGCCGTCGCCCTGGTCGTCGTCTTCTTCATCGTGCCGCTTTGCATGACCGCCTGGATGTCGCTGCACAACTGGCCGCTGATGGGCGCGCACAGCTTTGTCGGGCTCGACAATTACTGGGCGATCCTGCGCGACACCCGCTTCTGGAACGCGCTGAAGTTCACCGGCTATTACACGGTGGTGGTGACGATCGCGATCTTTGCCGTCGCCTTTCCGCTGGCGCTGTTCATCGAAAGGCCGCGGCAGCTGACCGGCTTCTACCGGACGTCCTTCTTCATGCCGGCGGTCATCGGTTTTGCCTCGGCGAGCCTTTTGTGGTCGTGGCTGCTCAATGTCGATTCCGGCCTGTTCAGCCCGGCTGCCTTCGAGCTTGGCCTGACCGAGAAGAAATTCAACCTGCTGGCGACCTTCCAGCCGGCCTTCTGGTCGATCATCGCCATGGTGGTGTGGAAGGTGGCGGGCTTCACCATGATCATCCTGATGACTGGCCTGCAGTCGATCCCGCCGGATCTGCAGGAGGCGGCGATGATCGACGGGGCAGGGCCATTCGCGCGGTTTCGCGCCATCACCCTGCCGCTGATGCGCCGCACGCTGGCGCTGGCGCTGATCCTGTCGGTGGCCGGCTCGATCCTTGCCTTCGACCAGTTCTACATCATCCTGCGCGGCGGCCCGCGCAACCAGACGCTGACCGCCGTCTACTGGATCTTCAACCAGTCCTTCGTGTCGTTCAAGCTCGGCTACGGCGCGGCGCTTTCGATGGTCCTGCTGGTCATCCTGGTGGCGCTCAGCCTCATCCAGCTGCGGCTGCTGCGCCAGCCAGAGGGGGTCGACTGATGGCGCAGGCCCGCAGCCGCAAACGCCGGATAGGTATGCAGTTCGCAGAGCATGCGACCGGCATCATCGCATCCATTCTGTTCCTGGCACCGATCGCCTGGACGGTGCTTTCGGCCTTCAAGCCGGCGCAGGAGGCGCGCCAGCCGCCGCTGCCGCCCTGGCCGACGACGGGCTTTTCGCTAGAGAATTACGCCACGCTCAACACCTTCGGCGATGGCCTCTGGCTGCCGGCGCAAAACAGCATCTATGTCTCGGTCATGACGGTGGTGCTGTCGGTGATCGTCAGCGTGCTCGCCGGCTACGGTTTCTCGCGCTTCCGCTTTCCGCTGAAGAACCTGCTCTTCGTCGTCATCCTGTCGACGATCATGATCCCGTTCCAGTCGATCCTGACGCCGATCTTCCTGGTGCTGACAAAAATCGGCCTGCACAACACGCTGACCGGGCTGGTCTGCGTCTACGTCACGCTGCAGCTGCCGTTCTCGATCTTCATGATGCGCAACGCCTTCGACGCTGTGCCGCGCGAGATCGAGGAGGCCGCGCGCATGGACGGCGCCAACAATGTCACCATGCTGTTGAGGGTGATGCTGCCGCTGGTCTGGCCGGGCATCGTCACCATTGCGCTGTTCGCTTTCCTCGGCGCTTGGAATGAGTTTCTGGCAGCACTCGTGCTGATGACAGACCAGTCCAAATTCACGCTGCCGATCATGATGACCGCACTGCAGTCCGGCCGCTTCGGCGCCATCGACTGGGGCGCCGTGCAGGCCGGCGTCACCGTCATGATGGTGCCGTGCCTGGTGCTCTTCCTGCTGCTGCAGCGCTTCTACATCCGCGGCCTGATGGCAGGGGCCGTGAAGTGACCACAAGAAATCGAACGGAGTGAATTGATGACCGCATCGCCATCCGCCAGTCAGGGCGCCAAGCCAAAACTCGCCTTCCGTCCGCTGCCGGTGCCGCAGGTCGACGTGCGCGGCTTCTGGGGCGACCGCGTCGATGCCGTCGCGAGCAAAACCGCCGGCATCCTCTACGATCGCTGCGTCGAGGCGCGCATGCTCGAGCAGATCGATCCGGACCGGCCGTCGCCCGGCGTCGTCATTCCATTCCATTCACCGTCGCCGGACGAGGCGGCCACTGCCGGCAACGAATTCACCGGCTCGACGGTGACCACGCAGATGTTCTGGGACAGCGATTGGGGCAAGACCATCGAGACCGCCGCCTATTCGCTCTACCGCCGCCGCAACGAGGAGCTGGAGAAGAAGATCGACGCCGTCATCGACATGTATGGCAAGCTGCAGCAGCCCGACGGCTATCTGTCGAGCTGGTACCAGCGCATCCAGCCGGGCCTGCGCTGGACCAATCTGCGCGATTGCCACGAGCTCTATTGCGCCGGCCACCTGATCGAAGGCGCGGTCGCCTATTACCAGGCCACAGGCAAACGCAAGCTGCTTGATATCATGTGCCGCTACGCCGACCATATCGCAGAAACATTCGGTCCCGAGCCCGGCAAGAAGAAGGGCTATTGCGGCCACGAGGAGATCGAGCTGGCGCTGGTCAAGCTGGCGCGGGTGACGGGCGAGCGCAAATACATGGAGCTTGCCAAATACTTCATCGATCAGCGCGGCCAGCAGCCGCATTATTTCGACGAGGAGGCGCGCGCCCGCGGCGCCGATCCCAAGGCCTATCATTTCAAGACCTACGAATACAACCAGTCGCACAGGCCGGTGCGCGAGCAGGACAAGGTCGTCGGCCATGCGGTGCGGGCGATGTACCTCTATTCGGGCATGGCCGACATCGCCACCGAATATGGCGACGACACGCTGCGGGTGGCGCTCGACCGGCTGTGGGACGATCTCATGACCAAGAACCTTTACGTGACTGGCGGTCTCGGGCCATCGTCGCACAATGAGGGTTTCACTGCCGATTACGACCTGCCCAACGACACCGCCTATGCCGAGACCTGCGCTTCGGTCGGCCTGGTGTTCTGGGCAAGCCGCATGCTCGGCATGGGTCCCAATGCGCGCTACGCCGACATCATGGAGCGGGCCCTCTACAACGGCTCGATCTCGGGCCTGTCGCTCGATGGCTCGCTGTTCTTCTACGAAAATCCGCTCGAAAGCCGCGGCGCCCACCACCGCTGGAAATGGCATCGCTGCCCGTGCTGCCCGCCCAATGTCGGGCGCATGGTCGCCTCGATCGGCAGCTATTTCTATGGCCTGTCGGACACAGCACTTGCCGTCCACCTCTATGGAAACGGCACGGCTCGTTTCGATATCGCCGGGGCGCAGATAGAGCTCACCCAGACCAGCAATTATCCCTGGGACGGCGCGGTCTCGATCTCCGTCGAACCGGAAGCGCCGACCGAGTTCACCTTGCACCTGCGGCTGCCGGCCTGGTGCCGCAAGGCAACGCTCAAGGTCAACGGCGCCGATATCGATCTGGATGCTGTCACCAGTGACGGCTATGCCGCGATCCGCCGCGAATGGCGCAAGGGCGACCGCGTCGAGCTCGATCTCGAAATGGCCGTCGACCGCCTCTACGCCAATCCGCAGGTGCGGCAGGATATTGGCCGCGTCGCACTGGCGCGCGGACCGCTGATCTATTGCATCGAAGAGACCGACAATTCCAGCCAGCTGCACCGCATCGCTCTACCGCGAACGGCCGAGATCGAGGCACACAAACAGCCAAACCTTTTGGGCGGCGTCGTCACGCTTTCCGCGATTGCCAAAAAGGAGGCTTTCGAAAACTGGGAAGAGGGGCTCTACCGCACCGAACCGCCGGCGGTCGAGGAAGCGAAAGTCACCGCCGTGCCGTACTTCGCCTGGGACAACCGCGATCCCGGCGAGATGCTGGTCTGGCTCAGGGACGAATAAAGCCCGACGGCGGCGCCCGGCCGATCTCCTCGGCCACAAGTTCCTGCAGCTGCCAGAGATTGCGGTCGCGGATGCCGCAGGCGTCGAGATGGCGAATGGTCTCGAACAGATATTCGGCGCCCGAACCCCAATGGCCGACGGCCGTGGCCAGGGTCGCCGCTATCGCTCGCTTTTCGAGCTTGCCGGCATAGCGCGGATTGGCGGGATCGACAACGAAACCAAGCGCTTGGCCCATGCCGTCGCCCGTCCTGACCTGCAGCCAGCGCGGCACGTTGACGGCCGGCAGGATGGTCATCTCGCGGCGCAGCAGCGCTTCGAGATTGGCCGCCACTGGCTCGGCGATCTCGAACACCATCCCCTGGCATTGGCCGCCGCGGTCGAGCGCCATCATCAGGCCGGGCTGCTCCACCGTGCCCCTGAAGCGCTGCACCGTAAAACAGAACGAACGGTGCCAGCCCGTCGCTACGGCCCGTTCGCCACCCCTGACCTCGCCGGCCGGCTTCCATAGCAGCGAACCATAGGCGAACAGCTTCACCGGCCCGGCCGGCGCGCCGGCCAGCACCTCGTCGCGAATGCGCGCGTAATCGGCATCGGTCATGTAGACCATGCCCGGCGTCGGCCCGGCGTCCTCGACCGCCCGCAAGGTGCGGGCGACCAGCGCCTCGGTCAGCGCCATCGGCGGCTTGCGCGGCGCCGACTGACGCCGCGATGCGGCGGAAATGACCTTGCTCATCCTCACACTCTCAGCTTTGCCGCCATGTTGCCGAAGGCTGGAGGATTCTCAAGGGCCGAGTACGCGGGCGCGGCATCAGGGTTCAAAACTGTCGTGTACAACAGCTTGACGGAATCGCACAAAATACGCGGCGGACTTTTGCGCGTCGAATTCCAGCCACGGCACCGCATCGCTCTGCCGCGAACGGCTGAGATCGAGGCACACAAGCAGCGAACCGTCTGGGCGGCGGCGTCACGCTTTCGGCGATTGCCAAAAGGAGACTTTCGAAAACTGGAAAGGGGCTCTACCGCACCGAACCGCCGGCGGTCGAGGAAGTGAAAGTCGGCGCCGTGCCGCATTTCGCCTGGCACAACCGCGACCCCGGCGAGATGCTGGTCTGGCTCAGAAGCGCCGGATAGCGGTATCGCCAATTTGAGCCGCGTGCACGCCTTGAATTCGCCGGGGCGCGCGTCATCTAGCTTTGAGTGGCGCCTGCCATTTGAACGGGTGGAGGCAGATTTTGGCGCTCGAAGCTGTCGCGCGTCCGAACGCCGGTGGCCGCTTTGTTGCGGTAGCCGTCGTCGCGGTGCCGTTGGCTTTCGTCGTCAGTGGGCTGGCCATTCGCTATGCCGCATTTGCTTCGGTTTCGGCAGAACCCGGCTTCGCGGCCTATGCCCAGGCGCTCTGCCGCTGGGATTGCGCGTGGTATGTCGGCATTTCCGAACACGGCTATGAGCGCTTTCCCATTCCAGGCCAGAGCAATGTCGGACGCTGGGGCTTCTTCCCGCTCTATCCGATGCTGGTGGCGGCAATCCGGTCTGTTTTCCGCTTTCCGACGATACTCGTCGCGTCGATCACATCGATTGCGTGCAGCTATGCCGCCTGTCTGGTGGCGTGGCCACTGCTCGAGAAGAACATGCGCGCTTATGTTCTGTATTGCGCCTTCCTGCTCAGCGGCCCGTTCTCCTATCACTTCACGACTTTCCTGACCGAACCTCTTTTCGTACTCCTGACTTCGTGCGTTTTTCTGGCGCTCAAACGCTCCAGCTATCTGGCTGCGGGACTGTCATCGGCTCTCCTGTCGGCAACCAGGCTCGTCGGGGTGCTCGTTGTATTCGCGACCGTCATTCAGATGTTCACGGATTACCGCGCAAAGGGCGGATCGACGCTGTCGTTCCCGCGTTGGCTGCTTGGCCGACCGGATCTGCTCGTCGCCATCTTCATCTCGCCAGCCGGCCTATTCGCCTACATCCTGTTTCTCTATCTGACCATCGGCGACGGCTTTGCCTTCCTGCACGTGCAGCGCGCGTTTGGACGGGTGCCGGGCAATCCGCTCGCCTTTATATGGGACGGGTTTTCGGCCGTTCCGACAACTGGATGGCTGCCCACGGCGCCGCAATGGAGCGCGCTCGCCGCACTCATCGGACTGGCGCTATCGGCGGTTCTGGCGGTTCGCAGGCAATATGGCGCCGCGTTGTTCTGCGCCTGCTGCATCATCCTGCCGCTGATCACGAACCTGGCCTCGATGGTCAGATACGTCGTTGGGCTTGCACCTCTGACAATATTGCTGGCCATGCTGTCGTCGGCGTCGAAGCTGACTTTTCTTGCGGCTCTGGCTCTCTTCCTGGGCGCCTGTTATTTCATGACCGTGGCATGGATCGGAGGCTATCTTGCCCTGGTCTGACATTTCGGGCCGGTATCTGCGCGGGGCCAGGCTTGCCAGCTACGCGCTGGCGGCGGTTCTGGCGGGAACGGAAATCGTCATTCTTGCGCTTGCTCTCAATCCGAATGTCAACGCCGATTATCGCGCCTATTACATTGACCGGACGACGACCTGCCTCAATCGCGATGCGGTCGGCAGCTATACCCTAGGCGAGACGGTGTCGTTCCGGTCCGACGGAGCCAAAAAGGCAGCCGGCATGAGGGTCTGCGGCTGGTCGGGACCCGTTGCCGACGGCACCCATTCCCTAGGCGAGACCTCGCGGCTTCGGCTGAAGATACCGCCGCTCCACGACAGTGTGACGGCCACGCTGCAAATGGCCGCCGCCATTCGCCCGCCGCAGGTCACGCAGCGGATTATTATTTCGGTGAATGGCGTTCGGGTGCATGCGGTGACGCTGTCCGGCAAAGAGCCGCGAACGGTCTCGTTCGTCATTCCAACGGCGGCCCTCGCCGAGGCCAGGATACTCGATGTCGCCTTCGACTACCTCGACGGCATTCCGCCAAGTTCGGCCGCCAGCAACATCTACAAGCGCGCCATCAAATTGTTGTCGTTCCGGCTCGATCCTGTTGAGCCGGGTTAGGGCGGGCGATCACGTTGCTGGCCGGGTCTTCGCTGCGCAAAAACCCACCGGTCGAGCATGAGAAGATTGACCGCTGGAACAAGCAAGCATGTAACCAGAATGGCGATGATCGGCGGCAGGCCGAGTTTGGCCGTCAAAACCGCCGGCGCCGCGTAGGCAACGGCGAACCCTGTCGCCGTCAGCAAGAAAAAACGCGGAGCTTCCGATCGATGCGATCCGCTCGACGCGAAAGTCACGAACTTATGCGCGAGATAAGAAAACAGGGCGGCTGCGGTGTAAGCCGCGAGCGAGGCACCGACCGGCGAGAGGCCGAACCGTTGCCATTTTACCAAAGCGGTGGCCATCACTGCATAAAGGATCGTTGCGGCGATGCCGACCGACCCGAAGCGCGCCAGCACCCTCAGCCCGGCGTCGCCGGTTGAACGGCGCTCAGACACGCGCACTACACGCATACTGCGCTCCAAGCGGCAAAGGCGCGAATACCCGCTCGACCCTTCTGGCCAAGGGCCTTGCCGATGGCAGCAGCAGGAAATGCTCGGAGCGGATGTCCCGGAAGCCTGTTTCCTGAAAAACGGACCTCGCTTTGGCGGCGTTGAGCAGAACCGCGTCGTGATCGAACGGACACCGGAACACAGCAAGGCGCGTCAGTGGATTGTAGGGATTGTGCTCGATAATGCAGGCGACGCCGCCCGGCCGTACGACGCGCCGCATTTCCAGGAAGAAATCGAGCCAGGAGGAGGGCGGAACGTGATGGACGACGCAACTGGCGAAAGCCAGATCGAACGTGCCGTCCTCGTAAGGCAGCCCCTGAGTGCTGCAGGTCTTGTAGGCCACACGCGGATTGTGTTGGCTGGCGTGCAAAATCGATTCTTGCGAGACATCGCAACCATCGACGCTGTCGAAAGCACCGTCGAGGTAGGGGTGGAGCGAACCGACGCCGCAGCCGACATCCAGCGCCCTTACAGCCGACCCACCCTGCCGAAGCTTTCGCTCGAAGACCAGACGCCGCAGCAGATCCGCCTTGGCGACAAGGAAGAAGTCGTGGCTGAGTCCGGAAAACCGGATGGACCCTTCGACCGCCTCGCCATAGTTGGATTTATAGCTGTCGAAGAGTTCGGCCATTGGCGGGGACTCCACTCCTGGGTTTGTGAAACGATCGGCGGCGCTCACCGGAGGCGGCACGCATCGACTCGTCGAAGCCGGTGAGCCGATCGATGACATAAAGCGGGCGGCGTTTCACCTCGGCGTGGATGCTGCCGACGTAGAGTCCGACCACGCCGGTCATGAAAAGGTTGATCCCGCACAGGAGCGACACGATCACCACCGTGGATGTCCACCCGGCAATGATCCCGGTTTCAAAAAACCAGGCAAAGATGGCGTAGGCGCCAAAGACCCCCGCAAGCGCGGAAATGACCAACCCGCCCCAGAGCGCCAGGCGCAACGGCTTCTCGGAGAAACTGACGATGCCGTGAACCGCAAGGTGCATCATCTTCCAGAACGGGTATTTGGTCTGGCCCAGGGTTCGTGCGTGGCGCTCAAATGGCACGGCCGTCTGCTTGAACCCCATCCAGCCGAACATGCCCCTGACGAAGCGGTCATGTTCGGGCATACGCTTGAAGGTTTCCAGCGCCTTGCGGCCGACTAGGCGGAAGTCGCCGACGTCGCGCGGAATATCGACCGACGTCATTTTCTCCAGCAGGCGATAGAAAAGACTTGCCGTAAAGCGCTTGAACCAGGATTCGCCCTCGCGCTTGACCCGGCGGGCGTAGACGATCTCGAAACCTTCCTTCCACTTAGCCACCAGATCGAGAACGACTTCCGGCGGATCCTGCAGGTCCGCATCCATGACGATGACGGCATCGCCCGCAGCGGCGTCCATGCCGGCGGTAATCGCCACCTGGTGGCCGAAATTGCGGGAAAATTCGATCAGCCGAAAGCGCGGCTCGGCGGCGACCACTTTTTGAAGGTATTCGACGCTTCCATCGCGGCTTCCGTCATCGACGAAGATGGCCTCCGTTTCGCCGTCCAGCCGGCCGATAAGCGAACTGATCCGCTCGATCAGCCGAGGCAGCACCTGTTCTTCATTGTATACGGGCAGGACCAGCGAGTAGCGCGGCGGTGACCTGTTCACCGTTATTCCCGGGCCTTGGACCACAGACTCTCGCATGCGGTTGAAAATGGAACGCAAGCTACAAAGTTCCAAAGGCAATTAAGAAACTGCTAATTTAGTTAGTTCTGAAGGGGATACCGATCCTCGAGGAGGACTGAAGGGTGTCGTGGTGACGTCGGACGTCCGCATCGAAGCGTGAAATTATCGGTAGGCTGCCGGCGCGATCGGCCTGGCGAGAAGCAGTCGCTGAGGCATAACCCGTTGACCGCATTGCCTGCTCCCGGACTTGCCTGTTGAAGCAGCACTACGGGTGACCTGAGCGTGCGGGCCGACCGCTTCGACGCATGTCAGACATGGCTCATGGAACATGGTCGCCGAGCCCGGCCGAGTATCGCGCTTGTAGGCCGCCGAGCGTCCTGGCCGGAACCTATCGTACCGGCCGGGCCTTAGCTGGTCCGGCCGGTACGATACAACACTTGCTGGCCAGACGAGGGCGGCCGTCAAGCGGCCGGCCGGATGTTTTGGTTCACCCGGAAGAGGTTGTTCGGGTCGTATTTCTTCTTTAGCGAGGCCAGGCGCTCGTAGTTATCGCCATAAGCCGCCTTGAGCCTTCCCTCGCCCTCGTCATCCATCATGAAGTTCAGGTAGGCGCCACCCAGATCGAACGGATGCACGGCCTCCCAGTAGGCCTTGGTCCAGCGCGTCACCGGCCCCGCTTTCTGTGGGTCCGGATCGATCCCAGCGATGACCATCGACCAGGTCGCATCACGGTAATTCCACGGTGTTTCGTCTTTGCCGACGCGATGGACAGCGCCGTCGATCGGATAGAGATGCATGAGCGATAGCTCGCTCGGTGTTTTCGCCGCCTGCTTGAGATGAGCGTCGATCGCCTCGTCGGACAGCGTCTTGACAAAATCGCCCCGCCAATACCACTGCATCCCCTTCGGATAGAGCCCATCGAACATGCTCTGCACCGCGGGATAGGGCATCATTCCCATCCAATTGAACCAGGGCGCAGGCAGCGCATCGAGTAGCGGAGCCACCGCCTCTCTGCCCTTTTCCTCCGGGCCGTTGTAGCAACACATCAGCAGACACATCCGCTTTCCCCAAAACTCTTCCGGGAACGGTGCGCTCGACAGGATCGTCTTGAGCCCGAGGAAGATCCCGAGTTCCTCGGGCGCGCGCGGCAGGAACTCGCGATAATGCTGCATGATGGTGCGGGCCTGGCGCTGATCCCATGCGATCGGCCCCGCAAAGACCATGCTGACCTGGTGGAGCTTGAACACAAAGCTGGTGACGACGCCGAAATTGCCGCCGCCGCCGCGAAGCGCCCAGAACAGGCTAGGGTTCCGCTCCTTGCTGGCGGTGACGAAGCTGCCGTCGGCAAGCACGACATCGGCCTCGACCAGATTGTCGATGGTCAGGCCATATTTGCGCGTCAGATAGCCATGGCCGCCGCTCAGCGTCAGTCCGGCGACCCCGGTGGTCGAGATGATGCCCGCCGGTACGGCCAGGCCAAAGGCATGGGTTGCGTGGTCGAGGTCGCCCTGAGTGCAGCCCGGACCCACCCGCGCCGTACGGGCATCCGGATCGACACGCACGCCGTTCATCGCCGACAGGTCGATCACCAGACCGTCGTCGCAACTCCCCAATCCTGGTCCGTTATGGCCGCCGCCACGTACCGCAACCAGCAAATTGTTGTCGCGGCCGAAATTCACCGCTGTGATCACGTCGGCCACGTCCACACAGCGGGCGATGATCAGCGGCCGCTTGTCGATCATGCCGTTGTAGAGCTTGCGGGCCTCATCATAGCGGGCGTCGCCGGTCCGGATGACTTCGCCCCGCAGGCTTGCTGCGAATTTGGTGATGTCTTCATCGTGCATGACATTCCTCCCTGTTATTGGACCTGTCGGCCGGTCGATGAAACGCTAATCCCGTCCGCTGTTCCCGCAAATGTCACATCGTCCATTTCTGTTGCCCGATCGTTCAGAGTGGGATTAGACCGGATGGGTAGTTGCTCGGGCGGCTGTATTGCCGGATAGTTCGAGATGCCTGGCCGAAAAACTCGTTGTCAAAGGGAGTAGCCGATCGTTTCCGGAGGTGTAGTGCATGGATGTCCTTTCCGATGTGCTCCGAGCCGTTCGCCTCACCGGTGCGATCTATTTCGACGTCGACGCCAGCTCTCCCTGGGTCGGCGAGTCGCCGGGCACGGCCGACATTGCCGCCGCCATCATGCCGGAGGCAGAGCACATCATTTCTTTTCATGCCGTGATGTCGGGCTCGTGCTGGGCCGCGCTGGCAGACGATTCGGTGCCCCCGGTGCTCGTGAACGCCGGTGATGTCGTTGTCTTCCCCGGTGGTGTTCCGAACGTCTTGAGCTCTTCGCCCGGAGCGCGGGGCGAACCCAATATGGCGATGTATTATCGGCCGATTGACGAGAGCCTGCCGTTCGCGGTGATCCATGGTGGCGGGGGAGACGAGCGGACCCGGTTCATTTGCGGGTATCTTGGCTGCGATGCACGTCCCTTCAATCCTCTCCTCGCTGCATTGCCGGCCATCCTGTGTGCCCGCAAGCCCGCCGATGGAAGCAGCTGGGTTATCGACCTGTTTCGGCTGGCGCTGGCCGAAGGTGGCAGTGGGCGGGCGGGCGGTGAAACGATCCTCGCCAAGCTGAGCGAGCTGATGTTTGTCGAGATCATCCGCCGCCATCTTGAGACCCTCCCCGGCGATTCGCGCGGCTGGCTGTCAGGCCTACGGGATCCACATGTCGGCGAGGCGCTCCGGCTCATCCACGCTCGCCCCAGGGAGGAATGGACATTGGACCGGCTCGCCCGCGAAGTAGGGCTCTCGCGCACGGCGTTTGCGAGCCGCTTTACCCACTATGTCGAGGTCTCGCCGATGCACTATCTTGCTCGCTGGCGTCTGCAACTGGCGGGACGTTTGCTCGAACGGCCCGAAATGAGCATCGCGCAAGCGGGTGCCGACGTCGGCTACGAGTCGGAAGCCGCCTTCAATCGCGCCTTCAAAAAGTTCGTCGGCATTCCACCTGGCACCTGGCGAAAGGGACGGTCGGCGTTGCTCGAGGCTCAAAGATTGCCCGCTGGCGTCGTGCAATAGGAAAGAACTGGCCGGGCGTTGACGCTGCGGTCTGCGTGCCGCGTCCCAATGCTCGAAAGCCCCCTGGCACAAAGCGGTCGACGATGACCGGCCGCCTCGGCGCGCTAGGGCGAGGCGTTTCAGGCTTCGCGCCTCAATCCTTCGCGCGCTCGACATACGCGCCATCCGCCGTCATCACCACCACGCGGGTGCCGGCGCTGATGTGTGGTGGCACCAGGGTACGCACGCCGTTGGACAGCGTTGCCGGCTTATAGGACGAGGACGCCGTCTGGCCCTTGGTCACCGGCTCGGTCTCGACCACCTCGAAAGTGGCGCGCTGCGGCAGTACCAGCGAGATGGCGATGCTGTTGTATTGCGAGATCTGCACCGGCATGCCTTCCACCAGGTAGGGCGCCATGTCGCCGACCACGCTCTCCGGCACCGCCACCTGGTCGTAGCTCTCCGGGTTCATGAAATGAAAGCCTTCGCCGTCCTGGTAGAGGAAAGTGTGCTCGCGCTCCTCGACATAGGCGCGCTCGACCTGCTCGGTGGTGCGGTAACGCTCGGAAACTTTAACCCCGTCGGAGATACGCCGCATGTCGAGCTGGGTGACCGGCGTACCCTTGCCAGGATGAATGTTTTCGGCAAAGAGGATCACATAAAGCTTGCCGTCCTTTTCGACGACGTTGCCTTTGCGTAAGGAGCTGGCGATGACCTTCACGGGTTTCCATCCTGATAAAATTTGTTGGCGCAAATCGGCTGGAGAGGCCGTTGGGTGCGGCCTAGCGCATCTTGGCCGCAATCGCCAGCCCTCTGTGCAATTCGCCTGAAGCCGATGACCGCCGCTTCGCCATGGTGGACGCCGCATGTCCATGCCGACCGCCGGCCGCGGCTGATCCTGCGCAACGCCATTGCCGCCGGCATGCGCGACTGGTTCGCCCGCCGTGACTTCGTGGAGGTGGAGACATCGGCCCTGCAGATCTCGCCCGGCAATGAAGCGCATCTGTCGGCCTTTGCCACCGAGGCGATCGGGCCGGACGGGCAGCGCCAGCCGCTCTACCTCCACACTTCGCCGGAATTCGCCTGCAAGAAGCTGCTTGCCGCCGGCGAGGAGCGCATCTTCAGCCTAGCTGCTGTGTGGCGCAACCGTGAGCGCGGCCCCTTGCACCATCCGGAGTTCACCATGCTCGAATGGTACCGCGTCGGCGAGGCCTATGAGAGCCTGATGCGCGATTGCGCCGAGCTCGTCGCGCTGGCGGCCGAACGGGCGGGCGCAAAGCGTTTTAGCTTCCGCGGCCGCGAGGCCGACCCGTTCGCCGAGCCGGAACGGTTGAGCGTCGCCGAAGCCTTCATGCGCCATGCCGGCATCGATCTGCTGGCGACTGTGGCAGCCGATGGCAGCACCGACCGCGCGGGGTTGCATGCCGCCCTGGTCCAGGCCGGATTGCGGACCGCGCCCGACGACAATTGGGCCGACCTGTTCAGCCGGGTGATGGTCGAAAAAATCGAACCGGCGCTGGGGCAGGGGCGCGCCACCATTCTTTTCGGATATCCGATCTCGGAGGCGGCATTGGCCAGGCCGAGCGCCGACGATCCACGCACCGCCGAGCGTTTTGAGCTTTATTGCTGCGGCGTCGAGCTTGCCAACGCCTTTGGCGAGTTGATCGATCCGGCCGAGCAGCGCCGGCGCTTTGCCGCCGAAATGGACGAAAAGCAGCGTGTCTATGGCGAACGCTATCCGATCGACGAGGATTTCCTCGCCGCCCTCGCCATCACGCCGCAAGCGAGCGGCGCGGCGCTCGGCTTCGACCGGCTGGTGATGCTCGCCACCGGCGCGCTCAGGATCGACGACGTGATCTGGACGCCGGTGGCCGCTTCCTGAGGGATTGTCGATCTCGCCATTGCCGCTCACCTGCCTGACACTGGCAGCCCTGTTCAGGCGCTTGATGCCCCCGCTTTGCGCCTTCTCCCATTGCAGAAGCTGCATCGGGACAATAGATGGTGCAGCAGCGGCTGCCCTTCAGCCGGCCGGAAATAACAGGATTATGCGCATGACCGATACGCTCGACGCAGCGAAACTGACCGACCGCGTCGCGGCCCTGGTCGAGGCTGCCAAACGGGCCGGCGCCGATGCCGCCGATGCGGTTGCAGTACGCGGCCGCTCAACCGGTGTGTCGGTGCGGCTTGGCAAGGTCGAAGGCACAGAGGCGTCCGAGAGCGAGGACGTCTCGTTGCGCGTCTTCGTCGGCAGACGCGTGGCGAGCGTTTCGGCAACGGCGGCATCCGACCCCAATATGCTGGCTGAGCGCGCCGTCGCCATGGCCAAAGTGTCGCCCGAAGATCCCTATCAGGGTCTCGCCGATCCGGCCTTGCTGGTCAAAAAGCCGCGCGATCTCGATCTGTTCGACGCCACCGAGGTATCGGCGGACCAGTTGAAGGAAGCAGCCCTTGCCGCCGAGGCGGCGGCGCTTGCCGTCAAGGGCGTCACCAATTCGGCCGGCAGCGGCGCCAGCGCCGGGCTCGGCGGCCTTGTGCTCGCCACTTCGCATGGGTTTGTCGGCCATTATGTCGCGTCGCGCTTTTCGCGCTCGACCAGCGTGATCGCCGGCGAGGGCACCGGCATGGAGCGCGATTACGAATTCTCCTCGCGCCAGCATTTTTCCGATCTCGACGCGCCGGAAGACATCGGCCGCAAGGCCGGCGAGCGCGCTGTACGCCGTATTGGCGCGCGCAAGGCTGCGACCGGGCCGGTCGACGTGGTGTTCGATCCGCGCGTCGCGCGCGGCATTGCCGGCCATCTCGCCGGTGCCATCAATGGCGCCGCGGTGGCGCGCAAGACCAGCTTTCTGCGCGACATGATGGGCAAGAAGGTGGCTTCGGCCGCAATCACCGTCACCGACGAGCCGCTCCGGCGCCGCGGCCAGGCCTCGCGCCCCTTCGACGGCGAAGGCGTCGAGGGCGAGAAATTGTTCATGGTCGACAAGGGCGTGCTCAACCACTGGTTCCTGTCGACCTCGGCGGCGCGGGAACTCGGCCTCGTCACCAATGGGCGCGGCTCGCGCAGCGGCTCGTCGGTCTCGCCATCGTCGACCAATCTCGCCATCGAGCCCGGGGAAAACACGCCGGAAGAGCTGATCAAGTCGCTCGAGACCGGCTTCTACGTCACCGAAGTGTTCGGCCAGGGGGTCGACATGGTGACGGGCGAATATAGCCGCGGCGCTTCCGGCTTCTGGATCGAGAATGGCGAGCTGGCCTATCCCGTTGCCGAGGTGACCATCGCCTCCAATTTGAAGACGATGTTCCTCAACATGGTTCCGGCGAGCGATCTCGACCGCAATTTCGGCACTGCCGCGCCCACGCTTTTGATCGAAGGGATGACCCTTGCCGGAGCTTGATCCGGCCGTCTCGGCCGGCGCTACTGAAGACCTGCAGCTGCTGCGCGACGCTGCCCGCGAGGCGGGGCTCATCGCCATGCAGTACTTCAACAACAATCCGCAAGTGTGGATGAAGGGCGGCACCTCGCCGGTCAGCGAAGCTGATCACGCCGCCGACAAATATCTGCGCGAGACCTTGCTGGCGGCCCGGCCGGACTATGGCTGGTTGTCGGAGGAAACCGTCGACGACCCGGTAAGGCTTGTCGCGCGCCGCACCTTCGTCGTCGATCCGATCGACGGCACGCGCGGCTTCCTCGAAGGCCTGCCCACATGGTGCGTCAGCGTCGCGGTGGTCGAGAACGGCCGCACGCTTGCCGGCGTGCTCGACTGCCCGGCGAAGGGCGAAATCTATTGGGCGCTGCCGGGCGAGGGCGCATTCCTGAATGGCAAGCGCATCGGCGTGCGTCCGCCGTCGGAAACGGCCGAAATCGCCGGACCGAAGGCGATGATCGACCTGATGCCGGCGAAATGGCACAAACGGCTGAAGCGCGTGCCCTATATTCCTTCGCTCGCCTACAGGTTGGCGATGATCGCCGGCGGCCAGCTCGATGCCACCTTCGTCAAGGCCAACGCGCATGACTGGGACATCGCCGCGGCCGACCTCATCCTGCGCGAGGCAGGCGGCGCCGTGCTCGATCGGCACGGCCGCGCGCCGCTCTATGCCGGCGAAGTGATCCGCCACGGCGCGCTTGCCGCCGGCAGCGGCGAACTCCTCGCTGTGCTCGCCGGCGTCATCGCCGGGCTGGACAATTGACCATCATCAATAGTTCCAAAGTCGGCGGCTTTGGTCTAGACCTGTCCCAAACTCACGATATGTGAAGGATCGACATGGCCGCTGAAGACGGAAAGAAACAGCTTTTGCACCTGGTGTTCGGCGGCGAACTCAAGAAGCTGGGCGGCACCGAATTCCGCGACCTCGACGCGCTCGACGTAGTCGGCATCTATCCCGACTATCAATCGGCGCACGCCGTCTGGAAGGCCAAGGCGCAAGCCAGCGTCGACAACGCCCATATGCGTTATTTCGTCGTTCACCTGCACCGCCTGCTCGACCCCGAAAACAAGGCTCCCGGTTGACATCGATGAACCATGAAGCGGTCAAGCGATCAGCCCCGCGGTCGGCGGTCAGACGTCGCAAGCCGAAGACGTTCTGGCGCAAGATCCGCGAACCGCTGGCGCAGTCGCGATTCGTCAAGAATGCGCTTGCCGCGCTGTTTGCGTATTTCGTCCGCCTTGTCCGCCTGACCAACCGCATGGTCGACGGATCGGCGAAGTTTTCCGGCGGCGCCTATGCGCAGCTCGAGCCTGGCATCATCGCGCTCTGGCACGGCCAGCATCTGCTGACGCCGGCCTATTATCCCAAGGGACGGCCACTGGTTGCCATGGTGTCGCGCAGCGCCGATGCCGAGCTCAACGCGCTGATGGTCGAGAAATTCGGCATCGAGGCGGTGCGCGGCTCTGGCGGGCGCGAAAGCGCAAGGCATCTCGACAAGGGCGGCGCCAAGGCGCTCATCGCCCTCAAAAAGTCGCTCGCCACCGGCAAGAATGTCGCCATGATTGCTGATATTCCCCACGGCACGCCGCGCGATGCGGGGCTCGGCGTCGTCCTCCTGGCGCGGCTGTCCGGCCGGCCGATCCTGCCTGCCGCGATTGCCACCAGCCGCCGCAAGGTGATCGAGGGCAGCTGGGACAAGACGACGATCAACTTGCCCTTCGGCCGCTCCTCGATTGTCGTCGGCACGCCTGTCTTCGTGCCGGCCAACGCAGACGCCGCGGAAATGGAACGCAAGCGCCAGGAGGTCACGGCCTCGCTCAATGCCGCGACCGCCGAGGCCTATCGCCTTGTGGACGGTTCGAAATGAGTATGCGCTGGGCGCGCGCCTTCCTGACGGCATACCGCTTCGCCGGGGCCGCCGCGTACCCGCTGGTCGGACCTTATGTCGCCTGGCGCACATCCAGAGGCAAGGAGGATCGCATTCGCCGGCGCGAGCGCTACGGCGTCGCCGGACGCGAGCGCCCCGAAGGCCCGGTGATCTGGATCCATGCAGCCAGCGTCGGCGAGACCATCGCCGTCGTGCCGCTGGTCGAGAGCATTCTCGACTACGGCGTCAACATCGTGCTGACGACGGGCACCGTCACCTCGGCGCAGGTCGCCGAAGAACGGCTGGGCGGCCGCATCATCCACCAATATGTGCCGCTCGACCTCAAGCCGGCGGTCAGCCGCTTCCTCGATCATTGGCAACCGGACCTGGCGATCATCGCCGAATCGGAGATCTGGCCGATGACCATCCTGGAACTCGGCGCCCGCCGCGTGCCGCAGGTTCTGGTCAATGGCAGGCTGTCCGACCGCTCCTTCAAATCCTGGAAGAAGCGCGCCAACATCGCCGAAGCATTGTTCGAAAATCTCGCCCATGTCGTCGCCCAGTCGGATCTCGATGGCGAGCGCTTCCTTTCGCTCGGCGCCCGGCCGGTCACCGTGTCCGGCAATCTCAAGGTCGACACCGCGCCGCCGCCGGCCGACGAACGGGCACTGGCGGCGCTGAAACGCCAGATCGGCGCTCGCCCGACCTGGGCGGCGATTTCGACCCATGACGGCGAAGAGGCGGTCGCGGCCGAAGTTCACGCCATGCTGCACAAGCGGCACCACGGGCTTTTGACGATCATCGTGCCGCGCCATCCCGAACGCGCCGGGCAGCTGGCCGCCCAGATTTCCGGCATGGGCCTGAAGCTGGCGCAGCGCAGCAAGGGCGACAGGATCACCGCCGATACCGATATTCTGCTCGGCGACACGATCGGCGAGATGGGGCTTTATCTGAGGCTGACGGAAATTGCCTTTGTCGGCCGTTCGCTGACTTCCGAGGGCGGCCAGAACCCGCTGGAACCGGCCATGCTGGAGACAGCGGTGCTTGCCGGCCGCAACGTCCAGAATTTTCGCGAGGCCTATCAGCGCCTGCTCGACAGTGGCGGCGCCAAGCTGGTGCGCGACCGCGATATGCTGGCCGGCGCCGTGAATTTCCTTTTGACCAACGAGGTGGCTCGTCACGAAATGATGGCGGCGGGTGCGGCGACGGTCGACGAGATGCGCGGTGCGCTGGCGCACACGCTCAGGTCGCTCGAGCCCTATATCCAGCCGCTGGTCGTCAAGTCGCGCCTGAAGGGCGCGAACGGGCGTTGACGTGACCTCGGAAGCGCCGCCCTTCTGGTGGGAAGAGCCGGACTGGCGGGTCGTGGCGCTGTCGCCGCTTTCCGCCATCTATGCGCTTATCGCCGGTCGCCGCATGCGGCACGCGCCGCGCGAAAAAGTCGAGGCGCCGGTGCTCTGCATCGGCAACTTCACGGTCGGCGGCACCGGCAAGACGCCGGTGGCGATCGCATTGGCCGAGCAGGCCCGGCGCATGCAGCTCAACCCCGGTTTCCTGTCGCGCGGCCATGGCGGCTCCTTCGCGCAGCCGCATGTCGTCGATCCGCACCACGACGCCGCCAAGCATGTCGGCGACGAGCCGCTGCTTTTGGCCGAACATGCGCCGGTCGCGGTGACGCCGAACCGGGCCGCCGGCGCCAGGCTTCTGCTGGAGAAGCTCGGCTGCGATTTCCTGATCATGGATGACGGTTTTCAGAGCGCGCGCATCCACATCGATTATGCGCTGGTCGTCGTCGACGCGCGCCATGGCATCGGCAATGGCCGCGTCATCCCCGGCGGACCGCTGCGGGCGAACATCGTCGACCAGCTGGTCTTCACCAGCGGCTTGCTGAAGATGGGCGAGGGCACCGCGGCCGATACGGTCGTGCGCCAGGCAGCGCGCGCCGGCAGGCCGATCTTCGAGGCGCACACCGCCCCGAGCAGCACGGTGACGCTGGCCGGCAGGCGGTTCCTGGCGTTCGCCGGCATCGGCCATCCCGACAAGTTTTTCGACACCGTAGCCGAGGCCGGCGGCGAGCTTGCGCTGACCCGACCGTTTCCTGACCATCATTTCTACAGCGCGGACGAGCTTGCCGAATTGGCGGCGACGGCACGTAAAGCCGGGCTTGGCCTGATTACCACTGCCAAGGATGCTGCCCGCCTGCGTCACGGCGCAGCGCCGCCGGAATTCCTCGACCGGCTCGATGTGCTGGAGATCGACACCGTCTTCGAGCTCGACCATGTGCCGCAACGCATCATCGACGAAACGCTGGATGCCTGGCGGCAGCGCAGGCTTAAAGGCTGACCGGCAGCTTGAGGCCGAGGCAATGCGGGGACCGGAATTTTTCCGCCGGTCGAGTGTATTTTGTTCTTGCTTTGTGCCGGCAGCTATGCTACTAATTTGTATATGGCGATGATTCGCCGACGACCCGCCCTCGAGCCCCGAGGCGGGTTTTTTATTTCAAGATAACTTCTAAGGTTTCGGTGTCGCTGGCTTGACGTCGCGGCAGGAGACGGCGCGCGAAGGATCGCAACGGAGCGATTTGCATTTGCGTCAGACTACCGTCGGCGGCGCAGTTCCGGATGCGCTTCGATCTCGCGGCGCAATGATGCAGCGGCATTCAGATAGGGTTCCTGCCTGGCGACACTCCAATATTTGAGCTCGTCGAGCGGGATGCTCTCGCCGGTCACCGCACAGCGAACGAAGGCGCCGGGGCTAGTCACCTGGAAGTCGCCGTCGAGATAGCGGATGCGGGCTTCCTTGCCGCCGGGGCCTTCGAAACGGTTCATCATGGGGTGGAGCCGAAATTCATGACGATGTCATCGCCACAAATTGCGGCGAGGTCAAGCTTGGTTGGCTTTGCCTGCCTCTGTTTCTGGTGACACTTGCTCGAACAAGCCGGCAAAGCGGATGCCAATGCATGTCGCGCAAAAGTGTGCAGCGGTTTTGCGATAACGACATGCATAAACACAAGAACCTGAAGCGCGTCGCATGAGGCCGGTCGAACGCGACGCGCTTCAGGCATCTCATTCTTCGGCGATGATAAACTCTTCGATCCTCTCCGCTGGCAGCCCTGCCTGGACGGCGATGCGCCGGGCAAGCTCGGCGGCGGCGGCGCGCGGGCGCCCCAGCGGCCGGTCGAGCCAGTAAGATATCGGGCTCAGCGCACTGCGCTCGTCTACGGCGACGATGCGGCCCGATTTCAATTGGTCCACCGTCAACGGCGGACGTGCCAGCGCAATACCGAGCCCGTGCGCGGCGGCGTCGAGCACGAGGTTGTAGTCCTCGAAACGGCGGTCGTGCGGCCGCGGCCGATAGTCCGTCTCCTGCGCCGCAAACCAAGCGCGCCAGGCCGAAGCGTCGGAATCATTGATCACCGGAAATTCGAGCAGTCGGGCGGGATCTCCGCGACCGATCTGCCTGGCCAATTCCGGCGAGGCGACAGGGAACACATATTCTTCGAAAAGCTGTACCGAGATCCGGCCCGGAATGCGGCCGCGCCCGCAGCGGATCGACAGGTCGATGCCCTCGTCGGCAAGATCGCCCTGGCGGATGTCGACGTCGAGCACTATACGCAGCTTGGACGGGTGGTTCTCCAGCGCCGCCATGCGCGGCATCAGCCACAGCCCGCTGACCGAAGGGATCGAGGTCAGCCGCACCACCGCCGTGCCGCGCGGCTCGACCCAACGGTCCGAATTGCTGGCGATCAGGGCAAAGGCTTCGGTGGTGCGCAGATGCAGGCGATTGCCTTCGACGGTCAGCGAGACGCCGCGCGCGCCGCGATCGAAGACTTTCAGCCCAAGCCAGCCCTCGAGCTTGGCGATCTGCCGGCTGACGGCGCCATGGGTGATGTTGAGCTTCTCGGCCGCCGCCGAAAAGCTGCCGGTCCGAGCCGCGGCGTCGAAGGCGCGCAGCGTTTCGAGCGGCAGCATCGGGTCTAAGCTGTGATCCATAGTCACAGGTGATCCTCGATTTGTTCGTTTGTCAACCGACCCGCAATAGCGTTTCTCTACTTCATGGCATTGGATCGCGAGGACACCCAGATGAGCGCTTACACCGGCACGTTGAATACGACACAGCGCATGGATGCCACGGCTGCCATCGCGGTGGCGCTGACGGTGGTCGGCTGGGCCTCCGCCTTTCCGGCGATCCGCGCCGGCCTTGCCGCTTTCGGGCCGCTGGAACTTGGCGCGCTGCGTTTTGCCATCGCCGCGGTTCCGGCGGCGATCTTCCTCGCGGTCAAGCGGCCGGCACTGCCCAGGCTCGATGAACTCTGGCGCTTTGTCTTCGGTGGTGCCGTCTTCGTCGCGCTCTACACGGTGATGCTCAATTTCGGCGAGCTGACCGTTTCGGCCGGTGCGGCCGGCTTCATCATCAATGTCAGCCCGATCTTCACCGCCATCATGGCCATGGCGCTGCTCGGCGAACGCTTCTCGGGCCTGGCCTGGGCCGGCACATTCCTGTCCTTCGCCGGTATCGGGATCATCGCCATGGGCGAGGGGCAAGGGCTGCATTTCAACAGCGGTGCGCTGCTTGTCCTCGGCTCGGCGCTGTGCTCGGCCGTCAACACCATCGTCCAGAAGCCGCTGTTTGGTCGCCACCACCCGCTGACGATCTCGGCCTCGAACATGGTGCTTGGCGCGCTCTGCCTGTCGCCGTTCCTGCCGAGCGGTCTGGCGCAGGCGGCGGTCGCCGATACGGCCGGGCTCGGCGCGGTCATCTTTCTCGGCATCGTGCCCAGCCTCATCGCCTACGCTGCCTGGGCAACAGCACTTTCCCGACTGCCCGCGGCGCGTGCCTCGAACTTCCTCTATCTGGTATCGCCGGTGGCGACGCTGATCGGCTTCTTCTGGCTGGGCGAAGTACCGACGCTGCTCGGCATCATCGGCGGGGCGCTGGCGCTGGGCGGCGTCATCGTGGTGAATTTGAGGAGGTGATTCAGATAATTGAAGCTTTTTCCCGACTCAAACCATGAGCCGTTACTGACGACCATTGCGATGCAGACATGAGCCAGGCCGGCGTCTATGTTGATTGCGTTTGCGAAGCGTGGCGAGGGGTCGACATGGGAATGCAGTTTATCTCCGCAATTTTTTTCTTGTTGCTGTTCAGCCAAAATGCCGTCGCGGGTTGGTATCAGATCGAAAACTACGAAGGTTTCATTGGGCCTAACCCAGTCCATCTGTCGCTGCAGAGGAATGACAGTTTCGGCAGCGGGATTACGGTCGAGGGGAGCTATTTCTACGACGCGAAGCAAAGCCCGATAGCAGTGTACGGCAAGATCAACGGCACCAGCGTATCCCTTTGCGAGATTGCGGACGACAAGGAATTCGACCGGGTGCTGGTCATGGGTTCGAAAACGCCCGTCGACACCAGTGGATGCCCATTTTCTCTCGACATTGGTGAAAGCGGCGCAACAGGAACCTGGAGCAAGGGTGCGGACAAACATCCCGTCACGCTCAAGAAAGTTGCGAGCCTGGACGATACCGGCGACGGGAAGATTGACGGAACCGTTGAGATCCCGTTCTGGGCGCAGACCGCCACCGACAGGTTTTCAGGCATCTACGCGAAAACCGAAGCCGGAATTTGCATGCGAAAATTGCAAGTCATCGGCAAGCGAAGCAAGAAAGTCTATCAAGAGATCGAGTTCGATGACGACAATTGCGACGCGGGAATGCTGATGACGCCAATCTACAGGAATGTTCAAAAACAGACGGAAAAAATCGCCGAGATCATTTCAGTAAACTTTCGTGGCGGCGGCGCTGGCTATACAATGGACTATGTTTTCTCTCTTAAAACTAAGAAGTATCATCAATTGGTGAACTGAGCGGGTGCCTCGCTTGGCATTGCGCAGGTAATGCTTACCGTCGCCCGAACAGCCTCTCGATATCCGCCAGCTTGAGCTCGATGTAGGTCGGGCGGCCGTGGTTGCAGGTGCCGGAGCCGGGCGTCGCCTCCATCTGGCGCAGCAGAGCGTTCATCTCTTCCGGTTTGAGCAGGCGGCCGGAACGTACCGAGCCGTGGCAGGCCATGGTCGCGGCTATCCTGTCCAGCCGCTCCTTCAGCGTGTCGACCGTGTCATTGTCGGCGATCTCGTCGGCGAGGTCGCGCACCAGCTGCTGGACGTTGGTCTCGCCGAGCATCGACGGCGTCTCGCGCACCGCAACGGCGCCTGGGCCGAAGCGCTCGATGCCGAGGCCGAAGCGGGCCAGCGTCTCGGAGTGCATGGCAAGCCGCTCGGCGTCTTCCTCCGGCAGGTCGACAATCTCGGGCAGCAGCAGCATCTGCGACGGCACCGCGCGTGAGTGGAGGGCGTTCTTCAAGGCCTCGTAAACCAGTCGCTCATGCGCCGCATGCTGGTCGACGATGACAAGCGAATCCCTGGTCTGGGCGACGATATAGTTCTCATGCACTTGCGCGCGCGCCGCGCCCAATGCCGTGCCGAGCAGCGTCTCTGCCGCCTGATCCTGTCCGGCGCGCGCGTCGGCACTGTGCAGTGGGCCGGCGTCGAAGGCCGCCTGCTCGTCCTCGCCGAAGCCGCCATTTGCAGAGCCCATATCGAGCGGCCGCTGCGGCGAACGGGCAGGGTCGAAACCCGCAAAGCCCGACGCCCGATAGGCGGCCTCGTAACTGCGGTGACCGTTGGCCGGGCCGCCATGCGCATAGGATGCCGCGCCCGGCCGGAACGCTGCCATCATGCCGGCGGCACCGGTGGTGGCGGCGCGGATCCCGGCATGGGCCAGTGCTTCGCGGATGGCGCCGACGATCAGGCCGCGCACCAGCCCCGGATCGCGGAAGCGCACGTCGGCCTTGGCCGGATGGACGTTGACGTCGACGATCGCCGGATCGAGCGTCAGGAACAGCACGGTGACGGCATGGCGGTCGCGCGGCAGCACGTCGGCGAAGGCGCCGCGAATGGCGCCGGCGATCAATTTGTCACGCACCGGGCGGCCATTGACATAGGCATATTGCTGCAGGGCGTTGGCGCGGGTGAAGGAGGGCACCGAGACATGGCCGGCGAGGTGCACGCCGTCCCGCACCGCGTCGATGGCGATCGCATTGTCGGGAAAGTCGGCGCCCATCACCTGTGCCACCCGGCGCAGCCGGCCTTCCGGGCTGTCCTCGGTCGCCGGCAGCTCCAGCGTCGAGCGGTCCGGGCCGGCCAGCGTGAAGCGCACGGCGGGAAAGGCGATGGCGATGCGCTTGACCACGTCGCCGATGGCCGAGCCTTCGGCGCGCTCACCCTTCATGAATTTGAGCCGCGCCGGCGTGGCGAAGAACAGGTCGCGCACCTCGACCGTGGTGCCGCGATTGGCCGCCGCCGGCCTGACGGCGGAGACGCGGCCGCCGGCGATGCCGATCTCGGCGGCGTTTTCACTGGACGCTGTGCGCGAGCGGATCGACAGCCGCGCCACCGAGCCGATCGACGGCAAGGCCTCGCCGCGAAAGCCGAGCGAGCGGATGTCGTGAATATTGTCGGCGAGCTTCGAGGTGCAATGGCGCGCGATCGCCAGCGCCAGTTCCTTTTCCGGAATGCCCGAGCCGTCGTCGCTGACGCGGATCAGGTTCAGCCCGCCACCAGCGGTGACGATCTCGACACGCGTGGCGCCGGCATCGAGCGCGTTCTCGACCAGTTCCTTGACCACGCTTGCCGGACGCTCGATGACTTCGCCGGCGGCGATCTGGTTGATCATCGTTTCGGAAAGCTGGCGGATGGGCATGGCAGCACTATAGGCGGATTCGTGGCCGATGCGGGAGGGGGAGAATAGCGTTGATTGTTGCAAGGCAGGGAGACTGCTCCGTTGCGCTCCGTCCCACCCCCCTCTGGCCTGCCGGCCATCTCCCCCGCAAGGGGGGAGATCGGACGTCGCCTCGGCCTCCGCCAGTCTCCAATGTCTCAAAGGTTGGCGGGACGCATGAACCGCCAATCTCCCCCCTTGCGGGGGAGATGGCCGGCAGGCCAGAGGGGGGTGCTGTCCCGCCACGATGTAGAGATAGGAATATTGTTGAAGTGAATGGGCTTGGCCCCCAATTGACTTAGTGGATTTAGTCGGGCGAAGGCCAAAATCTGAAGCGAATGGCCGTTGGAGGCGACATTTGGACGTCATCCTAGATTACTTAATGGTAAACTTCGCTCGATGGATACAGCGTCGAAAGAGTCGTATTGCAAGAGTAATTTTGTTCACTATTTGGACGGTTATTTCGATATCGCTAACAGTTGTTCTGGTTTACCTCCTGTATATTCGAAATCTTACCATATAGATTATTGTTCAATCGTCGGGTCGTTCTCGAGGAAATCCACGCAGCTGACCGCGACCGTGCCTTCAACTCATGAGCTTGGGCAGCGCTGCCGCCAGTGCATCGACGGCAAGGCGGACTTTCATCGGCAGATGTGGCGTCTGCAGCCACAGCGCATGGGCGTCATAGAGAAACCTCGGCTGTTCCGGCAATAGCGGGACAAGTACGCCCGCCTGAATGCGCTGGCGAACCAGCCAGTATGGCAGCCAGGCGAGCCCCATGCCGGCGGCCGCGGCATCGGCGATGGCATCGAGATCGTCGAGCCGCAATCTGCCGGCGAGCCTGACCTCCGTCGCAGGCTGGCCATTGCGTGGAAACAGCCACGGCTGAACGGCACGCCCGGAACGGCGGTAGATGATCGCGTGATGGCTGCCGAGGTCATCTATCGCCTGCGGCTGGCCGTGCCTGTCGAGATAGGATGGCGACGCGCAGACGACCATGTGCTGGCGCGCGACGCGCCGCGCCATCACCCCGGCCTGGTCCTCCAGATCGCCCGTTCGGATGGCAAGGTCGCAGCCGTCCTCGGCGAGGTCGGCGAGGGCGTCGCTGAACGACAGGTCAAGTTCCAGCGCCGGATATTGCTGCGCAAGCCCGAACAGGATCGGGGCAACGCAGCGCCGGCCGAAATGCACCGGCATGAGGACGCGCAGCTTTCCGCGCGGTTCGGCAAGCTGGTCGGCGGCGAGCGCATCCGCGGCCTCTGCTTCGGCAAGCACCAGCCGGCAGCGTTCATGATAGGCGCGCCCGAAATCTGTCAGGCTTTGGCGGCGCGTGGTCCGGTTGATGAGGCGCACGCCCAGGCGCTCCTCGAGAAACCGGACATGCTTGCCGACCATCGGCCCGGATAGATCAAGAGCCGCCGCCGCCGCCGCGAACGAGCCCAGGTCGACGGCTTTGACGAACACGGCCATGCTCGTAAGGCGATCCATATTCAAAACCCACAGTTTCTGCTGATCTACTCAAGCGGCTATTTATCTGCCCGATCGCCGCTGGCATAGCCTATTCAGTTCAAATATTTTGGAGTTGTGACCGATGGCGCGTGTCGTTCGTTTTTATGAGCTTGGTGGTCCCGAGGTTCTGCGCATCGAGAATGTCGACATGCCTGCGCCGGGACGAGGCGAGATCCAGATCCGTGTCAAGGCGTTGGGTCTGAACCGGGCCGAGGCGTTGCTGCGTTCAGGCAGATATATCCAAACCGCGCCGTTGCCTTCCGGTCTTGGGCTTGAGGCCGCTGGCCTCGTCGAAACGGTCGGCGAAGGCGTGGACGGGTTTGCGCCGGGCGATGCCGTCAGCATCGTGCCGCCAGTGTCGATGGCCCGCTGGCCTGCCTATGGTGAGATTGCCACATATCCCGCCGAGCTCGTCGTCAAGCATCCACCATCGCTGAGCTGGAAAGAGGCCGCCGCTGCGTGGATGCAATATCTCACCGCCTACGGTGCGCTGATCGACATTGCCAAACTCGGCAGGAAGGACTTTGTCGTCATCACTGCGGCATCGAGCAGCGTCGGACTGGCGGCGATCCAGATTGCCAACCTGGTTGGCGCGACGCCGATCGCCGTCACACGGACGTCCGCCAAGAAGCGGACTCTGCTTGAGTTCGGCGCGGCCCACGTCATCGCCTCGGCAGAGGTGGATCTGGAAGCCAGGTTGAAGGAAATCGCCGGCCCGGACGGCGTGCGCGTGGTGTTCGACGCGGTCGGCGGGCCGATCTTCGAGCCTCTGACGGCAGCGATGTCGCCAGGCGGCATTCTCATCGAATATGGCGGCTTGAGCCCCGACCCGACACCTTTTCCGTTACCTGCAGTGCTAGGCAAGACGCTGACGCTGCGCGGCTATCTCGTCCACGAGATCGTGCGCGATCCGGCCCGGCTACAGGCCGCCAAGACATTCATCCTTGATGGACTGAAATCGGGTTCGCTGAAGCCCGCAATCGCTAGAACCTTTCCGTTTGATCAGATCGTCGAGGCGCATCGTTATCTCGAGTCGAACGAACAATTCGGCAAGATCGTCGTGACGGTTTGACCGGGCATTGTGGGATAGCCTCACGCTTGCGCCGCCAGCCAGTCCCGCACCTTGCGGGCGTTGTCGCTGAGCTCGCGGTTCCTCGACCAGATGACATGAAAGCCCTTGCCGGTCGTCATTGTGTGGCCGGTGACGCGCACCAGCAGCCCTGATGCCAGCAGCCGCTCGGCGAGATGACCCCAGCCGAGCGCGATGCCTTGCCCTTCCATGACTGCCTGGATCACCAGCGCATAGTCGTTGATGCGCAAGCCACGCCCCGCATCGGCGATGTCGACACCGGCCGAGGCGAACCATTCGTCCCAGCTGGCGGCCTCGCGAAACGGCTCTTCGAGATGAATGAGACGATGCGATGGAAGGTCCTTCACGTTCGCCGGCAGCCCGAACCGGGCCACATAACTAACGCCGGCGACGGGGAATATCACTTCATCGGCCAGCGGCAGCGAATGATAATCCGGCCATTCCTTGGGCTCGCCGCCGCGGACGCCGAGCGGAATGTCTTCGGCGATGATGTCGAGATCGCGGTCCGCGGTCTGGATGCGCAGGTCGATGCCCGGCAGTTCGTCGCGAAACTGCTGCAGGCGCGGCATCATCCAGAACGAGGCGAATGCGGTCGAGGCGGCGAGCGTCACGTGAGCGCCGACGGCGATCTGGCGCAGATCTTCCGCCGACTTGCGGATGTGCGACAGGCCGAGCGAGACGTCGGCGTGAAAGCGATCGCCGGCCTCGGTAAGGCTGACTTGCCGGTGGCGGCGCTGGAAGAGTTTGGCGCCGAGCTGCTCCTCGAGCCCACGGATCGCATAGGAGACGGCAGCCTGCGTCATGCCGAGCTCCCGCCCGGCGGCGGTAAAGCTCGACAGCCGGCCGGCGGCCTCGAAAACGATCAGGCTGCCGGCCGAGGGCAGCAGATGGCGCAAGCTTCGCATAAGCTGAGCTTATACAAGAGATCAGGATTTTCCAGCGTCACAGCTGCATTTTGTCTGGCTAGATTGATCGAGACAGGAAGATGGAGCCTCCATGAACGCACCGGCCGTTGAAGTGAGCGAACATACCAATCGTCGCGCGGGTGGCCGCCTGGGGCGCAAGGCGCTGCGGGGAGCTCCCGTAGCGTCATTTCCGACCCTGGTTCGCAAGATTCCTGTGTATCAGATGGTCCCGGACGAGGCGGTGGAGCTCATCCACCAGGAGTCGCTCAGCATCCTCGAAGAGGTGGGATGCGAGTTCCGCGACGACGAGGCTATCGCAATGTGGAAGGCGGCGGGCGCCGATGTCTCCGAGACAAGGGTCCGGATCGACCGCGCCCTGCTGATGGACCTCGTCTCGAAGGTCCCGTCGGAGTTCACGCTCAATGCGAGGAATCCCCAGCGTTCCGTACGTGTGGGTGGAAACAACTCCATCTTCGTGCCGATGTACGGGGCGCCTTATGTGCGCGACCTCGACAACAACAGGCGCTACGGCACACTCGCCGACCTCAACAATTTCCACAAGCTGGCCTACATGGCGCCGGCGCTGCATTCGTCGAGCTCGATCATCTGCGAGCCGATGGAAATCGCGGTGCCGAAGCGTCACCTCCACATCATCCATTCAGCGCTGAAGCACTCCGACAAGCCGTTCATGGGCATCGTGACCTCCAAAGATCGAGCCGAAGACACGATGGCGATGGCAGGCATCGTGTTCGGCGAGGACTATGTCCGCGACAACCCGGTCCTGGTGGCGATCACCAACTGCAATTCGCCGCTGGTCTGGGATGCCACCATGCTGGACGCGATGAAAGTCTATGCGCGCCACAACCAGCCGCTGATCCTCGCGCCCTTCGCCCTTTGCGGCGCCTCGACTTCGGCCTCTGCAGTCGGTGCGGTCGCGCAGGTCAATGCCGAAGCGCTGGCGGGCGTCGCGTTCACACAGCTCTTGCGTCCGGGTTCGCCGCAGATCTACGGACAGTTCATGGTGACGGTCGACATGAAGACCGGCGCTCCCATGGGCGGCACGCCGGAGGCGGCCCAGATGATGTATCTCATGGGCGCGCTGGCGCGGAAGTATCGGCTGCCGTGGCGCACGTCCGGTTTCCATGTCGGTTCGAAGCTGAACGACGCCCAGGCGGGCTACGAGGCGAACATGCTGATGCATGCCGCCATCCTTGCCGGCGCCAACTACATCTGGCACTCCGCCGGTTGGCTCGAGGCCGGCCTGACCTGCGGCTATTCGAAATTTGCCACCGACTGCGAGCAGCTTGTCGGCTGGTACAAATATGCTGGCGGGCTGCCATTCGACGATTTCAAGGAGGCTATGGCGGCTATCCGCGAGGTCGGACCGCAGGGCCATTTCCTCGGCACCCAACACACGCTCCAGCATTTCGAGTCCGCCTTCTTCATACCGAGCATCATGGACTTCAATTCGTTCGAACAGTGGAAGGCGGAAGGAGCAAAGGACCACGACACCCGCGGCCGCGAGAAAGCGCGCAACATGCTCGCCGATTATGAGGAGCCGAAGCTCGATGAGGGCATCGCCGATGGTCTCAAAGATTTGATTGCGCGGCGCGAGGAGAAACTACCGGACAGCGTTAGTTGATAACGGGCGAAGACCCGATGGGAACCATAACGGAGGAAAAAATGACACTCTTCAGAAGCAATGGTGATCGCGTACCGAGCGCCATCGAAGCGATGGCCAGCGAGGCGCGTGCAGGTCGTGTGGATCGGCGCGAGTTTCTGGCTCTGGCAAGCGCTTTCGGCGCATCGACGACCCTTGCCTACGGCATGATCGGTCTTGCCGTGCCAGAACGGGCTTTGGCTGAAGAGCCGAAGAAAGGCGGCACGCTGCATGTTTCGATGTCGGTGAAGGCACAAAAGGACCCGCGCACCTACGACTGGGTGGAACTTGCGAACATTTCACGCTGCTGGCTCGAGCCGCTTGTCCGCTACACCCGCCAGTTCACTTTCGAGCCGGTTCTGCTTGAAAGCTGGGAGGTCAATGACGACGCCACCGAATATGTGCTGCATGTGCGCAAGGGCATCACCTGGACCAATGGTGATGCTTTCGGCGCCGATGATGTGGCCTACAATCTGACGCGCTGGTGCGAAAAGGCTGCAGCCGGCAATTCCATGGCCGCGCGCGTCGGTGCACTGATCGACGCAAAAACCGGCAAGGCCAGGGATGGCGCGATCACCAAGGTCGACGACAACACGGTCAAGCTGAAGCTGAACGAGCCGGACATCTCGCTGATCCCGAACTTCACCGACTATCCGGCGCTGGTGGTCCATCGCAACTTCGACGCCGACGGTGCCAATCCGATCGAGAAGCCGATTGGCACCGGGCCGTTCGAACTGGTGTCTTATGCGGTCGGCCAGAAAGCGGTCGTCAAGCGTCGTGAGACTGGCAAGTGGTGGGGCGGTGAAGCGCTGCTCGACGGCGTCGAATTCATCGACTACGGAACCGATTTCAACGCGTCGATAAATGCATTCGACTCCGGCGAAATCGATCTCAACTTCGAGACGCCCGCCGACTTCATAGACATCCTCGACAAGATGGGGCTGGTAAAATCGGAGGTCGCGACAGCGACCACGCTCGTTGCCCGGACCAACGTCACGCACAAACCCTACGATGACAAGCGCGTCCGCAACGCCCTGCAAATGGCCGTCGACAACCAGGCGGTGCTCGAACTTGGCTATGCCGGGCGAGGGACTGTTGGTGAAAACCATCACGTCAGCCCGATTCATCCGGAATACTTCGCGCTGCCCAAGAAGAAACGTGACGCCGCGGGCGCCAAGAAGCTGATGGCCGAGGCCAAGCAGGCCGACTTCGAGCATGAACTGATCACCGTCGAGGACGATTGGCAAAAGAATACCGGCGACGCTATTGCCGGCCAGTTGCGCGACGCCGGGATCAAGGTGAAGCGCACCGTGCTGCCGGGTTCGACTTTCTGGAACGACTGGACCAAATATCCTTATTCCATGACCATTTGGTACATGCGCCCGCTTGGCGTCCAGGTGTTGGCGCTGGGCTATCGCACCGGCGAGGCCTGGAACGAAACCGGCTACTCGAATCCTGATTTCGACGCCAAGCTCAAGCAGGCTCTCTCGCTCATCGACGTGGAAAAGCGCCGCGAGGTCATGAAGGACATCGAGCAGATCCTCCAGGATTCGGGCGTCATCATTCAGCCGTTTTGGCAGAAGCTGTTCAGCCACATGAACGAGAAGGTGAAGAACTACGGTGTCCACCAAACCTTCGAGATGGATCTCCAGAACGTCTGGCTGAACGCCTGAGTTGCCAGCAGAGGACGCGTTGCAGGATTTCATGGACCGCAAGAAAGCCGACAGGCAAGATGCGTGGTACTGATAGCTTCCGTCAGTGAACAATCGGGGACACGCATGAAACTGCCACTTTTTGTTGCCGCGCTTTCGATGGCCTTGCCGGCGGCCGCGTTTGCCGGCCCTGCTGCCAACGCCGTGAAGTTCTTCTATGTCCCGTCGGTCAAATTCGAGGCCGATGCGCAATATCGCGACCGCTTCACCGCGCCGGTGACGAAACTGTTCGAACTGAACGACAACGCGGCAAAGAACCATCCGGATGAAGTTCCCTGCATCGACTTCGCCCCTGGTCTCGATGCGCAGGACTACGACGAGAAGACCGTGGCCAAGACGCTGACGCTGGCCGAAACGCTGGATGGCGACAGCGCCAAGGTGACGGCGACGTTCAACCTTTTCCCGGAAGGCGATGATTCCAAACGCGAAATGGTCTGGTCACTCAGGAAGATCGATGGCCAGTGGAAGGTCGCCGACATCACCTCGAAGACCAGCGGCTGGACACTCAGTGCGCTCGAATGTCTGGCCGGGCAGACCCCGGAGTGATGCCGTGCTCCGCTGCCGTCCCTGGGTTCTGACGACTGCGTGCCTGCTGGCCGGATTGAGCAGCGCCGCCGCTCAGGGCCTGTTGGGCGCGCCGCCCGCAGACGCGCCGGCCGACAACGCGGCACCTCCGCTGGCAGAAAACGCACCGGCCGCACCCCTGCAGCCGGGCTCGCCGACGGCGGTGGTGAAGCCGTTCTACGAGCATGCCGGGCTCGAGGTCGATCCGGCTCAGCGGGGCCATTTCACCGATCCGGCAAAGTCGGTGCTGGACAAGAGCGACGCGCTGCGGAAGTCGGGGCAGGGCGAGTGCCTCGATCCCAACATGGCGCTCGACAATGCCGAATACGACGAGGCGGAGATCGACAAGAGCCTGAAGACCATCGAAGCGGTCAAGGGCGACCAGGCCAAGGTCGTTGTCGCTTTCGTCGCCTCCGGCAATCCGCACCGGCTGGAATGGAAGCTCAAAAAGGTCGACGGCGACTGGAAGATATCGGACCTGCTCTCGGTGACAGGCGAATGGGCGCTCAGCCAATACCAGTGTGAGTGAGAACGGAACCGATGAAGATCAGCAACATCCGCGTCACCCACGTCAACGTCCCGCTCGATGCTCCGTTCTGGTGGACGGCTGGTCTCTACGGCGGCGCCTCGAAATCGATCATCGAGGTCGAGACGGACGAAGGCGTGGTCGGACTGGGCGAGGCGCCATGGTGGCATTTCGGCGAGGTGATCAAGGCCGAGATCGCGCCGGCGCTGATTGGCGCCGATCCGCTCGACATCGCCGACTGCGAGGCGCGCTGTGTGCCGCCCTGGCAGATCACCGCCAACACCGGCGAGAACGCAGCCACGGTGGCGTTCGGCGCCATCGAACTGGCGCTCTGGGATATAAGAGGCAAGGTCTTCGGCATGCCGCTCTATAAGCTGCTCGGCGGCGCGGTGCGCAAGGACATTCCGTTTTCGGAATATTTCGCCTTTCGCCCCGCTCAAGGCGGAGCCGGCGGCGAGATGGCCGCCGAAGCGATCGTCGACTATTGTCTCGGCATGCGAGAACAGCACGGCTCGACGATCTTCGAGGGCAAGCTGATCATGGGCGATCCCGAGCTCGAGATCAGGACAGTGCGCATGCTGCGCGAGGCGCTTGGCGATAAGGCGCAGATCAAACTCGATTCCAACATGCAGTGGTCGCTGACCACAGCGCGCTGGGTACTGCGCGAGATCGAGCCGTTCAACATCCGCAATTACGAGGATCCGGTCGCGACCTTCGAGGAGATGGCAGCGCTGCGCCAGCATTCGCGCATTCCGTTCTCCACGCACATCCCGGATCTCAGACGGGCAGTCGCGCTCGGTGCGCCGGATTACTTCGTCTGCAATTTCGCAGCACTCGGCGGATTGTCGAAAACTCTGAAATTCATCGCCGCCTGTGAGGCGATGGGCAAGGGGTTCTGGTGCTATTCGAACGATCTCGGCATCATGACATCGGCTTATCTGCACGTCGTGGCGGCGACACCGTGGATCAGCGAAGCATCGCAGTCGCTGTTTCGCTGGCAGATCGGCGATGTCATCAAGGACGGTCCTTTCCGCCAGACGGGCAATACGGTGCGCGTGCCGGAGGGTGACGGGCTGGGCGTCGAACTCGATCCGGCTGCGATGAAGCGCTGGGCGGGCCACTTCGCCGAACACGGGCCGATGGGCCATTTCAGCGACCCGAACAATCCCGGCCGCTACCGGCGGCTCCCGCTCAACTGATGCAACGTATTTTCCTCAGAAACTCAGGCTCACCCGCGCCCGCGATAGGGGGCGACGCCGGTGTCGGGCAGCCACACACCTTCCGGCGGGGCGCCCGTCTGCCAGAACACGTCGATCGGAATGCCGCCGCGCGGATACCAGTAGCCGCCGATGCGCAACCACGATGGCTTGGTCGCGGCGATGATGCGGCGGCCGATCATGACGGTGCATTCTTCGTGGAACGCGCCATGGTTGCGAAACGAGGTCATGAACAGCTTGAGCGACTTCGATTCCACCAGCAGCGCATCGGGTGCGTAGTCGACGACGATATGGGCGAAGTCCGGCTGGCCGGTGACCGGGCAGAGCGAAGTGAATTCCGGGCAGGTGAAGCGAACGATGGCCGGCGGGCCGTCGCCGCGCGAAAATGGCACGGTTTCCAGGACTGCCGCTTCAGGGCTCTGTGGCGCCTCGACGTTGGTGCCGAGCTGGGTGAGGTTTTTCGTATCGGTCATGAGCAGGTTCCTTGCTGCATGTCGCCCAAAACTGCGCAGCGATTTTGGGATAGCGACATGCGTAAAAACAAAAATTTGCCGCTCAATAGCACAATTTGAAACAGCAGGAAGACGATGACTAGCAACGACCCGCTCCTCCAGCCCTATCAGCTCAAGCATCTGACGCTGAAGAACCGGGTGATGTCGACCAGCCATGAGCCGGCCTATTCTGAGGACGGCATGCCAAAGGAGCGGTACCGGCTCTACCATGCCGAAAAGGCCAAGGGCGGCATGGCGCTGACCATGACCGCCGGCTCGGCGATCGTCTCGCGCGACAGCCCGGCCGCCTTCGGCAATCTGCATGTCTATGACGACCGCATCGTGCCGTGGCTCGCCGAGCTTACCGATGCCTGCCACGAGCATGACTGCAAGGTGATGATCCAGATCACCCATCTCGGCCGCCGCACCGGCTGGAACAAGGCCGACTGGCTGCCGGTGCTGTCGGCTTCGCCGGTGCGCGAACCGGCGCATCGCGCCTTTCCCAAGATTATCGAGGACTGGGATATCGAGCGCATCGTCGCCGACTACGCGGCGGCCGCCCAGCGCTGCCAGGCTGCCGGCCTCGACGGCATCGAATTCGAGGCCTACGGCCACCTGATGGACGGCTTCTGGTCGCCGGCCACCAACCAGCGCGACGACGATTTCGGCGGCTCGCTCGACAACCGGCTGCGCTTCACCGGAATGGTGCTCGATGCGGTGCGTGCCGCGGTCGGCGAAAAGTTCGTCGTCGGCATCCGCATGGTCGCCGACGAGGATTTCGAGAAAGGCCTGTCGAAACAGGAAGGCGTCGAAATCGCCAGGCGGCTGGCCGGCTCCGGCAAGGTCGATTTCCTCAACATCATCCGTGGCTCGATCGAGACTGATGCCGCGCTGACAAAAGTCATTCCGGTGACCGGCATGCGGTCGTCGCCGCATCTCGACTTCGCCGGCGAGGTGAGGGCGGCGACGAAATTCCCGACCTTCCATGCTGCGCGGATTTCCGACGTCGCCACCGCGCGTTACGCCATCGCCACCGGCAAGCTCGACATGGTCGGCATGACGCGCGCCCATATCGCCGACCCGCACATCGTCAAAAAAGTGATGGAGGGCCGCGAGCACGAGATACGTCCTTGCGTCGGTGCAACCTACTGCCTCGACCGCATCTATGAGGGCGGTGAGGCGCTGTGCATCCACAATGCGGCAACGGGCCGCGAGGCTGATATCCCGCATATCATCCCGAAAACCGAGGGACCGAAGCGAAAGGTGGTCGTGGTCGGCGCCGGCGCCGGCGGGCTGGAGGCAGCGCGGGTCGCCGCCGAGCGCGGGCACCAGGTAACGGTGCTGGAAGCATCGAGCCAGGCCGGCGGCCAAGTGCGGCTGGCAACGCAGAACCCGCGCCGCAAGGAATTGATCGGCATCATCGACTGGCGGTTGGCCGAGCTGGACCGGCTCGGCGTCGAGATCCGCTACGACACCTGGGCGGAGAAGGACGACGTGCTGGCGCTGTCGCCGGACGTGGTGGTGATCGCCACCGGCGGCCTGCCGCAGAACCCGCCTCTGACTGCGGGCGACGATCTCGTCACCTCGAGCTGGGACATCATGGCCGGCAGCGTCAAGCCGGCCGAGAACGTGCTGCTCTATGACGACAATGGCGGCCATCAGGGCATGGGTGCTGCCGAACTGATCGCCAACAGCGGCGCCAGGCTGGAGCTGGTTTCACCAGAGCGCTTCTTCGCGCCGGAAATGGGCGGCATGAACCATGTGCCTTACATGCGCGCCTTCCAGGAAAAGGGTGTCACGGTGACCATCAACACACGGCTGCGTTCGGTGCGGCGCGAGGGCAACCAGCTGATCGCCGAGCTCGCCTCCGACTTCGCTGATGGCTGGCGCGGAGAGCGCCGCGTCGACCAGGTGGTGGTCGAGCACGGCACGCTGCCGCTCGACGATCTCTATCTGGCGCTGAAGCCGCTGTCGAAGAACGCCGGCGCGATCGACTACGAAAAGCTGGTCAATGGCGGCGACATCTTTCCCGTGCGCAATCCTCACGCCGGTTTCGTGCTCTTCCGCATCGGCGATGCAGTAGCCTCGCGCAACATCCACGCCGCCATCTATGACGGCATCAGGTTCGGCTTGCGAATCTGAGGAATATTTTGGATTGATTGGTGGCGCGCAGCCGAACCTCCGTACGGAGAGCCACCACGGTACTTCGGCTCGTTCTGCGCGCCGCGCACGCCGCCGGCTTGCGGCCGGACACCGTACGATCTTGCGATTGCGGCAGGCCGCTCAAAACATCCTGGCGGTAGCCATGCAGAACACGGTGATGACCAGCAGCCCGCCGGCGATGCGTTCGCCTTTTGTCATCTTCGCGCGCAACTGGGTTTGCGTCGCCGCATCAGCGCCGGCCAACTGCCTGCTGGCGGAACCCACCAGTGCGCCCTGGACCCCGGCGGCAATCAAGGCAGTCAAGATGCCCAGCGCCAGGACCTTCTCCATCGAGCCGAAGGAGCCGTTGTGGAAGAAATACCAGAGCAGCAAACCCGTGAGGAAAACCACGCCGGCCGCGCCCATTTGCGGCCGGAAGAAACGTTCCGCCCGGATCTCCGGTTCGCGGGCAACCGCGATGGTGGTGCCGGCCCAGAACACACCCGCCATGACGTGAAGGCCGAGGACGACGATGTAGACATATTGCATGACCGCATTTCCTCTCTTGCCCACCGCTAACCATATGGATAGATATCAAATGATTAGATGTCAACGCATAAGCTCGAGCCGGTTCCATAGGCTTTGCCCTTGTTCTAGTGTCGGATCATGACGCCCTTTGACCGCCCGCCGATCGGGATGAATCTCGCCCGCACCGCCAAGCTGGTCGCGCAGGCTTTCGACGCTGCCCTGGTCGAGGCGGGGGGCACGCTGCCGGTCTGGGTGACTTTGCTGTCGGTCAAGTCGCGGGAGCTGGCCAACCAACGCGAGCTCGCCGGCATGATCGGTATTCGGGGCGCAACACTGACCCATCATCTCAACGCCATGGAGACGCAAGGCCTGCTGATACGGCGCCGCGATCCCGAAAATCGCCGGGTTCACCAGGTGGAGCTGACCCAAGCCGGAGAAGCGCTGTTCCTGAAATTGCGCACCGCCGCGTTAGCCTTCGACAAGCGGCTGCGGAAGGGATTATCCGACGACAGGTTGGCGGAGTTTGCACAGGTGCTGGCCGCGCTGCGGGCCAATGTCGAAGGTTAGAATTAGGCTAGGAAAACGCTATGCGCGAAATTTCGCTGAAGGATGCCAGGACTACACTCTCGGCGCTGCTCGATCAGGTCGTCGCGGGAGAACCGGCGGCCATCACGCGGCGCGGCCGCAAGCAGGCGGTCATTTTGTCATTTCAGGACTACGAAAAACTGGCGCGTGTGCCCAACATTGGACAATTGCTGGCAGCATTTCCCGGTGATGAGGATGACCTTCCGCCTCGGCTCATCAGGTCGGTTCGCAAGCCCGAACCATGACGGATCTACGCCCGGCTGCCCTGCAGCACCGTCAGCCTGGCCTTCTTGGGCGCCCGGGCCACCAGCCATTCGCGCACCCTGTCCGGTGGCATCGGGAAAGCGATGGAATAGCCTTGCACCTGGTCGCAGCCGATCGCCATCAGCGAGTCGAGCTCGGCTTCGGTTTCGGCGCCCTCGGCGACGATCGAGATGCCGAGACCGCGGGCGAGCTCGGTGAGGGCACGCACGATCTTGGTGTTGCCGCTGTTCTCGTTGATGTTCTGGACGAAACGGCGATCGATCTTCAGCCGGTCGATCTCGTTTGGATTGACATGGCTGAGCGATGCGTAGCCGGTGCCGAAATCATCGAGCTCAAGATGGATGCCGGCGGCGCGGATGTGCCGCAGCTTTGCCGCGATACCGGTCTTCTCGTCATCGAGAATAACGGATTCGACGATCTCCAGCGATAGTTTGTGCGCGGGCAGGCCAGCCCTCTCCAGCGTACCGAACAGGAAGACTTCGAAATCTGTCTCGCGCAGCTCCGAGCCGGACACATTGACGGCGATCCGTCCGAAGGCGATGCCTGCGCGGTTCCATTCGGCTGCTTCGTCGATCGCCTTGGCAATAACGATGCGGCCGATCTCGGGCATCAAGCCGCATTTTTCTGCGATCGGGATGAACTCGCCCGGCGCGATCATGCCGCGCTCGGCATGCCTCCAGCGAACCAAAGCCTCGATGCCACTGATAGCGCCATCCGACAGCGACACCTGCGGCTGGAAATAGACTTCGAACGCCTTCTCAGAGATGGCGATCCTGATGTCGAGTTCGAGCTGCTTGCGATTATCAAGTTCGCGCCTCAGCTCATCGGAGAAGAACGACAAACTGCCGCCGCCCTGCCTCTTGGCTGAATAGAGTGCCAGATCGGCATGGACGAGCAGGTCCTGCGCATTGTCGGCGTCGACGGGGTAGACCGCAATCCCGGCACTTACGCCTGGATGGATCGTCGTGCCTTGGAAGATGACCGGCTCATTGAGTTTGGCCAGCATGCGTCTGGCGACGATATCGATGTCCGCGGTGCTGCCGGCGTCGTTGAGGACGACAACGAATTCGTCGCCTCCGAGACGCACGTTGAGATCCGACGTCCGGCAGGAATCGCGCATGCGCTGCGCGGCCACCACCAGCACATAATCGCCAGCGGCGTGGCCGAGTGTGTCGTTGATCTGCTTGAACCGGTCGAGGTCGAACTGCACTACGGCGACCCGCTCACGCCTTCGCTGCGCACCACTGATGAACGTATCGAAATGGTCGGTCAGGAAGGTACGGTTGTGCAGGCCGGTCAGCCCGTCATGCACGGCAATGAAGGCCATGGAATTGCGTGCATCGACCAGCTCGCGCGTCCGGCGCAAGATGGCATTCGACATCGGCCGGGAAATGAAAAGTGCCACCAGCAGGATGACGCCGATGGTCGAATAGAACAATGTGCGATGAAGATCGAGGAGCCTTTCGGAGCGCTGGTCCGCGTAGGCGCTGATGCGCTGGCCGAGTGCTGCGTAGCCCGACAATGTTGCGTTGGCAACGGAAGCGTCCAGATTAACGCGCTCCTCTCCGCCCTTGTAGCCGCCGCTGCCGGTCGTGTTGAGCCGCGATTCGAATGAAGAGATCAGACGCTTGCCGTTGGCGATAAGCCCGACCGAGAAATAGTCGAGATGGTACGGCTTGGCGAAAAGCACGCTCTCGATCGATTTCGGATCGAATCTTGCCGGCGACACCGGATCGGCGGCGGTCCGCTCGAGCAGCAGATCGTAGTTCTTCTCGAACTCCACTGTCGCTTGCTTGAGCGCGCTAACCAGGGCGTGCTGTTGATCGCGCGAGGCGCTGCCTGTTGCGCCGGCAAGGAAGACGATGCGCTGCGACAGGGCTTTTTGTGTGCTGACGATATCGAGCAGCGCCTGATTGTGCCGTTGGGTCGCCATCACCTGTTGCAGCAGGATGAAGGACGCCACTACCATGGCGGCTATGATCAGCAGAGCCAGCCAGTAGCCGGACTTGATCAGGAGTATAAGCCTGCCCGAAACGGCGTGCACCGGCTGCTGCGACATTTTCCGAGTCGGCCCTCTCGCCAACGAATTCTTGTGCGACAACCTTTGGCTTCAAAGTGTTAACAGGTTTGGGGCGGCAACAGGCCGGCGGCGGCGACCGTGGCGGGAAACCCGCAAAGTGGTTATTGCAATCTTTCGCAGCGCCTCTGCATTTGAACATCGTGGCCTCTGCCGTGCCATTGCCGCCACCGAAGCGGTCGCTTTTGCGATGGATTTTTCGTCCGCGCGGCGCGACAGTCCTCATCGATCTCAACAGGGCCTGATCATGACCGAAGCATTCCTTTCCCACATCGACAGCGAGCTTGAAGGACTGAAATCGGCAGGTCTCTACAAATCCGAGCGGGTGATAACCTCGACCCAATCGGCCGAGATCGAGGTGGGCGGCGAGAAGGTGCTGAATTTCTGCGCCAATAATTATCTCGGCCTCGCCGACAGCGCCGAACTGCGGGAAGCAGCCAAGCAGGCGCTCGACCGTTACGGCTACGGCATGGCGTCGGTGCGCTTCATCTGCGGCACGCAGGAAGAACACAAGCAGCTCGAGGCGACCATTTCTGATTTCCTCGGCATGGAGGACACTATCCTCTACGGCTCCTGCTTCGATGCTAATGGCGGCCTGTTCGAGACGCTGCTCGGCGAGGAGGATGCGGTCATCTCCGATGCGCTGAACCACGCCTCGATCATCGACGGCGTGCGGCTGTCGAAGGCAAAGCGCTTCCGCTACGCCAACAACGACATGGCCGATCTGGAGGCGCGGTTGAAAGACGCGAGCGACTGCCGGTTCCGGCTGATCGCCACCGACGGCGTGTTCTCGATGGATGGCACCATCGCCAATCTGAAGGGCGTCTGCGACCTCGCCGACAAATACGATGCGATGGTGATGGTCGACGACAGCCATGCAGTTGGTTTCGTCGGCAGGAATGGCCGTGGCTCGGCCGAACATTGTGGCGTCGAGGGCAGGGTGGACATCATCACCGGTACGCTCGGCAAGGCATTGGGCGGAGCGTCGGGCGGCTACACGTCGGGCAGGAAGCCGGTGGTCGACTGGCTGCGCCAGCGCTCGCGGCCCTATCTTTTTTCCAACACGCTGATGCCGGCGATCGCCGGCGCCTCGATAAAGGTCTTCGAACTGATCAAAGTCGGGGATGGATTGCGGAAGAGGCTCTACGACAATGCCGGGCATTTCCGGTCCGAGATGGGCAAGCTCGGCTTCACCCTGGCCGGCGCTGACCACCCGATCATCCCCGTGATGCTTGGCGATGCGACGCTGGCGCAGGAGATGGCGGCGCGGATGCTGAAGCGCGGCATCTATGTCATCGGCTTCTCGTTCCCGGTGGTGCCGAAGGGCCAGGCGCGCATCCGCACGCAGATGTCGGCCGCCCATTCCAGCGCAGACATCGATCGCGCGGTTGAGGCGTTCGCCGCAGTCGGTCGGGAACTCGGCGTGATTTCCTGAACGGCCGGAACCGAAAAGCGATTCCGGATCAAGAGGTTCAAGCGACTAAGGTTCTGGGGAACAAAAGAATGTCGAACATGATGAAGGCGCTGGTCAAGGCCAAGGCCGAGCCGGGCATCTGGATGGAAGAAGTGCCGGTGCCGGAGATCGGCCCCAACGACGTGCTGATCAAGATCAGGAAGACGGCGATCTGCGGCACCGACGTCCACATCTATAATTGGGACCAGTGGGCGCAAAAGACCGTGCCGGTGCCGATGGTTACCGGCCACGAATTTGTCGGAACCGTCGCCGATTTCGGTGCGGCGGTGACCGAGTACAAACTCGGCCAGCGCGTTTCCGGCGAAGGCCATATCGTTTGCGGCCATTGCCGCAACTGCCGGGCGGGCAGGGGGCATTTGTGCCGCAACACGCTCGGCGTCGGCGTCAACCGGCCGGGCGCCTTTGGCGAATACCTGGCGATCCCGCAGCACAATGTGGTGCCGATCCCCGACGACGTGCCCGACGAGATCGCGGCGATCTTCGATCCCTTAGGCAATGCTGTTCACACCGCATTGTCCTTTGATCTCGTCGGCGAGGACGTGCTGGTCACCGGCGCCGGGCCTATCGGCATCATGGGTGCACTGGTGGCGCAGTGCGTCGGCGCGCGAAAAGTGGTCATCACCGATATCAACCCGGTGCGCCTGGCACTGGCGAAAAAGCTTGGCGTTCAGCATGTCGTCGACGCATCGAAGGAAAAGCTGCGCGACGTGATGCCGGCGCTTGGCATGACCGAGGGCTTTGACGTCGGCCTCGAAATGTCGGGCGCAGCCCCTGCCTTCCGCGACATGATCGACACCATGAACAATGGCGGCAAGATCGCCATTCTCGGCATCGCGCCGACCGGCTTCGAAATCGACTGGAACAAGGTCATCTTCAAGATGCTGCATCTGAAGGGCATCTACGGCCGCGAGATGTTCGAGACCTGGTACAAGATGATTGCGCTGGTGCAGGGTCCTCTCGATGTCAGCGGCCTGATCACCCACCGCATCGGCATCGACGACTATGTTTCCGGCTTCGAAGCGATGAAGAGCGGCAATTCCGGCAAGGTGGTGATGGACTGGTAGGCGATCAGAAATGTTGGCGGGACAGCACCCCCCTCTGGCCTGCCGGCCATCTCCCCCTCAAGGGGGGGATTGGCAGCTTCGCCGACATCGCTCTTCTTTGGAGATTGGCGAAAGCCGAAGCGACGTCCAATCTCCCCCTTGAGGGGGAGATGTCCGGCAGGACAGAGGGGGTGTGAACGATCGCTGCGTAGCAGCTTTCACAGCTCCTTTCGTCGATCCGGCAACGCCATCTCCAGGGCCGCCACTCCGCTGACAACGGCCGCTCGCTGTTCCGTGCTCAGCCTCGCAAGCAATTCCAGCTCGAACGCTTTAGCCAGCGGCACCATCTCGCGATAGGCGACAAGGCCAGCTCGGGTCAGCGTCAGATGCTCGACCCGCCTGTCTTTTCCATCCGGTGTGCGAGTGAGCCAGCGGCGCCGTTCGAGCTCGGCGACGGCTCGCGAAACCTTGGTCTTGTGCATGGCCGACTGCTCGCCGAGTTCCGTCGCGGTCATGGTGCCGTGCTGGCCGAGCCCGGCCAGCGTGCGCCATTCGGGTCGGGTCAGGCCGTGACGGTCCTTGTATATCCTGGAGAATTCCCGGCTGACGGCATCGGCGAGACGGTAGAGCCGGTAGGGCAGGAAGCTTTCGAGTTCCAGGACGTCCATGATTTTGTATCCCGGCAGACGCCGCGGTTGATAGTTACATTTTCAATGGTTACAGATGAAACCAGTTTGGTCAATGCTTGAGTGCCGCAGCCATCGGAGGCGAGGAGCGCGCTCTGTCAGTATCCAGGGAGGATGCCATGGCCTATTCCTACATGCCGGGTTTCGGCAACGACTTCGAGACCGAGACTTTGCCGGGCTCGCTGCCGCAAGGACGCAACTCGCCGCAGCGGCCGGCCTACGGCCTCTACGCCGAGCAGCTTTCGGGCTCTCCTTTCACTGCGCCGCGCGGCACCAATGAGCGCTCCTGGCTTTATCGGATAAGGCCGAGCGTCAGGCATACCGGTCGCTTCAAAGCGGCGAATTATCCGCTGTGGAAAAGCGCGCCGAACGTCGGCGACCACCAGCTCGCTCTCGGCCAGTATCGCTGGAGCCCCGTGCCGATGCCGAAAGAGCCGACAGACTTCATCGCCGGCATGCGCTCGATCACCACCGCCGGCGACGTGCTCGGCCAGACCGGCATGGCGGCACATGTCTATGTCGCCAACCGTTCGATGGCCGACGACCATTTCTTCAACGCCGACGGCGAGTTGCTGGTCGTGCCCCAGGTTGGAGCCTTGCGCTTGATCACCGAGATGGGCGTCATCGAACTCACGCCAGGCGAGATCGCCGTGCTACCGCGTGGCCTGGTGTTCAAGGTCGAACTGTTGGATGCCGAAGTGCGCGGCTATGTCTGCGAGAATTACGGCGCCAAGCTGACGCTGCCGGATCGCGGCCCGATCGGCGCCAATTGCCTGGCCAATCCGCGCGATTTCAAGACGCCCTGCGCCTGGTTCGAGGATAAGGACACGCCCTGTCGGCTGATCGTGAAATGGTGTGGCCAGTTCCATGTCACCGAGATCGATCATTCACCGCTCGATGTGGTGGCGTGGCACGGCAACTATTCACCCTACAAATATGATCTTGCGACGTTTTCCCCCGTCGGCGCGATCCTGTTCGATCATCCCGACCCATCGATCTTCACCGTGCTGACCGCGCCGAGCGGCGAGGAAGGCACTGCCAATATCGATTTCGTCATCTTTCCGCCGCGCTGGCTGGTTGCCGAAAATACGTTCCGCCCGCCGTGGTATCACCGCAACATCATGAGCGAGTTCATGGGCCTGATCCATGGTCAGTACGATGCCAAGGAAGAGGGCTTTGTGCCCGGCGGCATCAGCCTGCACAACATGATGCTGGCCCACGGACCCGATGCGCCTGGCTTCGAAAAGGCCTCGCGCGCGGAGCTGAAACCGGTCAAGCTCGCCAACACCATGGCCTTCATGTTCGAGACACGCTTCCCGCAGATGGTGACCCGCTATGGCGCCGAGCTCGAAACCCGGCAGGACAATTATATCGACTGCTGGGCCGATCTGAAGAAACGCTTCAACGGCACGCCCGAGGGCGACTGGTCTTGAGCGCCGTCGCATGATGGATCGTCTGGTGCTTCTTGGCTCGAAGGGTGGTCCGGCGCTCCGGCCGGGCGGACCGTGGCCGAGTTCATCGCTGCTGGAGATTGGCGGCCGCACCCTCGTCGTCGATTGCGGGCTGGGCGTAACGCGCGGGCTGACCGATGCCGGCGTCAGTCTGAAGGCGCTTGACCTGATCTTCATCACGCATTTGCATTCAGACCATGTGCTGGAACTCGGACCGTTGATCCACACCGCATGGACGGCCGGCCTGGGGACAAAGGTCACCGTATTCGGCCCGCCCGGCATCGGCTACTACTGGCAGCGCTTTTGCCAGGCGATGGAGTTCGACATCGAGATCCGCATCGCCGACGAAGGGCGGCCGGATCTCCGCGACCTGGTCTCGATTGTCGAGTTTGGTGAAGGGCAGGTGGCGGAAGAGCGCGGTCTCAAAATATCGGCCTTGCGTGTCGACCACCCGCCGGTGACGGACTGCTTTGCGCTGCGCTTCGAGCAAGCCGGGCAAAGCATCGTCTTCTCGTCCGATACGGCGTTCTTTCCGCCATTGTCGGATTTCGCCGAAGGCGCCGACGTCCTGGTCCACGAGGCCATGCTGGAAGAGGGCATCGAGCGGTTGGTCGCGAAGACCGGCAACGGTGCAAGACTGAGGGAACACCTGCTTGCCAGCCACAGCTTTGCCGAGGAAGCGGGCCGCATCGCCAGCGATGCAGGCGTCAAAAGACTGGTCCTCAACCATCTCATTCCCGCCGACGATCCCGAGATCGGCGAGGCCGACTGGATTGCCGCCGTCAGGAAAACATGGGCCGGCGACTTGACGATCGCCCGCGACGGCCTTGTTGTGGGGCTGGAGCATGATCTCGAAAAGTGGAAACCGGTTTTCGGAAGAGATCATGCCTAGAACAAAAAATCAAAGCAGCACCAAAGCTGCGCCAGGAGAGGAAACCGCATGAAGCTTGCCACCTTGAAGGACGGGACGCGCGACGGAAAACTCGTCGTCGTCTCGCGCGACCTGACGCGGTTTACCGATGCGTCGTTCCTGGTGCGGACGCTGCAGGCCGCGCTCGATGACTGGCGTCGGATCGCGCCGCATCTCACCGCCATGGCCGAATCGCTGGAGAACAATGCGGTGCCGTCGGCTCGCTTTCACGAGCACGACGCCCATTCGCCGCTGCCGCGCGCCTACCAATGGGCCGACGGCTCGGCCTATGTGAACCATGTCGAGCTGGTGCGGAAGGCGCGCGGCGCCGAGATGCCGGCAAGCTTCTGGACCGATCCGCTGATCTACCAGGGCGGTTCGGACGCCTTCCTCGCACCGCGCGACCCAATCCGCATGATCGACGAGACCCTTGGCATCGACCTGGAAGGCGAGGTCGCCGTCATTGTCGACGACGTGCCGATGGGCGCTGGCCTCGACGAGGCGCGGGCAGCGATCCGGCTGGTCATGCTGGTCAACGACGTGACGCTGCGCGGCCTGACCGGACCCGAGCTTGCCAAGGGGTTCGGCTTCTTCCAGTCGAAACCGTCATCAGCCTTTTCGCCGGTTGCGGTGACGCCGGACGAACTGGGCGATGCCTGGGACGGCGGCAAGGTCAGCCTGCCGCTGCTGGTCGATCTCAACGGCAAACCGTTCGGCCGGGCGAACGCCGGCATCGACATGACCTTCGACTTTCCGGCGCTGATTGCCCATGCCGCAAAAACGCGGCCGCTGGCCGCCGGCACCATCGTCGGTTCGGGCACCGTCTCCAACAAGCTCGATGGCGGGCCGGGCAAGCCTGTCTCGGCGGGCGGCGCCGGCTATTCCTGTATCGCCGAGTTGCGTATGATCGAGACCATCGAAGCCGGCGAACCGAAGACGCCGTTTCTGCGCTTTGGCGATACCGTGCGCATCGAGATGAAGGACAGGGGCGGGCATTCGATCTTCGGCGCCATCGAGCAGAAGGTCGAGAAATACGAGGGGGCAAGAGAATGACAGGCGAGACATTCTATCTCCTGTGCGGTGTCTGGGCCCTTGTCATGCTGGCGATCTTCATCCCGGCGATCCGGCTGAGCTATCGCATCGAGGCGCGCTCGCCCGGCCTGACCAACCGCAGCGGCTTTCCGCGCAAGGCGATGATGTTTCACACCGTCACCAACACGAACGTCGCGCGTGACCAGGAAACGCAAGGCATGCGGCGGCGCATGATCGGGCTGCTGCTGATTGTTCTCGCTGGATTCCTGCTAATGGGGGCAGGCTTGTCGTTGGTCCGGTCAGCTGCGTGAAGTCATGGACCTGCTGAACCATTTCCGCCGCATGGCGCGCAACAATCTCTGGTCGAACGACCGGCTTTATGGCGCCGTACTGCAGCTTAAGCCTGGTGAATTCGAAGCCGAGCGAACCAGCTTCTTCCCGTCGATCAAGGCAACGCTGAACCACATTCTGGCGGTCGATCACCTCTATCTCGATTTTCTCGAAGAGGGCGGCGTCGGCGCCGCGGCCTATGATGAGTTCTTGCGCTTCGACGAAGCGGACGCGCTCTTTGGCAAGCGGGCGGAGGCCGACCGGCGGCTGATCGCTTTTTGCGACCGCCTGTCGGCGGACGATCTCGAACGCCGCGTCGTCACTGATCGGCGCGAGGACGGCATGATACCGGAGCGGATCGGCGATTTGCTCGCCCATCTCTTCATCCACGACATCCATCATCGCGGCCAGGTGCACGCGATGCTGTCTGGCACCTCGGTGAAACCGCCACAACTCGACGAGTTCTTCCTCGATTACGATGTTAAGTTGAGGAAAGCCGAAGTCGAGCGGCTGGGACTGCGAGACCAACTGCTTGGCTAATTATGCCAAAGCCACATCGTAACTGGCGAAATGCGGGTCGGATGTAAGGATGGTGAGATTCTCCATTTGCGCCTGCGCAATCAGAAGTCTGTCGAACGGATCACCATGGTGGTGGGGTAGGCTGCCGACGGCGTTTGCGTGCTGGAAGGTTACGGCGAGCGGCTGAAATTGCATCCTTGGAAGCAGCGTTGGCAGGTCGTCCGGCGCATCGAGTTTTCTGATCGAGCGTTTGATGGCAATTTCCCAGACGCTAGCCGCGCTCGCGAACACCACCGCTTCCGAAGCCAGAATAGCGCGGTGGTGCTCGCTGAGACGCCGATCGTCCGAAATCGACCAGAGGATGATGTGTGTGTCGGCGAGAAACGGGCCGACCGTCATTTCACGTACTCATCCCACTCGGGACCGAGTTCATCAAAATCGTCCGCAATCCAGATCTTGCCCTTCAATGCGCCGATACGCGGCAGGGATTCGGCCACTGCCGGAGGTACGATACGCGCCGCCACCTTGCCGTGGCGTGTGAGCACGATCTCCTCGCCGGCTTCCGCACGGCTGACGAGTTCCGACAATTTGGCCTTGGCTTCGGCAATGGAAACATTCATGACTCGATCCTTTATGACCAGAATTTAGGTCATAACTGATCAAACCACAAGGCACCTCGGCCGAACTGGCTACGCTGCCTTGCCGTCCACCTTCAGCACGCCGCGCTTGATCTGGTCCTGCTCGATGGATTCGAACAGAGCGCGGAAATTGCCCTCGCCAAAACCTTCGTCGCCCTTCCTCTGGATAAACTCGAAGAAGATCGGCCCGATCACAGTCTTTGAAAAAATCTGCAGCAGGATCTTGGTCGTGCCGCCGTCGACGACGCCTTCGCCGTCGATCAGGATGCCGTGCCTTTTCATGCGCTCGATCGGCTCTTCATGGCCGTTCACGCGGGCATAAGACATGTCGTAATAGGTCTCGGGCGGGCCCGGCATGAACTTCAGGCCGTTGGCGGCCAGCCTGTCGGTGGCGCCGTAAATGTCGTCGGTGCCGACGGCGATGTGCTGGATGCCCTCGCCATTGTACTTCTTCAGATATTCGGCGATCTGGCTGGTCTCGTCCTTGGACTCGTTGAGCGGGATGCGGATCTTGCTGCAGGGCGAGGTGATGGCGCGGCTGACCAGGCCGGTGATCTTGCCGTCGATGTCGAAGAAATGGATCTGCTTGAAGCCGAACAGGTCGCGGTAGAAATCCCACCATTTGTCCATCTGGCCGCGATAGACATTGTGGGTCAGGTGGTCGAGATAATAGAAGCCGACGCCTTCCGGCCTGGGATCGCGCTCGCCCAGCCAGTCGAACTCGGCGTCGTAAGCCGAGCCCTTCTCGCCATAGGTTTCGATGAAATAGAGCAGCGATCCGCCGATACCGACGATTGCCGGCACGTCGAGCGACTTGCCGGCGCCTTCATAGGGCGTCGCGCCCTTGGCAACGGCGTGGTCGAAGGCATGCCTGGCATCGACCACCCGCCACGCCATCGAGGCGGCGCAAGGGCCGTGCTTGTCGACGAATTTCATCGCATGCGAGCCGGGTTCGGCATTGACGACATAATTGATGTCGCCCTGCCGCCAGACGGTGATGTCCTTGCTGCGGTGCTTGGCCACCGGCACGTAGCCCATGCGGGTGAAAAGCTCGGCGAGCTTTTCCGGCTCGGCATGCGCGAATTCGACGAATTCGAAGCCGTCGGTGCCGGCGGGATTGGTTTTGCTGATCTTGGCGGGCGGTGCGTCGTGCGGGAAGGGACCCATGGCATTGCTCCGAAATCTGGCCCGAAATCTGGCATTGGCCGCATCGGCCATATCTGAGCCCAATCATAGCGCGGAGCGAGTGCAAATTGCTTGCATTCAAACGCTTGAAATGTTCCGATCATGCGCAACTTGTGCATGACCGGGTCGAAATCCATGGATGAAGCGCGCATTGACCAGTTTGACCGCAAGATAATGGCTCTGCTGCAGGCCGACGCGCGGTTGACCAACAACGATTTGTCGGAACGAGTGAATCTGTCAGCGTCGCAATGCTCGCGCCGTCGCCAGCGGCTGGAGGAGGACGGTTATATCAAGGGCTACCGGGCGGTGCTCGACCGCGACAAGCTCGGCTTTTCCCTGGTCAACGTCATTTCGGTGACGCTCGCCACCCACAACCGCGACAATGCGCGGCGTTTCGGCGAATTAGTGGCGCGGCTGCCGCAAGTGCAGGAAGCGCACGCGCTGACCGGCGAGATGGATTATATATTGAAAGTGGTGACGCCGGACCTGAAGTCGCTGTCGGAATTCGTCAACAGCGTGCTGCTCCCGCACGAATCGGTGCAGCATGTGAAGACGGCGATCGTGCTGGAGACGTTGAAGGAGACCGGCGCGCTGCCGATCTGAGGGCGCGAACGTTCACCCCTTCGATTGCTGGATCAGCCCATAGAGATTGGTGCAGCGGGCGCCGGACCGGCAATAGGCGAACACCGGGCCTTCGAGTTCGTCGAGCGCCTCAGCCTGGTCCTCGACATTCTCGGCCGTGATCTGGCCGCTGATGACGGGGATGTAGCGGAAGGCGAGCCCGGCGCCCTCGACCGCCGCCTTGACGGTGTCGGCCGATGGCTGGCCGGGCTGCTCGTCGTCCGGCCGGTTGCAGATCACGCTCTTGAAGCCGGCGGCCTTGATGGTCGCGACATCCTCGGGCTGGATCTGGCCCGAGACCGAATAGTCCTCGCTGATCTGACGGTATTCCATGGCTGGGGTCCTCGCAATCTGGTTAGCGGCAGTCTTGCCACTCCCTGACCCGGTCGGCAATCCGCGCGAAAAGAAATCCATCCGCGCAGATAGAGATTTCGATGCCGGAAATCCAGCCGGGCTAACGCCGCATGTCGCCAGGACGCATCATGCGCCAGCCCGGCTGGATGAACCGGATCGGTCGGCTCAGCTGCCGAGGATCGCGCCTTTGATCTGGGCGATGTTGTTGTGCATCAGGTCGATATAGGTCGAGGCCGGGCCGTCGGGCTGTGAGAGCGCATCGGAATAGAGCGTGCCGCCCACCTTGATGCCGGTCTCGCTGGCGATCTGCTCGATCAGCCGCGGATTGGTGATGTTCTCGACGAAGATCGCCGCCGCCTTGTCCTGTTTCACCTGGCTGACCAGCTTGGCGACGTCGGCGGCGGAGGGCTCCGACTCGGTCGACACGCCTTCCGGGGCCAGGAACGTCAAGCCGTAGGCCTGCTCGAAATAGCCGAAGGCATCATGCGAGGTGATGACGACGCGCTTCTCTTGCGGGATCGACTGGATCGCTGCCTGTACCTCGCCCTCGAGCGCATCGAGCTTTTGCGTATAGGCGGCTGCATTGGCCTTGTAGCTGTCGCAACCCGCAGCGTCGGCCGTGCAGAAGGCGTCGGCGATGTTCTTCACATAGATCTTGGCATTGGCGATCGACTGGAAGGCGTGCGGATCGGTTGCCGTCTCACCATCGGCGTGGGCGTCGGCCTCGGCGAATTCGGGCTTGAAATTGATCGGCGTGACGCCCTTGGTCAGCACGGCGACGGTCGCCTTGGTTGCGCTGGCGTCGACCAGGCGCTGCAGAAAACCTTCGAAATGCAGGCCGTTGACCAGCACGATGTCGGCCTTGGCCATCGCCACCGCATCGGCTGGGCTCGGCTCGTAGACATGCGCATCCCCGTTCGGCCCGACGATGGTGGTCAGATCGATCCGGTCGCCGCCGACATTCTTGGCGAAGTCTCCGATGATGGTGAAACTGGCGACCACTTTCAACGGCTCCGCGAAAGCCGAAGATGCGCCAAAGGCGGTTAATGTTATAACGCTCACGGCCAAAGCGGCGCGGATCGATTTCAGCATGGACAAGTCTCCTTCGTTGGGATCAGGCAGTTCTGTGGCGGTGATGGATGATGCGGGCGCGCAGGATGCCGCGCGTCCCGAACAGGATCGAGGCGAAATAGACGACGCCGGCGGACAGGATGATGGCCGGGCCGGAGGGCAGCGACGCATGATAGGACAACAGCAGCCCGGCAATGCAAGAGGCAAAGCCGATCACTGTCGCCAGCACGCACATCGGCTCGACGCGCGAGGTCCAGAAGCGGGCCGCCGCTGCCGGCAGCATCATCAGCCCGACCGACAGCAAGGTGCCGAGCGCCTGGAAGCCGCCGACGAGGTTGAGCACGACGAGGCCGAGAAAGATGAAATGCACCGGGCTGCCCATCCGGCTGACCGAGCGCAGGAACAAGGGGTCGAGGCATTCGGCGACCAGCGCTCGCCAGAAGATGGCGAGGCTGACCAGCGTCACCACGACGATGCCGCCGATCAGCGTCAGCGCCTCGTTGTTCAGCGCCAGCACGGTGCCGAAAAGCACATGCATGAGATCGACGCTGGAGCCGCGGATCGACACCATAAGCACGCCGATCGCCAGCGAAATCAGATAGAAGGCCGCCATCGAGGCGTCCTCGCGCTGGATGGTGAAGCGCGAGACGGCGCCGGCGCCGAGCGCCACGATGATGCCGGCGATCAGTCCGCCGATGGTCATCGGCAGGATCTCCAGGCCATAAAACAGGAAGCCGGCGGCAGCACCCGGCAGGATGGCATGGGCCATGGCGTCGCCGGACAGGCTCATGCGCCGCAGCATCAGGAACACGCCGACCGGGCAGGCGCCGAGCGACAGCATCATCGAGCCGGCGAGCGCCCGCTGCATGAAGGCGTAGTCGGCAAACGGGGCGACGAAAAGACCGTAAAGCACGTCCATCATGCCGCCCTCGGCCCGGAGCCGTGATGATGGTCATGGCTATGCTCGTGGCTGCTGTGATCGTGCACACTGTGATCATGCTCGCCAGGCTCGCACCATGGCGCGTTGTCCTCCCAGGCTTCGTGGAAGCGGCGCGCGCGCAACAAATTCTCCGGCCGCAGCGTCTCTCTGGTCTCGCCCCAGGCGACCGGCTGGCGCGCCAGGAGCAGTGTTTCGGGGAAATTCTGCCGCACCAGGTCGAGATCGTGGACGACCACCATGATCGTACGCTCCTCGCCATGCCAGCGCTTGATCAGTGCGATCAGGTCGCCGACGGTCTTCGTGTCGACGGCATTGAACGGCTCATCGAGCAGGATGAGCTCGGCATCCTGCAACAGCACGCGGGCAAACAGCGTGCGCTGCAGCTGGCCGCCCGACAACGTGTCGATCGGCCGCTTCTCGAAACCGCCGAGGCCGACGGCCATCAGCGCCTTGCTGACCGAGTCGCGATCTTCCCTGGTATAGCGGCCGAGCATGCCACGCCGCGGCCACAGGCCAAGCGAAACCAGGTCGACGACCCGGGCCGGAAAGGAGCGGTCGAGCTCGGACTGCTGCGGCAGGTAGGCGGCGCGCACGCCGGGCGCCCGGATCACCGCGCCGGCCATCGGCTTCAGGACGCCAACGATGCCCTTCATCAGCGTCGACTTGCCGGAGCCGTTGGCGCCGACGACCGCCGTCAAGGACCCCTTGCGGATCGTACCATTGAGGTGGTGGATCGCAGGATGGCTGTTATAGCCCAGCGTCAGGTCGCGGAAGGTCAGGCAGGTTTGGCTCATGTGACGATCCATGGGGCGACGATCGGTGCTGCAGGGGCGGATTCGATATGTGATGTTATTACATTAGTCAACAAGCCAATCGGGCGGAATTGCGGCCGGGCCGTCATGTTGTCCGCTTTGGCTTGGCTCAAGAGGTTCCGCTCGAGCGGCCTTGCTCGAAGCCAGCAGCGATCCTAAACAGGCGCAGCCGACAAGAGAAAGCCGGACAAGAGAAGGAATATCCAATGAGCATTCGTCGCATCGATGTAGGCCCGCGCATGAGCCAGATCGTGATCCACGGCAACACCGTCTATCTGGCCGGTCAGGTCGGCAAGCCGGGTGGAAACGTCGGCGCCCAGACAAAAGACATTCTGGCGGCGATCGACGAATTGCTGGCCAAGGCCGGCACCGACAAGACCAAGATCCTGCAGGCGATCATCTGGCTGGCCGACATGAGCACCTTTGCCGAGATGAACGCCGAGTGGGACAAATGGGTACCGCAGGGCAACACGCCGGCCCGCGCCACCGGCGAGGCCAAGCTTGCCGGACCGGAATATCTGGTCGAGATCATTGTCACCGCGGCGATTTGAGCAGCTCCGTAGGTTCCCCCTCATCCGGCCGCTTCGCGGCCACCTTCTCCCCGAGGGAGAAGAGACTGGCGCTGGCACCAGCGATCTCCTCTCCCCTCGGGGAGAGGTCGGATTGCCCCGAATGCTCTTCGCAATTCGGGGCAATCCGGGTGAGGGGGTCTGACCCTCAGTTGAAATGCTCACCCCTGCGACGGCGTGAACCGCGCCACCAGCGTGTGGCTCTCGGCCGCGTAGGTGAACCGGACATGGGTGACGGGGTGCTCGGCGCTCCATGTTCGCCGCTCGATCACCAGGCACGGCGCGCCGGTCGCGATGTCGAGAGCCGCCGCGATATGCTTGTCGGCTGCAACCGCGCGGATGCGATGCTCGGCCGCACTCCATGGCACACGGCCGATCAGCCACGGACCGGGCGCCGTGTCGAAAAACGCCTCTTCGGCGGCCTCCGGCACGGCAGCCAGGTTGATCAGCCGCTGCTCGTGGGCGAACGGCCGGTTGCCGGCGAAATGCCGGCATTCCAGCGCCAGCACCGGCCCGGCGACGTCGAGTTCCAGCAGGGCGCGATCGTCGGCACTGCTGCGCCTTCTGCTTCCCGCCACGCGCTCGTAGCGGTAGGGCAGGCCAAGTGCCTCGACCTCGATTCGGATGTCGTGGATTTCGAGAACGGCCGCCTGCGATTGCGGCCGGCGGACAAAACTGCCGGAGCGACGCCGGCGCTCGATCAGCCCGGCCTTGGCCAATTGCGACAGCGCCTTGTTCACCGTCATGCGCGAACATCTGTATTCTTCCGTCAGTTCATGCTCGAACGGAATGCGGTGGCCGGGCGCCCAGGCGCCGGACAGGATCCGTTCGCTGATGTCCGACAGGATGCGCTGGTGTAGCGAAAGGGCCTCGCCGCCGTCCGCGCTTCCAGAATCCGCGCTTATCGCCTCGATCATGCTCATGCCGAAAGCGCCGTCATCACCTTGCGGAAGCGCTCGGCAATGGCATCGCGTCTTGCATGCCTGCCGTCGCTGACCAGTTTCCTGCCATGCACCCAGACGCAATCGATCTTGGTGCCGTTGGCAAAAATCCAGGCGTCGAGGATCGCATCACCTGCCTTGCCCGCCAACGATGGATGCTTGCCGTCGAGCGAGACGAGATCGGCCGAGGCACCGGCAGTGATCCGCGAGGCGCCGGCGCCCAACGCGGAACTGCCACCCTCGAGCGCCGCATCGAACAACGCGCGACCGGTCGATCCGCCGGCCACCGCCAACACGTTGCGGGCGCGGTGGGCGAGGCGCTGCGAATATTCGAGTTGCCGCAACTCGTTCGGCAGGCCGATCAGCACGTTGGAATCCGAACCGATGCCGAAGCGGCCGCCATGCTGCATGAACAGCGGCGCGGCAAAGGTGCCGTCGCCGAGATTGGCCTCGGTGATCGGGCAGAGGCCGGCAACGGCGCCGCTTTTCGCCATATCGGTCGTCTCGGTGTCGGTCATGTGGGTGGCGTGGATGAGGCACCAGCGGTGGTCGACCTTGGCATTGGCAAGCAGCCATTCGACCGGCCGCGCCCCGGACCAGGCAAGGCAGTCCTCGACCTCCTTCATCTGCTCGGCGATGTGGATGTGGATCGGCCCCTCCGGCGCCATCGCCGTGATGTTTTCCAGTTCCTCGGGTGTCACGGCACGCAGGCTGTGTGGGGCCACGCCGACGACAGCCTGAGTCAACGCGCGAAGGGATTCGCGGCTTTTCTCAACAAGCCGCGAGAACTGGTTCACATCGTTGATGAATCGCCGCTGGCCTTCATTTGGCGCAGCGCCGTTGAAAGAGGAATGCGCGTAGAAGACGGGCAGCAAAGTCAGCCCGATGCCTGTCTCGGACGCTGCGGCAACGATGCGCTCAGCCATCTCGGCGATATTGGCATAGGGCCGGCCGTCGCGGTCGTGGTGGAGATAGTGAAACTCGCCGACGCGCGAGAACCCGGCCTCCAGCATCTCGACATAGAGCTGCGCTGCGACCGCCTCGACCTGGTCCGGCGTCATCGACAGCGCAAAGCGGTACATCACCTCGCGCCAGCTCCAGAAACTGTCGGCGGAAGGGCCGCGCAATTCGGCAAGGCCGGCCATGCCGCGCTGGAAGGCATGGCTGTGCAGGTTCGGCATGCCGGACAAAAGGACAGAATGGCGCTCGTCGCCAGGCAGAGGCGAGGTATTCGCCTCGGCCGTTGCGATCTTGCCGTCGGAGATTACGATCCGCACATCGCTGCGCCAGCCGTCGGGCAGAACTGCCTGTTCCGCAAAAATCGCCGTCACGTCTTTCTCCAAATCCCGGTTGGCCATGTGATGATAGCGCTTGCAGTGCCTTTTGATATGTATATACATAATAACTCCCGATTGAAACGGAAAAGATGATGGCTGGAGAGAGCAAAAACCGGGCAGGGGAGCTTCGCCTCTGGCGCAATGCGCGCCTCGCGACCATGGCCGATAACAGCGCCGGGTTAGGCGTCGTCGAGCACGGCGCCATCGCGGTGCGCAGCGGCCGGATCGTCTATGCCGGGCCGGAAGCCGACATGCCGGCGGCGCTCCGCCCCAGAGCACTTGGCAAAGACGCCGAGGCGACCGACTGCGAAGGCCGCTGGATCACCCCTGGCTTGATCGACTGCCACACCCATCTGGTCCATGCCGGCAACCGTGCCAATGAATTCGAGATGCGGCTGGCCGGCGCCACCTATGAGGAGGTCGCCAAGGCCGGCGGCGGCATCGTTTCCTCGGTCAAGGCTCTGCGCGCCGCGAGCGAGGACGAGCTGGTCGCCCAGTCGCTCCCACGCCTCGACGCGCTGATCGCCGAAGGCGTCACCACCATCGAGATCAAGTCGGGCTACGGTCTCGACCTCGAAAACGAGAAGAAATCGCTGCGCGCCGCGCGACGGCTGGGCGGTGAGCGGCCGGTGACGGTCAGAACCACTTTCCTCGGCGCTCATGCGCTGCCGCCCGAAGCAAAAGGCGACAAGGACGCCTTTATCGATCTTGTCGCCAACGAGATTTTGCCGGCCGTCGCTGCCGACGGCCTTGCCGATGCCGTCGACGGTTTTTGCGAGGGCATTGCCTTTTGGCCCGAGCAGATCGCACGCGTGTTCGATGCCGCGAAGGCGGCGGGCCTGCCGGTCAAGCTCCATGCAGACCAGCTGTCCAATCTGCACGGCGCGGAACTTGCGGCACGCTATGGTGCGCTATCGGCCGATCACCTCGAATATACCGACGAGGCGGGCGCGGCGGCGATGGCGAAGGCAGGAACCGTGGCGACCATCCTGCCCGGCGCCTACTACTTCATCCGCGAGACCAAGAAGCCGCCGATCGCCCTGTTTCGCCAGCATGGCGTCAGGATGGCCGTTGCCACCGATAACAATCCCGGCACCTCGCCGCTGACCTCGCTGCTGCTGACCATGAACATGGCGGCGACATTGTTCGGCCTGACCGTCGATGAATGCCTTGCCGGCGTCACGCGCGAGGCTGCCCGCGCGCTCGGGTTGCTTGGACAGACCGGTACGCTGGAGGTCGGAAAATCCGCCGATCTGGCGATCTGGGACGTCGAACGCCCGGCCGAACTCGTCTACCGCATGGGCTTCAACCCGCTGCATGCCCGCATCTGGAGGGGACAATGACCGAACTCAAGCTCAGGCCAGGCAATGCCAAGCTGGCCGATTGGCGCGCCATCTATCGCGGCGCCGCACTGAGGCTCGACGATGCCTGCCGGCCGAAGATCAAGGCCAGCGCCGAGGCCGTCGCCAGGATCGTTGCCAAGGGCGAGCCGGTCTACGGCATCAACACCGGCTTCGGCAAGCTGGCCAGCGTGCGCATCCCCGCCGCCGACCTCGAGACGCTGCAGCGAAACATCGTGCTGTCGCATGCCGCCGGCGTCGGCGAGCCGATGCCGCTGGCAATTTGCCGGCTGATGATGGCGCTGAAGCTGGCCAGCCTGGCCCAGGGCGCCTCCGGCGTGCGGCCGCGGACGATCGAGCTGCTCGAGGCGATGCTGGCCAACGACGTTATCCCCGTGGTGCCGGCGCAAGGCTCGGTCGGCGCTTCCGGCGACCTCGCGCCGCTGTCGCACATGACCGCGGTGATGATCGGTGTCGGCGAATGCTTTACCCCGCATGGCCGCTTCCCGGCCAAGGTCGCCTTTGTCTCGCACGGCCTGGAGCCGGTGATATTGGGCGCCAAGGAAGGCCTTGCGCTGCTCAACGGTACGCAGTTTTCGACCGCCTATGCGCTGGCGGCTTTGTTCGAGGCGGAAGTGCTCTATCAGTCAGCGCTGGTCGCCGGCGCGTTGTCGACCGATGCCGCCAAGGGCTCCGACGCGCCGTTCGATCCACGCATCCATCTGCTCAGGAAACATCGCGGCCAGATCGAGACGGCCGAGGCGTTGCGTAATTTGATGGCCGGCAGCGCCATCCGTGAATCGCACCGCGTCGGCGACGAGCGCGTGCAGGACCCATACTGCCTGCGCTGCCAGCCGCAGGTGATGGGCGCAGCACTCAGCGTGCTGCGTCAGGCCGCCGATACGCTCGGCACCGAGGCCAATGGCGTCACCGACAATCCGCTGATCTTTGCCGAGGACGACACAGCGCTTTCTGGCGGAAATTTCCACGCCGAGCCGGTGGCCTTCGCCGCCGACATGATCGCGCTCGCCGTCTGCGAGATCGGCTCGCTGTCGGAACGGCGCATCGCCATGCTGGTCGACCCGGCGCTGTCGGGCATGCCGGCCTTTCTGACGCCCAAGCCGGGTCTGAATTCCGGTTTCATGATCCCGCAAGTGACAGCCGCGGCGCTCGTCTCGGAAAACAAACAAAAAGCGTATCCGGCCAGCGTCGATTCGATCCCGACCTCGGCCAACCAGGAAGACCACGTCTCGATGGCGGCACATGGCGCGCGCCGGCTCATCGGCATGGTCGAGAATGCGACGGCCGTCATCGGCATCGAATTGCTGGCCGCGGCGCAAGGCTGCGATTTCCATGCCCCGCTGGCCTCGAGCGCGGCACTGGAGGCGGTGCGCCGGCTGGTCAGGGCAGAGGTGCCGCATCTCGACAACGACCGGCACTTCCATCCCGACATGGAGAAGGCCATCGCCATGGTACGCAGCGGCGCGGCGGTGGAAGCGGCAAGCGCGGTAAAGCTGCCGGGAGTGACGTCGTGAGACTGTACGCCGCCACAGGTCGGACGTTGGCGAAACCCTCGACGCCAGCTGATCTCCCCCCAAGTGGGGGAGATGTCCGGCAGGACAGAGGGCGGCGCTGTCCCGCCAACCTCAGCCCGGCAATACCGAAATTTTCAAAGTCAAAAACAAAAAACCCGCCTCGAGGGCGGGTCGTCGGTGACAATCATCACCATACCCATATTAGTAGCATAGCTGCCGGCACAAAGCAAGAACAAAATACGACACGGCCGGCAAAAAGCGAGGTCGGTGTTCACGGACAATTGCAAGGTCGCGTTCTGCCGCGCCCCCCTCTGCCCTGCCGGGCATCTCCCCCACGAGTGGGGAGATTGGCCGTTACACTGGCTTTCGCCAATCTCCAACGTTGCAGGACTGAGCGAGGCGCCGCAGCTGCCAATCTCCCCCCTTGTGGGGGAGATGCCCGGCAGGGCAGAGGGGGGCGCCGTAGAGCTCCAACGCGCGGAGACTTCTCATGACTTGGCTCACCGTCACCCGAGGCACGGCACCCCTGCTGGTTTCGATCCCGCATACCGGCATCGATCTGGCCGGCCTCGACAACCGACTTATCTCGCCCTGGCTCGGCCGCCGTGACGCCGACTGGTGGATCGACAAGCTTTATGATTTCGCCGAGAGCCTTGGCGCGACGGTGGTGCATACGGCGATCTCGCGCACCGTCATCGACGTCAACCGCGATCCGTCTGGCGTTTCGCTCTATCCCGGCCAGACGACGACTGGGCTCTGCCCGACCGAGACCTTCGACGGCGATCCGCTCTACCGCGAAGGCGAGGAGCCGGGGCCGTCTGAGATCGACGAACGCCGCGAAAAATTCTTCGTGCCCTATCATGCCGCGTTGCAGGCCGAGATCGACAGGCTGCGCGCTTTGCACGGGAAGATCGTCGTCTATGACTGCCACTCGATCCGTTCGGTGCTGCCGCGCCTGTTCGAAGGCAAATTGCCGGTCTTCAATCTCGGCACCAATGACGGCAAGAGCGCCGATCCGGCGTTGCAGGAGAAAGTCACGCAGATTGTCGCAGAAACCGGCGAGAGCTTTGTCGTCAACGGCCGCTTCAAGGGCGGCTGGATCACGCGTCATTTCGGCCAGCCGCAAGCCGGCGTCCACGCGCTGCAGATGGAGCTCTCCAACCGTGGCTATCTGCGCGAGCCCGAAGGCAAGGGCGAACCGGATAACTGGCCGGTGCCTTACGACGCCGAATTCGCAGCGCCGATCCGCGTCACGCTGAGAAAGATCCTGGAAACGGCGATCGCCTGGGCTGAACGCTGACGCACGGCGCACCTCACTCGAAAGGGACAATCATGACCGATCCTCGCCACAATATCCGTGAAGTGCGCAGCCCGCGCGGCAGCGAGCTCAACGCCCGCACCTGGCTGACGGAAGCGCCGTTGCGCATGCTGATGAACAATCTCGATCCGGACGTCGCCGAAAATCCCAACGAACTGGTCGTCTATGGCGGCATCGGCCGGGCGGCGCGCACCTGGAACGATTTCGACCGCATCGTTGCCTCGCTGAAGACGCTTGCCGACGACGAGACGCTGCTGGTGCAATCCGGCAAGCCGGTCGGCGTGTTCCGCACCCATGCCGATGCGCCGCGCGTGCTGATCGCCAATTCGAACCTCGTGCCGCACTGGGCGACATGGGAGAAGTTCAACGAGCTCGATAGAAAAGGCCTTATGATGTACGGCCAGATGACGGCCGGCTCATGGATCTACATCGGCACGCAAGGCATCGTGCAGGGCACCTACGAGACCTTCGTCGAGGCAGGCCGTCAGCACTATGGCGGCAATCTCAAAGGCAAATGGATCCTGACCGGCGGCCTCGGCGGCATGGGCGGTGCCCAGCCGCTCGCCGCGGTCATGGCCGGCGCCTGCTGCCTGGCGGTCGAATGCGATCCCGACCGCATCGATTTCCGGCTGCGCACCCGCTATGTCGATGAGCGCGCCGACACCCTCGACGAGGCGCTGGAGAAGATCGAGCGCTGGACCAAAGCCGGTGAGGCGAAATCGGTCGGCCTGGTCGGCAACACCGCCGACATCGTGCCGGAACTGGTGCGGCGCGGCGTACGCCCCGACATCGTCACCGACCAGACCTCGGCGCATGACCCGCTCAACGGCTATCTGCCCAAGGGCTGGTCGCTGGCCGAATGGCGCGAGAAGCGCACCAGCGACCCGAAGGCGGTCGAAAAGGCTGCCCGCGCGTCGATGCGCGAGCATGTCGAGGCGATGGTGGCGTTCTGGAACGCCGGCGTGCCGACGCTCGACTACGGCAACAACATCCGCCAGGTGGCGAAGGAGGAGGGGTTTGAGAATGCCTTTGCCTTCCCGGGTTTCGTGCCGGCTTATATCCGTCCGCTGTTTTGCCGCGGCATCGGCCCGTTCCGCTGGGCAGCACTTTCCGGCGATCCCGAGGATATCTACAGAACCGACGCCAAGGTGCGCGAGCTGACTCCTGGTAACACCCATCTGCACAACTGGCTCGACATGGCGCGTGAGCGCATCGCCTTCCAAGGGTTGCCGGCCCGCATCTGCTGGGTTGGCCTTGGCGACCGCCACCGGCTCGGCCTCGCCTTCAACGAGATGGTCGCCAGCGGCGAACTGAAGGCACCGGTGGTCATCGGCCGCGACCACCTCGATTCCGGCTCGGTCGCCTCGCCGAACCGCGAGACGGAGGCGATGAAGGACGGCTCCGATGCCGTCTCCGACTGGCCGCTGCTCAACGCCTTGCTCAACACCGCGTCCGGTGCCACCTGGGTGTCGCTGCACCATGGCGGCGGCGTCGGCATGGGCTTTTCGCAGCATGCCGGCATGGTTATCGTCGCCGACGGCACGCGTGAGGCGGCCAAGCGCCTTGAGCGGGTTCTGTGGAACGATCCGGCGACGGGCGTCATGCGTCACGCCGACGCCGGCTACGACATCGCGATCGAGTGCGCCAGGGAGAACCAGCTCAACCTGCCCGGCATATTGGGCTGAGCCGCGCCTTGCGCATCCTTCGGGCCTCGGAATACCGGTCGATGCCGTGGAAGAACGGCGGCGGCGTGACGACGGAGATTGCCGTCTCGCCGGCAGGTGCTGGGCTCGACGATTTCGACTGGCGCGTCTCGATGGCGCTGGTCGAGGGCGGCGGCCCGTTTTCCGGCTTTCCCGGCGTCGACCGGACTTTGGCCTTGCTGGAAGGCGAGGGCATGGTCCTCGATATCGCCGGCCGGCCGCCGGTCGAAATCACCAAGGCTCCCGCACCGCTTGCCTTTCCGGCCGACGTGCCAACGCAAGCGACGCTGATCGCCGGTCCGATCACCGACCTCAACGTCATGACCCGCCGGACCCGGGCGATCCACCAGATCGAGCGCCTGTTGATTTCGGCTCCGACGAAAATCCGGTTTGGAGCCGATGAAACACTCATCCTGTCCCTCGACGGCGAGCTTAGGGTGGCCGGCGCCGCGCCCGTGCAACTGGGGCCGCTCGATGCGCTGTTGCTCGGGCCGCAAGCGCCGGAACTGCGCCTTGATCCCGTCCGGCCGGCGATGCTGTTCGTGATCCGCATCGATCGCATTGCCGGCAACGATTAACGCCTGTTTCCAAACATGATCGAGACGCCGGTCAAATATTGCGTAAGCTGGTCCCTGCATCACGAAAAAGCCTGAATCTTCCGCCGATCAGAAGCCGAAACGATGCTCGGAGGCGCTCGCCTGGAAGTTGTCGAAAGACGACACCTTGTCGTGGTGCGGAAACAAACATTCGGCCAAGTGTTGCGATGCAACCAATTGCATTTGGACCGGTTTTAGGGACATTGCCGTGGCGGTGACGCCGCACTGCGTCCCCAACACGGAACCTTAGATGAATATCCAGACCAATCTCGCACAGATCGAAAAGACGAGCGCCAGCTTCCCGGCTGTCACCGACGAGCCGATACGCTCCCATTTCCTGACGGAAGATCGGCTGCGCGCGTTGGGCGCAGCCCTTGCCAATGGCGATGCCAAGGATTTGTTCGGGCTGACGCCTTTCGATTTTCAGGCGCGCATCCGCGACAGCGCCAGGAAGATTCTCGATGTCTACCGTTCCACCAACGCTGCCCAGGCGAGGGGCGAAACGATCACGCCCGCGGCACAGTGGCTGCTCGACAACAACTACCTGGTCGAGGAGACCATTTTCCAGGTCAAGCGCGACCTGCCGCGCCGCTTCTATCGCCAGTTGCCGACGCTGAAACTGTCCGACGGATCCAGCGTGCCGCGCGCGTTGGCGGTCGCATGGACCTATGTCGCGCATTCCGACAGTTCCGTCTCGTCGGCCATGTTCAAGGCGATCGTCGAAGGCTTCCAGTCCGTCGAGCCGCTGAAGATCGGCGAACTATGGGCGCTGCCGTCGCTGCTGCGCTTTGTCCTGATCGAGAATCTTCGCCGGATCGCGGTGCGCGTCAATCGCACGCGGGAGTTGCGCCAGATCGCCAACGAGGTCGCCGACCGTGTGCTGGCGACGGACGACAGCGCCGACCGGCAGACGATACTTTCCGGCTACAGCGCCCATGCGCAGGACACCACCTTCGCAACCCAGTTGCTCTACCGGCTGCGCGACGGCTCGCAAAATGCCGGCAGGGCGCTGGAATGGCTGGAGGGCGAGCTGGAAAGGACGGGCTCCGACGCCGAGGAAATCATCCTCAGCGAGCACCGCACGCTGTCCAGCGGCAATGTGACCACCGGCAACATCATCCGCGGCCTGCGCCTCATCAATGACATCGACTGGACGGTGTGGTTCGAGGGCGTCAGCCGCATCGACACTTTGCTGCGCGAGCGCACCGATTTCGCGGCGCTCGATTTCTTTTCGCGCGACCAATACCGGACTGCGATCGAGGAGCTGGCACGCCGTTCCGATCTTTCCGAATTTCGCGTTGCCGAACGGGCGATTGAACTCGCCGGCCATGCTGCCGATGCGCCGGGCTCCGAAACCGGTCCGATCGCTCACACCGACGTCGGCTTCTTTCTGGTCGGTCCGCGCCGGATGGAACTGGAGCGGTCGATCGGCTACCGGCCTACCATCGGCAAGACGATCAACCGGACGTTCCGCAAGACCGGATGGCTGGGCATCGTCGTGCCGGTGTTTGCGCTGACGGTCCTGCTTCTGGTCGTCTCCGGCAATGCGCTCGCCAATCTCGGCCTGTCAGTGCCGTCGATCGTCCTGATGCTGGCCCTGTTCGCGGTGCCGGCCAGCGAAGGCGCGCTCGCATTCTTCAACACCGTCGTCTCGCTGTTTTTGAAGCCGACGCGTCTCATCGGCTATGATTTCAGGCATGGTGTACCGCCCGAGGCACGGACGCTGGTGGTGGTGCCGTCGCTGATCGGCTCGCGCGACGACGTTGAGGAGAACATCCGCAACATCGAAGTGCATCACCTCGCCAACACGGCGGGCGAGATCCATTTCGCGCTGCTTTCCGACTGGCCGGACTCGAAGACCGAGATCGATACGGCGGATGTCGAAATCCTCGAATTCGCCCGCGCCGAAATCGCCCGACTGAACGCCCGCTATCCCTCGGATGGCGCGCCGCGCTTTTATCTGCTGCATCGGCGCCGGCTCTACAACGCCTCGCAAGGCGTCTGGATGGGCTGGGAGCGCAAGCGCGGCAAGCTGCACGAATTGAACCTCTTGCTGCGCGGCGACAGCGACACCACCTTCCTGCCGTTGGAAGTGCCCTTGCCGGAGAGCGTCGTCCACGTCATGACGCTGGACGCCGACACCCGCACAACCCGCGACGCCGTCGCTGCGCTGGCCGGCAAGCTTTGCCACCCGCTCAACCGTCCGCATTTCGACGCGGCCCGGCGCGAGGTCACGGCCGGCTATTCCATCCTGCAGCCGCGCATCACCGCGTCGCTGACCAGCGGCGACGAGGCGTCGTTCTTCCAGCGTGTCTTTTCCGCCAATCGCGGGCTCGATCCGTACGTCTTTGCCGTGTCGGACCTCTACCAGGACATCTTCGGCGACGGTTCCTTCACCGGCAAGGGTCTCTACCATGTCGATGCCTTCGAGGCGGCGCTGAAGGGCCGTATCGAGGAAAACACCATCCTCAGCCACGATCTGCTCGAAGGCGCGCTGGCGCGATCGGCCTTGGTCACTGACGTCGAACTGGTCGAGGACTATCCGACCCGCTATTCGGTCGACGCATCGCGCCACCATCGCTGGGCACGCGGCGACTGGCAGCTTCTGGGCTTCATCCTCGGCCCGCGCTCAAACGTGCCGGCGCTGTCGCGTTGGAAGATGGTGGACAATCTGCGCCGCTCGGTGACGCCGATCTTCTGGGTGATGGCCGCGATCGCCGGCTGGACGCTGCTGCCCTTCACGCAGGCGGCGCAATGGCAGGCGCTGCTGATCCTCACGCTGTTCATGGCGCCGACTTTCGACATCGTCAACGCCATCCTGCCGAAGAGCGGCGACCAGACGCCGCGCGGCCATTTCTCGGCACTGGCGCGCGACGTTGCCTTCGGTACCGCCCTGGTGGCGCTGAAGATCGTGCTGATGGCGCATCTTGCCTGGATGATGGGCGACGCGATCATCCGCACGCTCTACCGCCTGTTCGTCAGCCGCCAGAACCTGCTCGAATGGCGCACCGCCTCGCAGGCACACAAGGGCGGCGACAACGATCTCGGCTCCTATTACAGCATCATGTACGGCGCGGTGATCATCGGCGTCGTCGGCCTCGCTGTGCCGGTGCTGGCCGATTCCACCGGCGCCTTCGTCGCCTTCTTCTTTGCCTTGTTCTGGATCGGCTCGCCCGCCATCGCCTGCTGGATCAGCCGTTCGGCCGAAACCGAGGATCGCCTGCGCATATCGGCCGCCGATATCCACGCGCTGCGCACCGTGGCGCGGCGAACGTGGCATTATTTCGAGACCTTCGTGACGGCCGAGCATCACCATCTGCCGCCGGACAATTTCCAGGAAAGCCCGGCCCCCGTGGTGGCGCCCCGCACCTCGCCGACCAATATCGGCGTCTACCTGCTGTCCGTGATTTCGGCACGCGATTTCGGCTGGATCAGCCTCTCCGACGCCGTCAACCGCATCGACGCGACCATGTCGACCATCGAGAGCATGCCGCGCGATCGCGGCCATCTCTTCAACTGGTACGACACCACGACGTTGAAGCCGCTCTATCCGCTGTACATTTCTGCCGTCGACAGCGGCAATCTCGCCGGCCATCTGGTGGCCGTGGCCGCTGCCTGCGCCGAATGGGCGGAAGCGCCGTCGGTGCATGTGCAGGGCGACTTCGAAGGCATCCTCGACACCGTCACCATCCTCGACGAAAGCCTTGAGGAGTTGCCCGACGACCGCCGTCAATTGCGGCCCTTGCGCCAGCGGCTCGCCGACCGTCTCGACGGCATGCGGCGGGCGGTGGAATTGATCAAGGCGCAGCCGGAGATGGCGTCGATCCGCACTATCAACCTGGCCGTCCTGGCCGGCGAGATACGCAAGCTCGCGACAGCCATCCACACCGAGGCCGCATCGACCCAGAGCGACACCATCGCCGATTGGGCGGCCAGGCTCGAAGCCACCTGCGAGGCGCATGTCCACGACGCGCACAGCGACGAAAACGCCGTCGCGGCATTGCGGGCTAAGCTTCTGAGCTTGCGCGAGCGCACGCGCCGTTTCGCCTTCGAGATGGATTTCTCGTTCCTGATGCGGCCCGAACGCAAGCTCTTGTCGATCGGTTACCGGGTCGAAGAGCATCAACTCGACGAAAGCTGCTACGACCTTTTGGCCTCCGAAGCGCGGCTGACCAGCCTGTTCGCCATCGCCAAGGGCGATTTGCCGACCGAGCACTGGTTCCGGCTCGGCCGGCCGATCGTCGAGATCGGCTTCCAGGGCGCGCTGATGTCCTGGTCCGGCTCGATGTTCGAGTATCTGATGCCGCCGCTGGTGATGAAGGAGCCGCAAGGCAGCATTCTCAACCAGACCAGCAAGCTCATCATCAAGCGCCAGATCCAGTATGGCCGGTCGAAGAACGTTCCCTGGGGGATTTCGGAAGCGGCCTACAACGCCCGCGACCGCGAACTGACCTATCAGTACACCAATTTCGGCGTGCCCGGGCTCGGGCTGAAGCGCGGCCTTGGCCAAAACACGGTGATCGCGCCCTACGCGACCGTGCTGGCAGCGCAGTTCACGCCGCATGAATCCGTGCAGAACCTGGCCAGGCTGAGGCGGCTGGGCGCACTTGGCCGGCATGGCTTTTACGACGCGGTGGATTTCACGCCGCAGCGCGTCCCCGAGGGCACCGACCATGCCGTCGTGCTGAACTACATGGCCCACCACTCGGGCATGTCGATCGCCGCCGTTGCCGATGCGATCTTCGAGGGGCGCCTGCGCGACCGCTTCCACAGCGATCCGGTGATCGAATCTGCGGAATTGCTCTTGCAGGAAAGGGCGCCGCGCGACATCCCGACGGCGACCGTCAGGACCGAGGCCGACGAGCGCTCGAAGGACGAGACCGAACTCGAGAGCCCGGATACGCGTATCGTGCTCGATCCGCTCAGGGCGCTGCGCTCGACCAGTGTCATGTCCAACGGCCGCTACTCGGTCATGGCCACCGCCACCGGCTCGGGCTACAGCCGCTGGGGCGAACTTGCCGTCACGCGCTGGCAGCCGGATCCGACCGAGGACCGGCTTGGTTCCTACATTTTCCTGCGCGACGCCAGCAATGGCGACTGGTGGTCGGCCACCGCCGAGCCGAAGCGCGCCACCGACGAGCGTGTGCAGACGCTGTTTTCCGACGACAAGGCGAGCTTCGTCAAATCGATTGCGTCGCTGCGTTCGGAGGTCGAGTGCATCGTCATCTCGGAAGGCAATGGCGAGGGCCGGCGGGTAACGCTCTACAATGACGGCGCCGCCGACCGGCACATCGAAGTGACTTCGTATGCCGAACTGGTGCTGGGCTCCGAGCCCTCGGACAATGCGCATCCGGCCTTTTCGAAGATGTTCGTGGAAACCGAGATTGCACCGAACAACGGCGCGATTTTCGCCACCAGGCGCAAGCGCGAAAAGGACGAACCCGATGTCACCATGGTGCATTTCGTCACCGATCCGTCTGGATCGGCGCGTGATGCCGAGGCGGAAACCGACAGGCGCTCCTTCATCGGCCGCGGCCGCACCATCACGGACGCGGCTGCCTTTGATCCCGGCGCCAAGCTTGGCGGCCATTCCGGCTTCACCCTGGATCCGATCGCCTCGCTTCGCCGGCAGGTGCGCGTGCCGGCCAACAAGAAGATTTCGCTGACGTTCTGGACCGTCGTCGGCGCCGATCGCGCCGAATTGGATGCCGCTATCGCACGGCTCGACCATCCCGAAAGCTTCTCCCGCCAGGCGATGCTCGCATGGACGCGCTCGCAGGTGCAGACCCGTCACCTCGGCCTCAGCCTGTCCGACGCCGCCAATGTGCAGAAGCTGGCGCGCTACCTGATCTATCCCGATCCGTTCCTGCGCCTGCCCGGCGAATCCATCGCCTCCGGGCTCGGCAGGCAGTCCAGCCTGTGGCCGACCAGCATATCCGGCGATTTTCCCATTTTCCTGGTCAGGATCGCCGATGTCGCCGATCTGGAGATCGTCGCCCAGGCGCTTCGCTTCCAGGAATACATGCGCGCCCGCGGCATGATGATCGATTTTGTCGTCGTCAACGAGCAGGCTTCGTCATACGTGCAGGACTTGCAGCGCGCGGTCGAGACGCTGTGCGAAAACAGCCGGTTGCGCGGCAAGGAGCTTGGACCCCGCCAGCACATCTTCGCGGTGCGCCGCGATCTGATGGAGGAAACGACCTACAGGACTTTGCTCGCCGTCGCCCGGGTGGTGCTGCATACGCGTAACGGCACCATCTTCGACCAGATCGAGCGCGCCGAGGCCGCGGCACTGCAGGCGCGAGACGCCGCCCTCCAGCCGGCAGACCTTGCAGCGCTTCGCGAGCCGTCCTTGCCGGTGCCGACGGCGCAAGCGTTTGCCGCCCAGGCACTGGTCGAGGCCCGCGTCGACGGCAGCGGGCTCGATCAATGGAACGGTTTCGGCGGCTTCGACGGCGGCGGACGCCACTACGTCGTGCGTCTTGCCGGCCGGCGCACGACGCCGCAACCGTGGATCAACGTCATCTCCAACCCATCGTTCGGGTTCCACATATCGGCTGAAGGCGCTGCCTTCACCTGGAGCCGCAACAGCCGCGACTATCAGTTGACGCCGTGGTCGAACGATCCGGTCACCAACCGGCCGGGCGAGGGCATCTATATCTACGATCATGCCAGTGGCAAAGCGTTCTCGCCGCTGGCTGCCGTGGTGCGTGACCCGACAATGACTTACGAAACCTGGCACGGGCAGGGTTTTTCGACGTTCCGTTCAAAACGCGGGCCGCTGTCGATGGACCTGACCCATGTCGTCGATCCCGTCGATCCGGTGAAGATATCGCGGCTGCGCATCCAGAATTCGGGTTCGGCGCCGATGCGGCTACGCGTCTACGCCTATGCTGAATGGGTTCTTGGCGGCCATCGTTCGCGCACCGCGGCAAGCATCGTTCCGTCCCGGGATGCCGCGACCGGCGCTCTGCTGGCGCAAAATCCCTATGGGCTCGATTTTGGCGAACGGATCGCCTTTCTGGCCGCCGACGGTGCGGTGCATTCCGTCACCGCCGACCGCGGCGAATTCATCGGCAGGCTGGGCACCAGCGAGCTTCCGCATGCCGTGCTGAGCGGCGCCGGCCTGTCGGGCCGTGTCGAGGCCGGCGACGATCCCTGCGCGGCCATCGCACGCGACATCGACATCGCTGCCGGTGGCGACGTCACGCTGCTCTGGCTGCTCGGCGACGCGGCCTCGCCCGAGGAGGCCAGCGCGCTGGTGCAGACCCATCGCTCCAGGGATTTCGATCAGCGGCTGGCCGACAATGAGCGCACGTGGCGCGGCTTTCTCGACACCATCCAGGTCGAGACGCCGGACAAGGCACTCGACGCCATGGTCAATCACTGGCTGCCCTATCAGAGCCTGGCCTGCCGCATCCGTGCCCGCTCTGCGTTCTATCAGGCAAGCGGTGCCTTCGGCTTCCGCGATCAACTGCAGGACACCTTGGCCTTGCTGGCGCATGACCCCAAGCTGGCGCGTGATCAGATCCTCAATGCGGCGCGGCGGCAATTTCCCGAAGGCGACGTGCAGCATTGGTGGCTGCCGCGCACAGAGGCAGGCGTTCGCACCATGATCTCGGACGACGTGGTCTGGCTGGCCCACGCCACGGCGCGCTACCTGCTGGTGACGGGCGATACCGCGATCCTGAAGGAGCAATTGCCCTTCATCGAGGGGCAGGCGCTGGGCGAAGGCGAGCACGATGCTTTCTTCATCCCGGAAATCTCGAAGAAGACAGCCTCGCTCTATGACCATTGCGCGCGGGCGCTCGATCTTGCCGTCAAGCGCAGCAGCCCAGCCGGGCTGCCGCTGATCCTCGGCGGCGACTGGAACGACGGCATGAACCGCGTCGGCGAGCACGGCAAGGGCGAGAGCGTGTGGCTGGGCTGGTTCCTGCTGAAGACGCTGGGCGACTTTGCCGCTGTCGCCAAGGCGCAGAGCGATGCCAAGCGCGCGCAGGCCTGGACAAAGCACGCCGAGATGCTGAAGCGGGCGCTGGAAAGCACCGCCTGGGATGGCGAGTGGTATCGGCGCGGCAGCTTCGACGACGGCACGCCGCTCGGCTCGCGCAAATCGGACGAGTGCAAGATCGACTCGATCGCCCAGTCCTGGAGCGTGCTTTCGGGCGAGGGCGACCCGGCGCGGTCGACGACGGCAATGGGGCAGGCGCTGAAAACGCTCGTCGACGACGAGCTCAAGATCGTCAAGCTGTTCACCCCGCCGTTCTCGAGGACGGAAAAGGACCCGGGCTACATCAAGAGCTATCCGCCGGGGGTCCGTGAAAACGGCGGCCAATACACGCACGCGGCGACATGGTTCGTCATTGCGCTCGCCGAGATGGGTCGCACCGACGATGCCTACCGTTGCCTTTCGATGCTCAATCCGGTCAACCATGCACTCGATGAAGCCGCGGCAGAGCGCTACCGGGTGGAACCCTACGTCGTCGCGGCCGACGTTTATTCCGGGCAGGACAAGGGCGGCCGCGGCGGCTGGACCTGGTATACCGGTTCGGCGGGCTGGCTTTATCGCGCGGCGGTCGAGAGCATTCTCGGCATCGAGCGTCGCGGACAGCGCATTCAATTCACGCCGAGACTTCCCAGCCATTGGGACGGTTATTCGGCGACCCTGAAGATGCTGGGCGCCGAGATCAAGGTACGCGTCGTCCGCGACAAAAAGGCTCGGGCCATCTCACTTGAAGTGAATGGCACGAAGACCAAATCTTCGTCCTTCGAGCCAAAAGCCGGAGACAACGCCGAGGTGATCGTCAGAATACCGGCCTAGATTCAAGGGCTTGGAGCGTCCCTTGCGCTTCCCCAGGGAACGCACGGGCACTCCAAGTGCCTCTACCGGTTATATTTGCGTTTGACCTTGCTGAATGCCTGCACACGACTTTAGACGTCGTGCCCGGGGTCTTGCTGATTAAGATTGTGGCAGTGCTTTCCAGCTGCCATGATTTTGCCGCAACGCTGACATTTCACCTTTTATCTCAAACTGTTAGACGATCACGGCAAATTTCGAAGCGTCGTCATCTTTTGTTCGCGGAATGGGAACGGAAGAGGTAGACGAGCATTGTTTTGCGACGCGTCAACCGATACGAGTCAAAAAATGACGCACTGCACCATAAATAATTGGCGGAGTAGCTGAAGTGTCACTTCTGCAAATCTACTGGCGAGCCCTTGGTTATCTCGCTGCCGACAGGAAACGCGTTGCGTTTATCTGCGGGGCGAATGTCGCGCTTGCCATTATCGCCATTCTCGAGCCGATCATGTTCGGCCGGGTGATCGATGCCATTTCGGACCGCGGCTCGGTATTCTCGACGCTGGCGATGTGGGCCGGCCTCGGCGCGTTCAACATCATCGCCTTCGTGCTGGTGGCGCGCGGCGCCGACCGCTTTGCCCACCAGCGGCGCAGCGAGGTTCTTTGCCAGTCGTTCGAGCGCGTTATCACCATGCCGCTAGCCTGGCATCATCAGCGCGGCACCTCCAATTCCCTGCACACGCTCCTGCGCGCGGTCGAGACCCTGTTCAGCCTCTGGCTCGAATTCATGCGGCAGCATCTGTCGACCGCGGTCGCGCTGGTTCTGCTGGTGCCCACGGCGCTCAGCATGGATATCCGCATGTCGATGGTGCTGCTGGCGCTTGGCGCGCTCTATGTTGGCATCGGACGGCTGGTGATGCGGCGCACCAAGGAAGGCCAGGCGGCCGTCGAGCGGCATTACCACAAGGTGTTTGCGCATGTGACCGACTCGGTCAGCAACGTCGCTGTCCTGCAGAGCTACAACCGCATCGGCCACGAGACCGAGGCGCTCAAGCGCTACGTCAAGAACCTGCTCGATGCACAGAATCCGGTGCTCGACTGGTGGGCGATGGCCAACGCGCTGCACCGGCTGTCGTCGACGATTTCGATGATGGTGGTGCTCTTGATTGGCGCCTATCTGGTGACGCACGGCCAGTTGCGCATCGGCGACGTCATCGCCTTTACCGGCTTTGCCACGCTGCTGATTGCCCGGCTCGACCAGATGTCGGCTTTCGCCAACCAGATTTCCGAGGCACGCGCCAAGCTCGAGGAATTCTATCATCTCGAGGACTCCGCTTCCGATGCCGCCGAGCCCGACGGGCTGCGCGACCTCGTCAAGGTCACGGGTCATGTGCGTTTCGAGAATGTCTGCTTCGAGTTCGGCAATTCCGGGCAGGGCGTCGACGACGCGTCGTTCGAGGTCCAGGCCGGCCAGACCGTCGCCATCGTCGGCCCGACGGGCGCCGGCAAGACGACGCTCATCAACCTCCTGCAGCGCGTCTTCACGCCGTCCGGCGGCCGTATCCTGATCGATGGCATCGACACCCGCACGGTGACCCGCAAGTCGCTGCGCCATTCGATCGCCACCGTGTTCCAGGATGCCGGCCTGCTCAACCGCTCGATCGAGGACAACATCCGCGTCGGCCGTGCGGAGGCGACCTATGACGAGGTCCATGCCGCTGCCAACGCCGCCGCCGCGCAGGATTTCATCCTGTCGAAGAGCGAAGGCTACGACACGGTCGTCGGCGAACGCGGCGGACAGCTGTCCGGTGGCGAGCGCCAGCGCATCGCGATTGCCCGCGCCGTGCTGAAGGACGCGCCCATCCTGGTTCTCGACGAGGCGACCAGCGCGCTCGACGTCGAGACGGAAGACCGCGTCAAGGACGCCATCGACGAATTGCGGCGCGGCCGCACCACCTTCATCATCGCCCACCGCCTGACCACCGTTCGCGATGCCGATCTGGTCGTGTTCATGGACAAGGGCCGGGTGGTCGAGATGGGCGGGTTCACCGAACTGTCGCTGCGCAACGGCCGCTTCGCCAGCCTGCTGCGTGCTGGCGGCCTGCTCAACGACGAGGAGGTTCGCCGCCTCAGCCATCCGGTGAACGAAGCCGCCTGAGTGGCACGGTTCACCTTCTCCCCTTGTTGTGGGAGAAGGTGTCACCGTAGGCGACGGATGAGGTGCGCTCCAGCTCGGCGCACACCTTCATCCAAAATCCAGACTGCGGCGCACCGAGTAGCGCCTTACTCCGTCCAGCATCCCTCATCCGTCTCGGCGCTGCGCGCCAATCCACCTTCTCCCACAGGGGAGAAGGGGAGACCGCGTCACCGCCACGGCTGCAAGCTCTCATCGCGGACCTAGGCGATAATTGTGTCGCAGACGGCGTTCAGATCCCGCAACTCCAGCTTGGCGCAAAATCTTCATCCAAAAATGGAGATGTAAGCGCACTGCAGATCAGGATGTGAACCCGTAAATCGGGATTGACCGGAAGGGCCTCGGTCTGCGTTCAGGGCGCAAGCTCGCAAAAGCGGTCGATGGAACAAGGCAGCCCCTACGCGCAGCCTCGCCGAATTGGCCCATCGCGCTATCACGACCTCTGATCGGAAGCGGCGCCCTGCAATGAAATAGGTCAAGACCGATGTCGATTTCGGGGAGGCTCATTCGTCTCACGATAGGAAGCCGAAGAAATTTGCCCAAGCAAAGAAACGGATACGATGACAATCACTATCACAGCATTTGAACGATCACCCGATGGCGGCAAGGGACTGGCGCGCGATACGCGCGTTCGCTGGGCGCTCGAAGAAGTGGGTCAGCCTTATGAGGTTCGTCTTGTTTCCTTCGCAGGGATGAAGGCGCCTGACCATCTGGCAATCCATCCTTTCGGCCAGATCCCCACCTATGAGGAAGGTTCTCTCTCGCTGTTCGAGACCGGCTCGATCGTCTTTCATCTTGCCGAGCAGCATGCGGGCCTGCTGCCGAAGGATCGCGATGCCCGCGCACGCGCGATCACGTGGATGTTTGCCGCACTAAACACCGTCGAGCCGCCGATCCTGGAATTAACGACGGCAAGAATATTCGAAGGTGACAAGCCTTGGAGCGAGGAGCGCTTGCCGTTGGTAAAGGACCGTGTTCGCGCTCGGCTGGACAAACTCTCGGCTCACTTGGGCGTCGCCGACTGGCTCGATGATGCGTTCAGCGCGGGCGACCTATTGATGGTATCAGTGCTGCTGCGACTAGGAATGTCAGGCATTTTGGACGAATATCAAAACTTGGCTGCCTATGTAGCGCGCGGGGAAGCACGGCCCGCCTATATCCGGGCTTTCGCCGCGCAATTTGCGATCAACGCCCCATCAACCAACTGCCGACAGCAGGTTTGAAGTCTGCCGCCGAGCGTTTGACCAATGCTCGACGCTTCCAGCTTGACCGCTTTTGGCGTCGACTTCGGCGCGATCAAACGCCCCGATTGGGTTGTTTACCGACTGGCGGCTTTCATATTGCGATGAGTTCTGATTCAGGCTCGACATGAGCCGTCATCCGGCTCGGAGCCACGCGCCGATCCACCTTCTCCCACAAAGGAGAGAAGGAGAGACCGCCGGCTCCGTGGTTGCCGCAACTCCGCCGGCGGTCTATGTAAAGCCGCATGAGCGACACGACTTCACGCCTCTCCGGCTGGATGGACCTTGCCAACCCGACGCAGTTCGTCGGGCTGGTCGACAAGGTCGTGCCGTGGTTGGCGAGCGTGGCCGCCATCATCCTCGCTGTCGGTCTCTATATGAGCTTCACGGCGCCTGAGGATTTCCAGCAAGGCATCACCGTGCGCATCATGTATATCCACGTGCCTTTCGCCTGGCTTGCCATGATGTGCTACACGCTGATGGCGATCTCGGCGCTGGGCACGCTGGTCTGGCGCCATCCGCTGGCCGACCTGGCGCTGAAATCGGCGGCGCCCATTGGTGCCGTCTTCACCGCCCTTGCGCTGATCACCGGTTCAATCTGGGGCAAGCCGATGTGGGGCACCTGGTGGGTGTGGGACGCGCGGCTGACCTCGGTCTTCATCCTGTTCCTGATGTATCTCGGCATTATCGCGCTGACGCGCGCGCTCGACGATGCCGGGCGTGCCGCCTGGGCTGCGGCAATCATCACCCTGGTCGGCTTCATCAACATCCCGATCATCAAGTTTTCGGTCGACTGGTGGAACACGCTGCACCAGCCGGCTTCGGTGTTCCGGCTTGGCGGGCCGACCATCGATCCAAGCCTGTTGTGGCCGTTGTTGGTGATGGCGCTCGGCTTCACCGTGCTGTTCTTCGCGCTGCATCTGATGGCGATGCGCACCGAGATCCGCCGCCGCCGCGTCATTTCGATGCGCCGGGTCGCGGCAAGGCAAGCTGAACGGCAACCCGGCTGATCTTATCCGTCGAGTTTCTTCCCACCCCCCTCTGTCCTGCCGGACATCTCCCCCGCAAGGGGGGAGATCGGATGCTGCTTCTGCTTTCGCCAATTACCAACGTATCAAAGTGGGTGCGGGCGGCGGAGCTGCCAATCTCCCCCCTTGCGGGGGAGATGTCCGGCAGGACAGAGGGGGGTGCTGTCCCTCCGGCGTCCGGAAAATTCTATACATTAAAGCCTCCGCACGCGCTCCGGCCTGGTTCATCCCATCCGTCCTCGCGCCTTGACCGGCAAAGTCTCGATCACCTTGTCGCCTTCGATCAGATGCACCTCGTCGAACAGATTGGTGACGACGCAGCAATGGTCGGGCACGACGCGCACGCGCTCGCCGATGCGAAGCTCGGCGTCGCCTGACAGCGTGACGTTGCCATGTTCTTCGCTGAGACTGGTAACCCGCGCTCCCGCAACGCCTAGCAGCTCGCCGAAATCGGCGAGCCCCAGCGTGTCGCTGGACAGGGCCTTGCTGCCGGCGTCGAGGATGGCGCGTGTCGGCGTTGGACGGCTGACCACCGTCGACAGCACCGTCAGCGCGCAATCGTCGAGGCTGCCGACGCCTTTGGCGACCTGGTAGCGGTCGAGATAGATGTAGGTGCCTGGGCGGTATTCGGTGACGACGGAATGCTCGCCCGAGCGCCACATGTCGGGCGTGCCGCCGCTGGAGATACGCTCGCAGGCAAGGCCGGATGCGGCAAGTGCTTGCTGCGCATCGGCGAGCCACGCCTCGGTCTCTGCAGCGCGGCCCGCCCCCGGGTAGGTCATCAAGCCGCCGAAGACGAGCCCCCGGACCTTGTCGATCTCGCTCGCCAGCGCGACTGCCTCGCCGGCCGACTGCACACCGCAGCGGCCCATGCCGGTGTCGCATTCGACCAGCACCGGCAGGCGGTGGCCGGGATCGGTAAAGGTGGCGGCAAGTCCCATCAGCGTGTCCATGCTGTCCGTTGTCACCGACAGTGTTACGCGGCCGTGCAGCGCCTTGAGGCGCTCCAGCTTCGCCCGCCCGAGGATATTGTAGGGCAGAAAGATGTCGGTCAGGCCGGCGTCGGCCATGATTTCGGCCTCGCCGATCTTCTGGCAAGTGATGCCGACGGCGCCGGCCGCGATCTGCTTTTTTGCCCAGTAGGGCAGTTTGTGGGTCTTGATGTGCGGCCGGAGTTTCAGCCCGTGCCGGTCGGCATGGGCCTGCGCCCGCGCGATGTTGGCTTCGGCGCGGCCGGCATCGATCAGGATCGCCGGCGTATCGAGGTCGTCTATGCTGCGCATGGTCTCACCATCGGAAAATTGGTTGACCTTATGGCCCTGATCGGACCGCATGTCATGGGGCCAGCGACAGCAGTTTGCATCGACACCGAATTGACGTTCGGCTATTGCGTTAGCGCTCGCAAAGCGACGGGAAGGAACCACGATCATGAAACGCTCCGCCATCAACGACATCATCCGCGACGCCGACGCCTTCATCCGCTCGTTCGGCTACATCATGCCGCCCTTCGCCTACTGGAGCCCCGAAGAGATGAAGGCGCGCCGGCAGGATTCGTCGGCGATCTTCTCCTCCCGGCTCGGCTGGGACATCACCGATTATGGCCAGGAGAAGTTCGACGAGCTCGGCCTGTTTCTGTTCACCGTTCGCAACGGCCGCTACGAGGACATGAAGAAGGGCATGGGCATGCTCTATGCCGAGAAGATCATGATCTCGCGCAAGGACCAGCTGTCGCCGATGCACCGCCACAACATCAAGGCCGAAGACATCATCAACCGTGGTGGCGGCAAACTGGTGCTGGAGCTGTTCATGCATGATCGCGATGGCGGAATCGATCCGAAGGCCGAAGTATCGGTGCCTGTCGACGGAACCATCCACAGGCTGCCTGCGGGTGGGCTGCTGAAGCTCGACCCAGGCCAGAGCGTGACGCTGCTGCCGGGCGTCTGGCACGCCTTCTGGGCGGAAGGCAAGGACGTGCTGATCGGCGAGGTTTCGACGGTCAACGACGATCTCACCGACAATGTCTTTCGCGAACCAATCGGCCGCTTCGCAGACATCGACGAGGACACAGCACCGCTTCACCTGTTGGTGTCCGACTACGAGAAGTGGGTGGGATAGGGCAGGGTGGCGAGGAACACTTACGCTCGAGAGTGAAGGTCCTCGGCAATCAGCCGCTTCTGTCGCAAGTCGACCCGAGTCGTTGTGCACAGCTGATCCAGCGGCATTTTGACGTGGGCCTCGTCAAGCGGGATTAGCGCGTAGTAATTGCCCTCGCCGGGCTGTGGGATTGGCGCCGGGGCCGACTTCTCATCGGAAGGATCGACTCGTGAGGCGGCAATGATCACTCCGCGGGAATCGTATACCGCGTGAAGCACTGTTGGCATGTCTTGGCTCCTCAGGGAGAACTTATCGCCGCGAATCTTATTTGCATATCGTCTGATACGTTCGTCTGTATTACCTCGGTCTGGCCTGACTCGTCGATGTAGGTATACAGGCTTTCCCAGCGCAAAGTGGCCGTGCGAAGGACGACCGCCGCACGTACCGAGTATCCCCAGTAGGCATCGCCTGTTCCGAGCTTCCAAAACCACACCATTTGGCTGCCAGCTCGTTGGAAAGTGGATTGAGTGACGAAAGTGGCCAAGGAAGTCTCCTTGCAGCTTGATTTCCGTAGAACCTGGAACTCTCGAGGAGTTTTCTTGCAACATCCGCTTGCGACTGCGAGGGAACACGAGCACCCTCGGACGGATAGGCATTTCAACCCCGCGAGACTGAATTTGCGGGAGAAGATGGCACCGGTCAAGCATCAATCTTCGGTGGCAATGGGCTGCTGCGCACGCTTTTCGTGCATTCCCACGCCTGATCTAACGCTGGTGCTTGTTTTCCCTGCGGTTGCCCAGCAGGAGCTTGCGTTCGAGATGTGCCCGCAACTCCCCGTAGTAGGCCGTCAGGAACGCGCGCGCGTCATGGGCTTGGGGTGCCGCGCCGATCTTGCGTCCGATCGTCTCGGCAACCGTCCGCAGGGCGAAATAGTCGTCGCGGCGCAACACCTCCTCCAGCTTGTGGAGTTCGGCAATTCCGTAGGCGTCGAGCTGGGCGTGGCTGAACCGGAACGCGCCAGCGCCGGCATCCTGCCGGGCCGACAGATCTTCCAGCAAGGCGCGCTTCGGTGCCTCGACCACCCAGGTCCCCGCCAACAGGTCGCCGATCCGCATGCGGTCTCGATTGAAGAGCGGGAACAAGGCAAACAGCAGCGTCCACACCAGTCCGAACACCGTCGTCAGCGTGTCGGCAAGGTCGGTCCCGCTGCGTCCGACGATGATCGACAGCGGCAGGAACACCTCGATCTCGCGCATCAGGTTGCGGGCGATGACTTGGTCGATGGACAGGCCGTCTCCGTTGCGCGATGCGACCCGGATGCCGACGATCCGCTTGCCGGGCGTCGCCGCGCGCCGGCCCGCTTCGAAGACGATGAAGTAGGCGTTGCGCAGAAAGAAGATCAGGATGATCCAGACGACGAAGAGCGGCTGAAACCCCTCGCTGCCAAGGCCTCCCACCCCGAACAGTGCGACGATCGTGATCACGATTGCAGCCACCGCGATAAACACGATGTCGAGGAGGAAGGCGGAGGCCCGCGTGCCGGCGTCGGCCAGCTTTATCCGAAGATCGACGCCTTCGGGCGTGATCAGCGGCCGTATAGCCGCGAAGGCGGCGCGCCTACCGATCGCCATGCCGCACCGCCCGGAACAGGTAGAAATAAGCGATCCATAGCGCCAGCATGCCGCCGCCAATGGCATAGCGCGTGACGTCGCTGGTGATGGTCTGCCTGCCAATGCCCTCGAGCAGCCCGGCAAACAGCAGCATGACCGAGACCCCGACCATAGCATTCGCGGCGATGCGTCCGGCACGAGCCGCTGCCACCATGCGTGTCAATTCGCCGGGAAAGGCGATGCTGGTGCCGATGCGCATGCCGGCCGCGCCGGCCAAAGCGATCGCGAACAATTCGGTGGTGCCGTGGATGGCCAGCCAGCCGCCGAGCTCCATGCCAAGTCCCTTGGACCAGTACACTTGGAACAACGCGCCGATCATGCAGCCGTTGAACAGCATCAGCAACACCGTCGGCACGGCGAAGGCAAAGCCGAGGGCGAAGGCCAGGATCGCGACCTGGACGTTGTGCGTGAACAGATAGGCGGCAAAGCCTGAGAGAAAGCCATTGTCGCCATCATAAAGCATGTTGCGCAGCAGTTCGGCCGAGGCATCGGGACCGCGGCCCCCCGCCAGGCTGGACGGGATGATCGCGTCGAACCAGCTCTTGTCGGATGCCACCAGCCAGGCGCCTGCACCAATGCCGATCACCATCAGCGCGACCGAAACCAATGTCTCGCGCCACAGATCGCGAATGGCTTCGGGCCAGTCGTGCAGGAAGAAATCGGCAAGGCGCTGCCGCAGCCCGCGACGTGCGCCATAGAGATAGAAATAACCGCGCAGCGACAGCGCTTCGAGATAGGCGACCAGCGCGTTGTCGAGCGAGGTCGCCCGTGCCACGGAAAGAGAAGACAGCGCCGATCGATAGAGCAGCGGCAGCGACAGCAGCTCCTCTTCGGAAAGCGTGCGCGGCGCACGCTTTTCGACACGCGCGAGAAGCGCCTCGAATGCTCTCCAGTCGGCCTCGCGCTCGCGGCGGAAGCTGGCCAGCGACTGGCGCACAGCATCGCCGCGTACCGCATTGCCGGCGACTGGCGCCGTCACAGCAGATCCTCCTGCTTGAACTGCAGATAACGCTCGACCAGCGCGGGACCCAGCCGGTTGTGGTTGGCTTCGATGACATGCGCCCCGAGCAGCCGCAGCCGGCCGATGACGACCTGCCTTTCGCGCAAGAGCCCTCCGGCAACGACCGCGCGGGCAACGTCCTCGCCGGAGCGTGGCGGCAGGTCGGCCAGGCCCTCCAGTTCGGTGTCCTTCATCAGCATGAACAGCACGAGATGCCGTTCGGTGAGCCGGCCCACCGTGCGCAGCATCAATTCCGCGCTGATCGGGCCGACGAAATCGGTGAAAATGATGACCAGCGAACGGCGGTCGAGCCGTGCCGAAAGCGTGGTCAGCGCCAGGGTGAAATTGGTCTCCTCGCTGGAATAGTCGATCTCGGCTGCCCGTTTCTGGATCATCGCGAAGCTGGCGGAGCCGCGCACGGCGCCGCTCGAAACGCGCGGCCTTGCATCGAAGCCGAACAGGCTGACCATGTCGCCGCCCTTCAGCGCGATGAATGCCGACAGCAAGGCGGCCGTCACCGCCCGGTCCACCTTCGGCACACCGTCGACCGGCTCGCACATCAGGCGTCCGCTATCGATGGCCAGCACGACATTGTTGTTCTCCTCGATGCGGAACTCGCGCGCCAAAAGCTTGCCGTGGCGGGCGCTGCGCTTCCAGTCGATCATCCGCCGGCCCATGCCCGGCTGGTAATCCTTGAGCGCGTCGAACTCGCGGCCTTGACCGGCGCGGCGCTGCGCATGGCCTTCGGCAAGCGCCGCATGTTGCAGCAGGGTGATCGCCTCGCCGCGGGCGCTGCTGACGTCGGGCAGCACCGCAACCTTGCTTTCCACCGGCAGCACCACCTGGTTCCAGACCAGCCCGAACGGCCCGCGCCAGCGCACCCAGAGACGGTCGAAGCTGGCGACGCCGCGTCGCAGCGCCTGGAAGCGAAGGTCGAGCGACCCGCCTCCGGCCGTCGGCCGCAAAGTCCCACCGCTGCCGTCCACCGGCGCCAGCCGCGCATCGTGGCCGACGCGAGCCTCCGCGGCGCGCGGCCGGCCCGAATGACGGGCTGCAATTTGCACGCTGAACTCGCCGCCGACACCGACCTGCTGCGGCGCATCGATGCTGGCATTCAGCGATGCCCGTCCGCGTCCGGCCGCGGCATCCACCGCCAGGAAGGCAAGCAGCAGGCAACTCCACAGCAATCCCAGATACCAGAATGACGGCAGCGCCAGCGCGACCAGGAAGGCCGGCACCGCGCCGGCCGCTGCTGCCCACACCGCTCGGCCGCTGGGATAGATCAACGTGGTGCTTCCGTCTGGTCGACCAGGTCGGAGACGATCTGCTCGACCAGGCGGCCATCGATCTGGGCGGCAGGCGAAAGGATGACGCGGTGGCGCAGCGCCGGTATCGCCAGCGCCTTGACGTCGTCGGGGATCACATAGGCACGTCCGTCCAGCGCCGCCCGGGCACGAGCCGCCCGCGCCAGCATGGCGCCCGCGCGTGGACTGGCCCCCACTTCCAGATCGGCATTTTCGCGCGTAGCCCGAACCAGCGCCGCTATATAGCCGATGACATCGTCGACGAGGGTGACGGAGCCGACGGTTGCAAGTGCCTCCTGCAGCGTCTCGCGGTCCGTCTGCGCCTCGATGCCATATTGCGCGATGTCGTGCGAGGCGGAGCCGCCGCCGTGATGGACGATGATGGCTCGTTCTTCCTCGGGGCCGGGATAGCTGACGCGGTGCTTGAACAGGAAGCGGTCGAGCTGCGCCTCGGGCAGGGGGTAGACGCCCTGGTGCTCGATCGGATTCTGGGTCGCGACGACCATGAAGTTGCGGCCGAGCGAATGCGTGGTGCCGTCGAACGTGACCGCATGTTCCTGCATCGCCTCGAGCAGTGCGGCTTGCGTCTTGGGTGGCGTGCGGTTGATTTCGTCGGCAAGCAGGAGATCGCAGAAGATCGGGCCGCGCGTCAGCGTGAACTGCCCGGTCTGGAAGTTGTAGATGTTCGACCCGACGATGTCGCCGGGCATCAGGTCCGGTGTGAACTGGATCCGCCCGTAGGCGACCCCAAGCGCTTGGGCGAAGCAGCGCGCGGTCATTGTCTTGGCCGTGCCGGGAGGGCCTTCGAGCAGGATATGCCCGCCTGCAAACAAGGCGGTCAGCATCAGGTCGACCGTATCGTGCTGCCCGGTAATCGCCTTGGCCACTTCTTCCCTGATCCGTGTCGCCAGGGCCTTCACATCATCGACGTTCACCGAGCCTCCTTGCTGTCCAGTCGTGCAGCCGCTCAGCTGCCTGTTGCATCTGCGCCAAGTTCTTGGCCTCGCCGGCGGCTTGCGAGCGCATCGTGAAGCCGCCAGCTTGCTCCTTATCGCGAGAGTCGAGCCAGTGGTCGAGCGCTGTGCCTTGCAACCCTTGCGGTGCCCCGAGCAGCGCGCCGGCGCGCACCCGCATCAAGGCCGCATAGCGGCTTCCCAGCTCGTCCAGCCGGCCGGCACGCCGCATGAGCATCGCCGTCGTATCGACCAGCGCACGCTTGCCGAAAGCAATTGCACGCTGGTCGGCACGCGGCGGGCCGAATCGGCCGAGGCCATGCAGGAACGCCAGCGCCGCAGCGACCAGGATCGTCAGTGTCAGCGCCAGGAAGGGCGGCTCGACCAGAAGCTTGGCCAGATCATACTTCCGCCCCGCGCCGTGCAGCGTCAGATCGAACATCACCGGCCCGTCGTCCGGCTGGAGCAAGGCGATCAGCCCGAGCGCCGCTGCCGCCTTGTCGGGATCCTTGAGGGCGGCGTTGTTGATCAGGTCGGGGTCGGTCAGGATATAGAACGGCTTGTTCTCCACTTGCGTCAGGACGGCCTGGCCTTTGCCGGCTGCAATGACCGGGTGTTCGTCCGCTACCCACTGCAATTCGTCCGGGGTGTTGACGAGCTGGCCCTCGATGTCGAGTTGCTTTGGCGTACTCTGGCCAGCACCGATCTTTGCATCGGCGATCCGGCCAAGCCATTCGTTCACCACCGAACCGGGCAATCGCCCGAATTTCATATTCCAGCCTTCGTGCTCCTGCAGCGGCAGGATCTGCCACTTGGGCAGCACGAAGAGCGTGTTCTGGTCCTGACGAAGGTTGAGGATGTGGTCGAGAGCCTCCGGATCGCTGTCGGGCGAGATGGTGACGATCAGCAGCATGTCGGTGCCGAGATCGTCCTCGGTCCGCGCCATGAAGGGCGGTTCGCCGGTCAGCTTCAGCCATTCCGCCAGACCGGCGTAGCCGACGCCGCTTTTCGACAACGGCGTGGCGCCGCCATTGCCGGGTTGCCGGAAATCGGGAGCATAGGTGGACAGCAGGAAGAAACCGGCTGCCGCAAGCAGGCTGGCGAAAATCCCCCAAAACAGTGTCTTTCGATTGAACGGCTCCTGCGCCTCGACCGCCGGTGCGCTCACGTCCAGGCATCCCGGAAGGCGAAACGTTCATAGGCGCCGCGTGCTTGCCGCCAGCCTTCCGCGCCGACCGGCCGGCGCGCGAACAGCGCCGTCTCGACAATGCGGGCGATCTCGGTAAACGCATGGCGTGCCCTTCCCGGCAGGGAAGGAGCATTGGCGATGTCGCGCGCGGTGAGCGACGGGCGCAGGAAGTCCGGCAGCCGGCTGGCAATATCGGCGACGCTGCGCCGAAGCAGCAAGTGAACCGCCTCGTCATAGTCGCCGCGTGCGGCCAGCGCATCCGCTTCCGACAGCAGGATCTGCGCGGCGCCCGCGTCGGGACGCCAGGTCTCTTCGGCCTCGGCCTCGGGCCGCGCGCGCTGCCACGGCAGGTGCCAGGCGATGCCTTTCACCTCGAAGAAGACCAAAAGCAGGATGATTGCGGCGCCCGATATCACCGCCCCCCAGAACAGATAGATCATGTAGGGACCGAGCGATGACAAAAGATCGAGCAGCGGCTTCAGCCAGTCGGGCGGCTGGGGCGGCACATAGGCCGGCAGGTCGAACTGGATCGACTCATCGGCGATCAGCTGCTTGTGCAGATTGGTCAGCCATTCGGCTTCCGCTGTGCCTGGCTGTGCCACCGTCACCCGCTCCCCTGCAACCTGCAGTTCCCAGCCGACACTGACAATGCAGCACAAGAATTGCAAGTGGGCTGGACGCCCACGGTTAATCTTGGCAGAATTGCTATTAGGGCGCCGTGATACTGTTACGGCGAAACACGGGGGGAATCATGGCTTCAACGACACTGGAACGGCCTGAGAAATTCGAGATCGGCAGAGTGTTCAACAACAGCTTCGCCGTGATCGGCCGCAACATCGGCTTATGCCTTGGGCTCGCGCTGCTGTTTTCAGGCTTGCCGGCGATTATTCTTCGGCTGTGGAGCCAACCGCAACTAGATGCGGTTCTGCAGGGCGACCCCGGCGCCGCGGCCGATCCCTCGATGATGTTTCAGAATTCATGGATTACGGTTATTGCGGGATTGCTATCCTTCGTTTTCGCGCTGCTGCTCCAGTCGGCGCTGGTGCGGGCAACGATCGAGGACTTGAACGGCAAGCGGCCGACCTTTGGCGACTGCATTCAGATAGCCATCCGCAATTTGCTGCCGACCCTTGGTATTGGCCTGCTCGTCGGCCTGGGTGCGGGCCTGGCGTCGATAGCTTTGCTGGTTCCCGGCATCATCTTGTGGCTCGGATGGTGCGTGGCGGTGCCGGTTCTGATCCAGGAGCGGCTTGGCGTGTTCGGTTCGATGTCGCGCAGCCGTGTCCTGACCAAGGGCAACCGCTGGCCGCTATTTGGCCTCTTCCTGATCCTGATGGTCATCGCGATGGTCATCCAGTGGGTGATGCTGGCAGTCATCGTCATGTTTGGCGGGATCATTGCCGATGTGGCGGCAGCCTTGGTGTCGACCGTGCTGTCGATGGTGCTGTCGGTCGCCACGGCGGTCAGCTATGTCGAGCTGCGGCAGGTCAAGGAAGGCACCAGCGTCGAAGAACTGTCGCAAATCTTCTCCTGAGGACGGTGGAGGCTTTTCACCGGCTGGCATCTTGCGTTGCGGTCGAGCAGCCGAGCTCGGTCACAACGCCTTTGTCTGTGCCGGCAACGCTGCTGCCAGGCGGTGCGCCCATTCCTCGATGCCGGAGCGGCCCGCCAGCAGGTCCTGCCTGATCTCGACGAGGACGGCTGGAATGCCGCGATCGTCGCCATGGACCGGTATGGCGTAGTCGCCCTCGCGGCTGATCACGTAAGGCTCGTTTGCCGCGACGTTGAGCCCGATGCCGGCGCCCAGGCCGGCAAGCATTGCCTGGCCGAAATCGATTGCCCGGTCGTAAAGCACGCCGGCATGCCAGGGCCTGCCAACACCGAGGTAGACCGGCGTGAAGGAGTGGATCGTCGCGATCCGTGTCGCTCTGCCCTGCTTCGCCCGCTCGTCGAGATGGGCAGCGACGCGGTCATGAAACGGCGCGAACATGATCTCGGCACGCCGGCTTCGCTCCTCCGGATCGAGGCCGACATTGCCGGGGATGTCAATGTCTTCCGACAGCACCGGAATACTGCCGCTGGAACCAAGCGGCCGGTTGAGATCGATCAAAAGCCGCGAATAGGAGCTGAGGAAAGCCGGAGCATCGAGCAGCTTCGACAGAGCGCGGGTGAGTTCGGCGGCGCCGATATCCCAGGCGATATGGCGCTGCAAATGGCTGCTGTCGAGACCGAGCCGCGCATACTCGGCCGGAATATGATTGGACGCGTGCTCGCATATCAGGACGATATCGGAACGCCCCGTTTCGTTTATCGCTTCGACCGCGGGTGGCCAACCCTGAGGCTGGATGGCGTTGGCAAGCGGCTCAGCCATCAATAGAGCGTCCGGTAGAGATCGCAGACCGCCACTGGATCGAGACCGGCGAGGCGCTCGGTCTCATGCCGCTTGAGGCCGACAAAGGTCTCGACGAACACCGGCGCGAACCATCCGGTGACCGTCTTGTCGGCAACGAGCGCGTCGAGTGCCGCCGGCAGCGTTTCCGGCAGCCGTACGAGGCCAAGCTTCTTGCGTTCGGCGGCGCTCATCTGCGTCGGGTCGCCGGTGACCAGCGGCGGCGCCGGCAGCTTGGCCTTCAGCCCTTCCAGCCCGGCGCGCACGATCGCCGCCAGCGACAAATAGGGATTGCCGGTGGCGTCGGCTGCCCGGTATTCGATGTTGTACTGCAGCGCCGGATCGCGCCCGCCGATGGTCACCGTCGGGCAGATGCGTAAGGACGCCTCGCGGTCGCGATCGGCAAGCCAAGTGTAGGACGAACTCCAGCTATGCGGCTTCAGCCGGTAGTAGGACGACACACTCGCCGCCGTCATGGCGGTGATCGCGGGCAGGTGGCGCAGCACGCCGGCGCAGAACGAAGCGGTCCGGCTGGAAAGACCGCCCGGCTGGGCCGGATCGTAGGTCGCCGGCTTGCCGGCCTCGTCGACGAAACTGAAATGGATGTGGACGCCGTTGCCGACGGCATCCGGCGCGATCTTGGGCGCGAAGCTCGCCCGCCAGCCGGCACATCGCGCGACTTCGCGCGTGATCTCACGGATGGCGACCGCGCGATCGGCCGCGGCGAGCGCATCGGCTGGCTCGCATGTCACCTCGAATTGGTCGGTGCCGAATTCGGCGATCACCACTTCGGGCGCGACGCCGGCTTCCGCTAGCGCCGCCATCAGATTGGCGGCAAACGGATCGGCGCGGCGCAATGCGGCCAACGACATCGAATGAGCCGGCCCAAAGTCGCCCTCGATATGGAATTCATGCTCGAACGCGGCGATGACGGAAAGCCCGGTCGCCGCCTTCAACTCCGCCAGCGCATCGCTCAGCATGGTCCGCGTACAGCCGACCCACGGGCTGCCGTCCAGTTCGACGATGTTGCCGGCGACCATATCGAACGGCGTCGCCGATCCGGTCAGCGCCGTGCGAAACCGCGCGTTGAGATCGGGAATGAGCCGCACATCGCCGGACGAGCCCCAGGGATTGGGGTCAACGATGGAATTGAAGGGCGTCAGCGACAGATTGGCCTGCAGCCAGCCGACGCCGGTCGCGGCGATCTTCTGCAGCTTGCTTTCGACGACGGAGCGGCCGCGCGTGATCGCCGAAAGGTCGGTGGTGACGACGGCAACGAGCGGTTCGACGGTCGATGTCATGTAGCTTTTCCCAAGGCTTCGAAACGGGCAGTAATGATGGCGGTGTCGGCGATCCAGCAATAGCCGCCGAACGCCTCGAGCGCGCCATCATGGCGCTCCTGCGAGGCGGCGGCGCAAGCGTCCGATACGCAGGTGACGAGGTAGCCGCGATCGGCGGCATCGCGCACCGCCATGTCGACGCACTGGTCGGTCATAATGCCGGCGACGATCAGGTAACGCACGCCGAGGTTTTTCAGGACATAGTCGATGTTGGTTGAGTTGAAGACGCCCGACGATGTCTTCGGCAGCATGATCTCGTCGCCGACCGGCGCCAGCGACGGCACCGGCAGGCCCTCCGGCCGGCTCGGCGCGATATGGATCGGCGTCAGCTTGTGGTCGAGCGAGCGGTCGCGGCCGTCTTGGGTCAGGCTCTGGATGATGGTGTGGATCACCTCGACGCCGTTGGCCCGCGCCGCCGCCAGCAGGCGCTCCTGGTTGGGGATCGTTTGCGACGCCGTCTGCCGGTAGAAATAGTGATCGGGGCCGCGCTCCGGATGGGGCGGATCGGCGCCGGGCTCCAGCCAGACGCGCTGCATGTCGACTAGCAGCAGCGCGGTTTCGCCGGCCCGGAACGGCTCGTTTCGTTTCGGCAATGCTTGCGTCATGCTTTCTGGTCCTGCTTCGCTGGTCACAATCCGGCTGATTTAGCTGATTTTGGTCCACACGTCCTGCATGGTGGACACACTTATTGGGAGTATTCGAAGTTGCTAATTTGAGTTAAACTTTGTTTTCGAGCGTGGAGACGAGGGTCTCTGTGATGATCGATTCAGACGTGTTCGACTTTGTCGAACGCTGCAGGAAACACACAGCTACCGGGCCGCTGCTGAGCGACCTTCTTGATACCGTAAGGAATCTCGGCTTCGAGCACCTTATCCTGAGCGGTGTGCCGCTCGGTGGCCAGAAGCTTGCACCGATGGTCGAACTGAATGGCTGGCCGGCCGGCTGGTTCGAGCGCTATGTCGAGGCCGAGCATGCGGCGGTTGATGGTGTTTGCATCTACTCGGCAAAGACTTTGAAGCCGTTCCTGTGGTCCGACGTCCCGGCAAAGTGGTCGGATACGGAGGGCTCGCGACGCGTCGCCGGCGAGGCGACGGAGTTCGGCATCTGTAGCGGCTTCGCCGTACCGATGCTCAGCGTTCATCACTGGCAATCCGTGCTGTCATTTGCGTCTTCCGCGAAGTCCTGCACCCTGTCGCCGCGCCATCAGGTGCAACTGGTGACGATGGCGGTCTACGCGGGCATGTCGATCCAGGCCTTGGCGAATGACGATGATGACCATGAGGGCGTGCTGACCGACCGCGAAAAAGAAGTGCTCTTGTGGGCCGCGGCCGGCAAGACCTCATCGGAAACCTCGCAGATCCTTGGCCTGACCGAGCGCACGGTCAAATGGCACTCGACACGGGCTCGCGAGGCTTTTGGCGTCGCAACGACCACGCAAGCGGTCGTCGAGGCGGTGCGCCGGCGTCTGATCCATCCCTAAACGCGTCAACTGTCCCATCGGACAGGTGACGTATATTAGCGCGACTGCGAGTATCCCTGCGAGAACGATCGGGGGATCGCGCCATGATAACGGCCCACGTAGTCAATGCGCATAACAAGCATCTCTATGAAAACGAATTCGACGAGTTTCTGCGCCGCCGGCACGATTTCTTCGTGCACCAGAAACGTTGGCGCCCTCCGAGCCCGGACGGTCGCGAGCTGGACCAATTCGATACAGACGCGGCGACTTACCTGCTCGGTATCGAAGACGATCGCGTAGTGACTTCGGCTCGATTGATCCCAACGAGCGAGCCGCATATGGTCTCGGAGGTTTTTTCTCACATGTGCGAAAAATCGGGTGTGCCCAGGCGACCCGATTGGGCCGAATGGACGCGCACATTCGTCGTTCCCGACAAACGCACTGCTGGACTGAGGGGCACACTGACGCAGCTGTGCTGCGCGGTGATGGAATACGCTCTCGACGAGGGCCTTAGCGCCGTCGGCGGCATCCAGGAAACCTACTTCATGCCGCACCACGGCGCCCTCAAATGGCGGGCCGAGCCGATGGGCATGGCAAGGGAAGAAAACGGCGAGTGGTACATCGTCGCGTATATCGAGGTGAATGAGGCGGCGCTGGCGAGTGTGCGGAAGATACTGGGGATTGAGCAGAGTTTGCTGGTTCGGCGGGGGGCGCAATTGCCCTTCTCTGCGCCTCTTCAGGAAAAGCCGCTAGCTAGTTAGGCGGAGGTATAGTCTTAGGAAAAGGCACAAATACCATGTCAAAAGGAACGTATTAGGTTAATTGCTACTATTTTTCGCCGGACACCGCGCGTGTTGATACGGGCGCCCCAGCATAGTGATCCGCGTTTATTATGATTCGTGAATTGAACTCAGTGAGAAAGAGTGGTTAGATACTCTAGTACAAACAGGAGAACCGACATGTTACTCACTGTTCGCCCCGCCAAAAACCAGGAGTCCGCCTTCGCTTGGCCAATATACAACAGATATATTGGCGAAAATATCTTCGGGTTGAGCGGATCTAAATTAGATAAATCAGACTGGTTACTGCAAGAGGAGACGAAATTTAAAGATTACTGGAGCGCCGCAGACGCCTACATTATTGAAGTCGATGGCTCGCCGGTAGGGTGGATTTCTACGTCGAAAGCCAACAACACTCTGACTATACAAAATGTATTCGTCGATGACGGGTGGCAAGACAAGGGCATCGGCGAAAAGTTGTTCTCGGAGATGATCCCAACTTGGAAGGCAGAAAGACGGGTTGTGGAAGTTCCCATCCTTATAACCGGCACTCTTAGCGAAGAGATCCAGCGCGGTCTCGAACGGCTTGGCTTCGAGGAGAGTGGTAGCGACGGCCTTGTCAGGATGATGAGGGTGAATTTCTCGTAGAATCTTAAATCGTTCGGCACTGTGAGGAGGAGATGTACTATGCAGATCGACAGCCCAGAACGTCGCTTTGACTTGTGCGATGTAGAGGTGGAGACCCTTAGGCGCGCTGCCGCGGAACGGGACCTTGATTTCGATCCGGGTCGCCGTAGCTACACAGCGGCCGAGCTAAGCGCATACGGTTTGGTCCGCGAATCCTATAATTCGCAAGAACTTCGAGGGATGGGAATTACCAGCAAGAAGGTTGTCACCAGTTTTGATCCTGAAACTGCCCGTGCTCGGGATACTCTCTTGGTGGATGCTCCATTCGCGAACAAAATCCGCAAATGGCAGATTCCGGTGGATATATGTGAGTGGCGAACGATGATAACGGAATTTCCACCAGACTCGTTCGTTGAACCTCATGTTCATCCCGCCAACTCGGAAGAGGACCCGGGAGGAAGCCTCCGCACCATCCTGAAAGGATCTATATCCTATGCCGGACGTGTATTCGGACCAGGCGATTGGTTTTTTATCCCAAACGGTGTTCCGTATTCGTTTCGGTCTGACTTAGATCGCGACACGATTGTCCTCTACAGCTACGCATTTTTCGCTCCGGCGCAGGGCAACCGCTTCTCCTATCCGATGGAGATTGAGCACTACAGAGTCGGGACCGCAGCAGTCGCCTAGAGGGACCAGAGCCGGCGCGGGTATCTCCTCGCCGGCTTTGTCGTTGCTTGATTGCAGATCGGTTAGCCTTGGCATCGAGGTAGCCGTCGCGTCACTTGGATGACGGGGCGAGACTCGTGGGCCGACCTGATGCCCCGGGGCGCCCACGGACGTCTTTTTAACACGCGCCTAATCCTTGGTGGATAGATTTCACAGCGGGCGATTACGGTGACGGTGCACTATTTTCTTTTCGCCGCCTGCCTCGTTTCCCGGGTTTCACGGCCTTGCCGATTTTCCCGGCGATGCTCCCTCGGCCCACGGGTGCATCGAAAACCGCGACATCGGCGACGCGGCAATACTCGATGAGCAGTTCTTGTGGAACCATAGTCTTCGGACGTGAAAACACTTTGGCTCGCCCGTACGACGCCCGCGATGCGGCAGGCCGGGAACGCCGGCAAGGTGCACCATGCGGCGGGAGCCACATGGTAAAAGTGCACTCACCGTAATTCTGATCTATACTCCGGACACCAGCCCGAACGCCTGTGGCAAGGCGAAGGGCGGATGAAGCGCTTGATAGAGTTCTCTTTTTAGTCATGGCGATGTCAAGATGTTAGCCTCCGACCTGACGAAATTTATGGAGCAGGATCATCTGGCTCTGGATGCCTTCGTAAAGGGCGATCCTGAGCCCTTGAAAAATCTCTACTCGCGACAGGACGACGTCATTATTGCCAATCCCTTTGGCCCGCCGGCGAAGGGATGGAGAAAGGCCGCTGAGACTATGGAACGGGCCGCCACCAATTACCGGCACGGCAAGGCCATCGGCTTTGAGCGCATCTCGGAGTATGCGACAGCCGACTTGGGATACATCATCGAGGTCGAGCGGTTCCAATCCAAGGTCGGCGGTGGCAACAAACTGGTGCCGATTGCGCTTCGAGTCACCACCATATTCCGGCGCGAGGAAGGCGCGTGGAGGATCGTCCTTCGTCATGCCGATCCGATAACCTCGGCACGCCCGCCGACGTCCATTGTCGGGGAGTAGAAGGGTTGCCGGAGAGGTTTTAGGAATTACGCTGACAGTGCACTAATTTCTTTTCGCCGCCTGCCTTGTTCCCGGGTTCTCACGGCTTTGCCGATTTGCCCGATCTCGGTCCCAAGGGGTGCATCAAAATCGTAACATCGGCGACGCGGCAATACTGGAGAGGGCGACACGGGAAAAAGTGCACTGTCACCGTAATTCGACCACCGTAATTCGACGGAAGTTATTCCTGGAGGAGCGGGTTCGGCAGCTAAGTAATTGAAATTGCTTGGCTGGGGAACCTGGATTCGAACCAGGACTAACGGAGTCAGAGTCCGTGGGTCTACCGTTAACCTATTCCCCAGCAGGCGCTTGTCGCGCAGGGTGGGCCGCCAGGCAGCCGCGCGGCCCTTGTAGCCGCCGCCGGAAAATAGTCAACCCTGCCGTAGGCATTTCAATCGGCACACGATTGCTGCTGGTTTTTAATTCGCCTCCCATCCGTACACATTTCGGGGCGAGACAGTGAAATCATTGGATCGCTGCGCGCTTCGGCTACTGTAACGGCATGGATCCTAGGGTCTCCGCGACGTAGACCCTAGGATCCATGCCGTGACCTTCGAGCTTCGCAGCGTTGAACAGCAGGGCCGCGCCTGGCCTTGCGACCCTCTGCCCATTCTTCACGCGCAGTCTGAAGCGCTTGCCCCCTGATGTCTCAACTCTCGCTGCGGCTGTATTGCGAGTGCTCGAAGAACAGCACCACGCCGAGTGCGATCAGCAGCGGGATGATCAGATAGAACAGCCGGAACACCAGCAGCGCCGCCAGCACGCCGACCTGGTCCATATGTGACAAGCCCGCGAGGAACACCACCTCGAAGACGCCCAGCCCGCCCGGCGCATGCGAAATCTGCGCGATCGAGAACGACACCAAGAAGACGCCGAGCACGATGAAATAGCCGGGATTGCCGGTGGCGGGCAGGGCGAAGAAGATGATCGCCGCCGCCGCCAGCAGCTCGATCGGGCCGACCAGCAATTGCCGCGCCACGATCGGCAACGCCGGGTAATGCAGCTGAAAGCTGCCGATCCTGAGTGGTCTCAGATGCAGCCAGCTGCCGAAGACATAGGCCGCCACCACGAGCAGCATGGCGAACCCACCTGCTTGCGCCAGTCGGTGATGCGGTATGCCGGAAAACCGGTCGATCACCTCGGGCTCGAGCAGCAGGACGATGCTTGAGACGAACAGCGTCGACAGCACGAAGGTGATCCAGCAGATCGCCACCAGAATGCCGACGTCCTGCCCGGTCAGGCCCCTGGTGCCGTAGGCGCGGTAGCGGATCACCGCACCGGAAAACACCGAGCCGCCGATATTGTGCGACAGCGCGTAGGTGGTGAACGAGCAGAAGGTGACGAACAGCCACGAGACTTTCTTGCCGATGTGCAGCAGCGCGATGTGGTCGTAGCCGGCGAGCGAGGCATATGCGATGACCGAGCTCAGCGCCGCGAGCACCCAGCCGCGCGCCGGGATGGCGACTATGCCGTCCCAGACGTCGTCGAGCGAGATGCCGCGCAATTCGTGCAGCAGCAGCCACAGCGAGAACACCACCGCGGCGATGCCGATGACGGGCCAAAAATAGCGCCTCCAGTTCATGGCATGACGATCATGCGTTGCAGCCCGTACCGTTTTCCGGTTCGCAGCAGGCAAACCGCCCGCGTTGCCGAATGATTTACCCTCCATTTCAGAAATGCCTCATTGAAGCCGGCTATTCAACCGGGAAGGCGCGTTGTGGCGCTCGCGCCTTCTCTTCTCCAAAGGGGACAAGGGATCACCGACGTCGCCGGCTTTCATGCCGCCGGCAAAATTCGCCGTGAGCACTCTTGGTGATCCGGCCCGGCGCTGATAGTCTGGCGGCAACTTGAACATGTAAAAGCGCCTGCTGCGTCCGATCTCGGTTCGCGCGGCGCCGGAAGGAACGACAGTGGAAGACCACGACGCCGGCGCTGGCGCGCCGGAAGTGGGCGTGTCCAGGGGGTCGCCGACGCCGTCCGGCCAGGCAAGCCCATCCACCGGACGCTACGGCCGTCAGGTGCAGCCCCGGTCCGGCAATGGACAGGCTGGCGACACGTCCCACGATTACAAGGGTCAGAACGGCCCGCATCAGAACGGCAAGCCCAAGAAGCGGCGCAAGCGCCGGCGCGGGCGCAAGGTTTTCGCACGCGACGAGGCTCGTCCCGTGGCTGCCGGCACTTCGCTGCCCGCCGCCGGCGAGGCCCCGGCCGCTCGCCCGCCCCAGCCAGCGGCTTCGATCGCGCCCCAGTCCTCGATCGCGCAATCGGCTTCGATCGCGCAATTGCCTCCAGCCTCGCCAAGGCCGGGGCAAGGTGCCCGCACACCGCCGCCGCTGCAGGAATTACCGGTGTTTGCCGCGCTCGATCTCGGCACCAACAATTGCCGCCTGCTGGTCGCGGTGCCGACGCGCCATGGCCAGTTCCGCGTCATCGATGCCTTCTCGCGCATCGTCAGGCTGGGCGAGGGCCTTACCGCCAATGGCCGGCTCGGCGACGCCGCAATGGACCGCGCGGTCGAGGCGCTGAAGATCTGCGGTGACAAATTGCGCAACCGCAAGGTCAGGAAGGCCAGGCTGATCGCCACCGAGGCCTGCCGAACCGCCGCCAACGGCGTCGAGTTCCTCGAGCGCGTCGAGCGCGAGGCGGGCTTGAAGCTCGAGATCATCGACCGCCAGACCGAAGCGCGGCTGGCGGTGTCGGGCTGCGGTTCGCTGGTCGAGCGCGACACGCAAGGCGTCGTGCTGTTCGACATCGGCGGCGGCTCGTCCGAAATCGCGCTGATCGACCTCACCGGTCAGCGCTCGCCAAGGCTTGCCAACCATATCGTCTCGTGGACGTCGCTGCCGGTCGGCGTCGTCTCGCTGGCCGAGCGTTTTGGCGGCCGCACGGTCACGCGCGAGATCTTTGGCGCCATGGTCGAGGATGTCGCAATGCGGCTGCGCGCCTTCGACGGGCGCGACCGGCTGAGCCACCTCCTGTCCAGCCCGAAATTCCATTTGCTCGGCACTTCGGGCACTGTGACGACGCTTGCCGGCGTCCATCTCGATCTCGAACGCTATGACCGCCGCCGCGTCGACGGGCTGTGGATGGATCGCGACAGCGTCGACCGCATGGTCGAAAAGCTGGTCGGCTGGGATTTCCAGCAGCGCGTCGCCAACCCTTGCATCGGCGCCGACCGCGCCGACCTGGTTCTGGCCGGCTGCGCCATACTGGAGGCGATCCGTGCCGTCTGGCCGTCGGAGCGGCTGCGTGTCGCCGACCGTGGCCTGCGCGAGGGCATATTGAGCGAATTGATGGCCGATGACGGCGTCTGGCGGCGAGGCCGGCAATGACCAAGAAACCGGAAAGACCGAGCTCCGCCGGAATTCGCGTGCTGAAGACGAAGATCAAGAAGAAAAGCGGCTTGAAGGAATCGTCGCGCCGCTGGTTGCAGCGCCATATCAACGATCCCTATGTCCAGCGTTCGAAGGCCGACGGCTATCGTTCGCGCGCCGCCTACAAGCTGATCGAGATCGACGACAAGCACCATCTGCTCAAGCCAGGCATGAAGGTGATAGACCTTGGTGCGGCACCCGGGGGCTGGTGCCAGGTCGCTGCCGCACGTACGAAATCTACCGCGGAACACCCGAACGTCGTCGGCATCGACTATCTCGAGATGGACGCCGTGCCGGGCGCGCCGGTGCTGCTGATGGATTTCCTCGATCCGCAGGCACCCGAAAAGCTGGCCGAGACGCTGGGCGGCCAGCCCGACATCGTGCTCTCCGACATGGCCGCACCGACCACCGGCCACAAACGGACCGACCACATCCGCACCATGCATCTTTGCGAGGTGGCGGCCGATTTCGCGCTGTCGGTATTGAAGCCTGGCGGACATTTCCTCGCCAAGACGTTTCAGGGCGGCGCCGAAAACGAACTGCTGGCCAGGCTGAAACGGAATTTCCGCTCGGTCCACCACGTCAAGCCCCCGGCCTCGCGCGATGAGTCGGTGGAGCTTTATTTGTTGGCGAAGGATTTTAAGGGCGGAAACGGCACAGCGTAAAAGTCGCTCTGTAGCGATCCTTCGCACCCCCCCTCTGTCCTGCCGGACATCTCCCCCTCAAGGGGGGAGATTGGATGTCATCGCGACCTTCGCAAACCTTCGATCGTGAAGAGTGAGTGCAGTGCCGAAGCTGCCAATCTCCCTCCTTGAGGGGGAGATGGCCGGCAGGCCAGAGGGGGGTGCTGTCCCGCCGGCGCTGGAGGGCGCCACTCCTCAACTCCCCGGCGGGCTCACCGGCTCCAGCGTCTTCGGCGGCGTTAACCTGCCATGTCCCGACACGGCATTGCCGGCGTCCGGCGCTAGCCGCGTGAACGACAGCGAGGCTGCCGCCGACACCGCCGCTACGATGAAGAAGGCGGTGTGGAAGTCGCTCAGCGTCAGCGGGCCGCCATGGATATTGGTCGACACTTCCAGGATGCCGCCGGCCAGCGCCACGCCGAGTGCGATCGCCAACTGCTGGAACACCGCCGTGATCGGCGTGGCCTTGCTGGTGTCGGCGGCCGAAATCTCGGCGTAGGCAAGCGCATTGATGCCGGTGAAGAACATCGAACGGATGAAGCCCCCGGCGAGCAGCATGGCGAGGATCAGCCCATAGGGCGTGTCGGGTGTGAACAGGCCGTTGATGGCAATGGACGCGGCAGCGACGAGCGAGCCTGAAATCAGCACACGGCGGAAGCCGGCGATCCTGAAGATCAGCGCGGTGACGAATTTCATGCCTATGGCGCCGATTGCCGAGACGAAGGTGATCATGCCGGACTGGAACGGCGTCAGCCCGAAACCGATCTGGAACATCAGCGGCAAAAGAAAAGGTACGGCACCAATGCCGATGCGGAACAGTCCGCCGCCGAGCACCGATGAGCGGAACACCCGATTGCGAAACAGCTCGAGCGCCAGCAGCGGATTCTTGGCGTGGCGCGCGTGCAGCAGATAAAGCACCGCCGATGCCAGCCCGACGGCAACGGTGATAAAGCCGGCAGCCGGCGGCAGGGCCGGCAGGCTGACCACCGACAGGCCGAACACAATGCCCGATGCCGCCAGCCCGCTCAGCACGAAACCAATGAAATCGAGCGGGGGCGTCTGCGCAGCGTCGGTCTTCGGCAGGAAACGCGTGGCCAGCCAGATCCCGATCAGCCCGATAGGTACATTGATCAGAAAAATCCAGTGCCAGGTGAAATAGGTTGTGATGAAGCCGCCGACCGGTGGACCGACCAGGGGGCCGACCAGAGCCGGGACGGTCAGCCACGACATGGCGGCGACGAGTTCGCTTTTCGGCGTGGCGCGTACCAGCACCAGGCGTCCGACCGGCGTCATCATGGCGCCGCCAATGCCTTGCAGGAAGCGTGAGACCACGAAAGCCGGCAACGAATTGGACATGGCGCAGGCGACCGAACCGATGATGAACACGGCGATCGCGGCGCGGAAGACATTCTTGGCGCCGAAGCGGTCGGCCATCCAGCCGCTGATCGGAATGAAGATCGCCAGGGATACCAGATAGGCGGTCAGCGCCAGCTTGAGCGCGATCGGGCTGGTGTGGATGTCGATGGCGATCGCCGGCAACGATGTCGCAATGACGGTCGAATCCATGTTTTCCATGAATAGAGCGACCGCCAGAATAAGCGGAATGGTGCGGTTCACGATGGATCCGGCCTTGAAATGTGCGTCGCTATTGCTTGCCGGCCTTGGGGCCAAACCGACACGTAGGGCGGTTATCACGCCTTGGCCCGGATGTCGCATTAATTTGCTGTCACGTTTGTGCGACCGCAAGTCGTGCGCAGCACCTGGGGCAAAATGCATCGTCGCCACTATACAACCATCGGCTTTTCAACGGCGACGGGACGTGTTACGAGCCAGCGCCAATCCTGAAAGGGAAGAAGACGAGTCGGCGCTGTCCATCCAGGGCGAGCGCCTTTCCTGCATTCCGAGGGCTGGCCATGGCAAAAATCATCGAGACGTCCACCGGCGCATTGGCGCTGACCTTTGACGACGTGCTGCTGCAGCCCGGTCATTCCGAGGTCATGCCTGGCGAGACCGACATCCGCACCCGCATCGCCGGCGACATCGACCTCAACGTGCCGATCCTATCGGCCGCCATGGACACGGTCACCGAGGCGCGGCTTGCCATCGCCATGGCCCAGGCCGGCGGCATCGGCGTCATCCACCGCAATTTCTCGCCGGCCGAACAGGCCGAGCAGGTGCGGCAGGTAAAGAAATTCGAATCCGGCATGGTGGTCAACCCCGTCACCATCGGTCCCGAGGCGACGCTGGCCGATGCGCTGGGTCTGATGCGCACCTACAGCATTTCGGGCATTCCGGTGGTCGAGAACGGCGGCACCGGCGGCCACACCGTCGGCCGGCTCGTCGGCATCCTGACCAACCGCGACGTCCGCTTCGCCTCCGACCCGGCGCAGAAGGTCTATGAGCTGATGACCCGCGAGAACCTGATCACCGTCAAGGAGAACGTCGATCAGGACGAGGCCAAGCGGCTGCTCCATCAGCACCGCATCGAGAAGCTGGTTGTGGTCGATCGGGACGGCAATTGCGTCGGGCTGATCACGGTCAAGGACATCGAGAAGTCGCAGCTCAACCCGCACGCCACCAAGGATGCGCAGGGACGCTTGCGCGCCGCCGCCGCCACCAGCGTCGGCGATGACGGTTTCGAGCGGGCCGAGCGCCTCATCGACGCCGGCGTCGACCTTCTGGTGATCGACACCGCGCACGGTCATTCGCAGCGCGTCCTGGATGCGGTGACGCGGGCCAAGAAGCTTTCCAACTCGGTTCGCATCCTGGCCGGCAACGTCGCCACAGCGGAAGGCACGCTGGCGCTGATCGATGCTGGCGCCGACGCGGTCAAGGTCGGCATCGGGCCGGGCTCCATCTGCACCACCCGCATCGTCGCCGGCGTCGGCGTGCCGCAGCTCTCGGCAATCATGTCGGCGGTCGAGACGGCGCAAAAATCGGGTGTCTCGGTCATTGCAGATGGCGGCATCAAATATTCGGGCGATCTGGCCAAGGCGCTGGCCGCCGGCGCCAGCGCGGCGATGATCGGTTCGTTGCTGGCCGGCACCGACGAGAGCCCGGGCGAGGTCTATCTGCACCAGGGCCGCTCCTTCAAAGCCTATCGCGGCATGGGCTCGGTCGGCGCGATGGCGCGCGGCTCCGCCGATCGCTACTTCCAGGCCGAGGTGCGCGACACGCTGAAACTGGTCCCGGAAGGCATCGAAGGGCAGGTGCCGTACAAAGGACCTGTGTCTGGCGTGCTGCACCAGCTTGCGGGCGGCCTGAAAGCCGCTATGGGTTATGTCGGTGGCCGCGACCTTGCCGATTTCCGCGAGCGCGCCACTTTTGTGCGGATATCCAATGCCGGACTTCGTGAAAGCCACGCCCATGACGTCACGATTACCCGCGAAAGCCCGAATTATCCTGGCGGAGCCTGATCGCCATGCGCATTGGCGCAATCTGGCGGCGATGATCCTGCGGCTGTCGCGCCACGCCGCCGCACTCTGTTTCGCCACCGTGGCGATTTTCATCATCATGACGGCGATGGAGTTCCTCTATTTTCGCCAATTGAGCGGCGGCCTGCCGTCGCTCGACATGCGCTATGCCGGTTTCACCCCGGATGAGGGCATGGCCTGGCTGACGGCGCTCGGCCGGCGTGGCAGCGAGATCATTCTCGTCTGGCATTACCTGACCTTCGACCTGCTGTTTCCGGCGCTGCTGTCGCTGACGATGGTCAGCCTGATCCTGGCAACGGGCCGGCGGCTGAAGAATTTCCATTCGCTGCCTGCGCAAACCCAGTCGATATTCGCAGCTGTGCTGGTGCTGCCCTACACGCTCGCCGACTATGCCCAGAACATCGCCGTGGCTCGTCTTTTGTCCGATTTCCTGTCTGCCAATCCGGATTCGCTATCCTTTGCCTCGGCGCTGATCGTCACCAAATTCGCGCTTCTGGCGGTGCCGGTGACCGTCATTGCGGCTTTCACTCTGATGGCTCAGAAACGGCCTTGAAGGCTGGGTGACAACGACAGAGGGCGTCTTGAACCAGACCGCGATCTTCTGGCCGATGCTGGCGCAGGTGCTGCTGGTCTATATCGTCTATGTCGTAATGGGCCGGCGCCGCTATGGTGCGGTCAGGTCGGGCGAAGCCAAGACCGGCCAGTTCAAGACGCGCTCGACGGAGCCTGGTTCCAGCATCACCGTCGCCAACAATCTGAGCAATCAGTTCGAACTGCCGGTGCTTTTCTATGTCTTATGCTTGACGCTGCACGTGACCAATGGCGTCAATTATCTGACCTTGGCGCTGATGTGGATCTTTGTCGTCTCCCGCTATCTTCACGCATCGGTCCACTTGACCAGCAATCGGCTAATCCTGCGCAGCAGGGCATTCTACGTAGGCGCGGTAGTTCTCGCACTTGGCTGGATATGGCTGGCGCTGCATCTGCTCGGCTTGGTCTGAGCAAGCTCAAGCCTACAAATCGAACACCGCGATCTTGCGCTTGTCGAACCTGATCGCGAGTTCACCGCGCACCAGCCTGAGCGCGGCCTCGCCAAAGACGGCGCGCCGCCAGCCTTGCAATGCCGGCACATCGGCGTCCTCGCCCTCTGCAGCGATGCGATCGATGTCGTCACTGGAGGCGAGTACCTTCGATGCGACACCTTCCTTTTCGGCAACGATCCGCAGCAGCACCTTCAGCAACTCCGCCGCGGCGCTCGACCCCTCCGGCGGCTGGAAGCTCTTCGGCAGCTTCGGCATCTCTTCCCTGGGCAGCGCCAGGGCAGCGTTGACTGCGCCAAGCAGTGCCGTCGCCGTCGACGAGCGCTCCCAGCCCTTCGGCGTGGTACGCAGCTTGCTCAGCGCCGCCGTATCGCGCGGCGCCTGCTGCGCTACTTCGTAGATCGCATCGTCCTTGAGCACCCGGCCGCGGGGCACGTCGCGCTCGCGCGCTTCGCGTTCGCGCCAGGCGGCCACCGCCTGCACGATCGCCAGTTCCTGTGGCTTGCGCAGCCGCATCTTGAGCCGCTTCCAGGCATCCTCGGGATGCGGATCGTAGGTCTCGCGCGAGGTCAGCACGTCCATCTCCTCGTTCAGCCAGTGGGCGCGGTTTTCCCGCACCAGCTCGGCGCTGAGGTGCTTGTAGACCTCGATCAGATGGGTGACGTCGGCGAGCGCGTAGTCGAGCTGCTTTTCGGACAGTGGACGATGGCGCCAGTCGGTGAAACGCGACGACTTGTCGAGCCGCGCGCCGGTGATGCGCTGCACCAACTGGTCGTAGGAGACGCTGTCGCCGAAGCCGCAGACCATCGCCGCGACCTGGGTGTCGAACACCGGATGCGGCACCAGATCGCCGAGATGCACAATGATTTCAATGTCCTGCCGCGCCGCATGGAAGACTTTGACGATCGCCTCGTTGGCCATCAGCCTGAAGAACGGTTTCAGGTCGATGTCGGGCGACAGCGGATCGATCAGCGCCGTCACCCCGGGCGCTGCCATCTGGATCAGGCACAGGATCGGCCAGAAGGTCGTTTCGCGAATGAATTCGGTATCGACGGTGACGAATTCCGCCTTTTCGAAAGCGGCAATAACGGTCTCGAGTTCGTTCTGGGTGGTGATGACGTGCATCAAATCGCTTTTGGCAAGGGATAGGGTCTCTTTCAATTTCAGCCGCGCGCGCTTTCGTCAAGCGCAAGCACCTTTATCGGGCTTTGCGGGTTCATCGGGATCGGCATTCCGCTTCGCCAACCGGGCAAAAACCGTCGATGTGCGCAACAGCGCCGTAAAACGGCTGCGATGGCTCGCCGGCACAGCAGAGCGCGCCCGCATCCGGAAAAGGATGACCGCCACGAAGATCGCATAGACGGTGGCGCTGAACACGAACAGCGCGCTCGGCCCGAAATATTGCATCACCGTCGAGGCTGCGAAGGGGCCGCCAATGGCGCCGAAGGAATAAAACAGCATCAAGGCTGCGTTGATCAGCACAAACTCGCCCTTGTCGGCGCGGTCGTTGGAATGCGCCGCCGACAACGAATAGAGCGGCATGGCAAAGCAGCCGAAGATAAAGACGAGCAGGAAGTTGAGGAAAGGGCTGCCGCCTGCCACGAACGCCAGCGCCAGTGCCGCCACCATCGCACAGCACGTCGTCATCAGCAGCACCGAGCGCCGGTCCCAGCGGTCGGAGAGATAGCCAAGCGGATATTGGATGATGGCGCCGCCGAAAATGCCGACGCTGACGAAGGTGACGACGTCGGCGACCGACATGCCGATCTGCTCGGCATAGACCGGCGACAGGGTGCGGAAGGCGCTGTTGGTCACGCCGACGGCGATGCAGCCGAAGCAGCCAAGCGGCGAGATGCGCCAGACGCGTGCCAAATCGAGTTTGACGTCTTCCGGCGGCGTCGGGTTGGAGCGGTCGCCGAGCGAAACCGGCACCAGCGACACGGTGATCATCATCGACATGATGGCGAAGATGGCAAAGCCGCCAGCGCCGAAGATCGGGATCAGGAATTGGGCGCCCGTCACCGAACCGATGTCGACCATGCGGTAAATGGCAAGCACCCGCGCCCGGTCGGTGTTGGTGACGCCGGAATTCAGCCAGGCTTCCATGATGGTGAACAGGCCGGCAAAGCAGAACCCGCCGGCAAAGCGCACGGCGCACCACATCACCGGATCGATGACCAGCACCAGCAGCAGCGTTCCCGCCGAGGCGATCGCCGCCAGCGCGGAAAAGGCGCGCACATGGCCGACGGACTTCATGATGCGGGTGACGGCAAGGCAGCCGAGCAAAAAGCCGGCGAAATAGAACGTGCCCATCAGGCCGATAGAGGAAGCGGGAAAACCCTCCTGCGCACCACGCAGCGCAATCAAAGTGCTCTGCAGGCCGTTGCCGCCGAGCAGGATGCCGGCGGCGATCAGGAGCGGGATCAGCGGGCGGATGGAGGACATGAAGGAAAGCCTGTCGTTGATCCTTCTTGAACCATCGCCTTCGCCAATGCCAGCGGCAATTCCCGGAGGCGTTGGGGCCAGCCGGGGGCTGCCGCTTCGCGCCGGACGTTCCGTGTTGGGAACTCAAGGCGTATCTTTGTAGTTCAGTGCTGGTGGGCGAATGCGCGTCTTGTGAGCTGCGGGTGTGCTGAGGACGGTGTCGGGCATCGACGTCCGTTTCTGCTGCTGCCTGAAGCTCCAAAGGGAGATCCGACATCATGAAGTTTCGTTCCGCATTCGCTGGATTTGCCGTGGCCGCAGTTCTGGCGGCCGGGCCGGCGCGGGCTGTCGACCTCGCCATGGTGTCGGGCGATACCGGCAACGGCCAGAGAATCCTTCGCGAGATCCTCGATCAATACGAGAAGAAGACCGGCAACAAGGTTAGCGTGGTTCCGGTGCCGCCCTCGGGGACCGACCAGTTTAGTCAATACAGGCTGTGGCTTGCCGCTGGAAACAGCGACGTTGACGTCTATCAGACGGACGTCATTTGGGCCCCCCAGCTTGCAAAGCAGCTCGTCGACCTGACCGCGGCGACCAAGGATGTCGTCGGCGCTCATTTCCCATCGATCATCAAATCGCAGACCGTCGACGGCAAGCTCGTCGCCTTGCCGATATTCACCGACGCTCCGGCGCTCTACTACCGCAAGGATCTCCTCGACAAATACGGCGCCAAGGTCCCGACCAGCTGGGCCGAGCTTGCCGATACTGCCAAGCTTGTCATGGACAAGGAACGCGAGGGCGGCAACAAGGACATGTGGGGCTTCGTTTTCCAGGGCAACGCCTATGAGGGACTGACCTGCGATGCACTCGAATGGGTGAAGTCGAACGGCGGTGGTCAGATCATCGAGCCGGACGGCACGATCTCCATCAATAATCCGCAAGCAGCCGCGGCGCTGGAAATGGCGAGGAGCTGGGTGGGAACCATCTCGCCTCCCGGCATTCTGGCCTATCAGGAAGAAGAGTCGCGCGGTGTCTGGCAGACCGGCAACGCCGTCTTCATGCGCAACTGGCCCTACGCCTATGCGCTTGGCAACAGCGAAAGCTCCCCCATCAAAGGCAAGTTCGAAGTGACGACGCTGCCGTCCGGGTCGGGTGAGGGCGCCCGCCCGGCAGCAACGCTTGGCGGCTGGAATCTTGCGGTTTCCAAATATTCGAAGAACCCGGCCGCAGCCGTCGAGCTGGTCAAATGGATCGCTTCGCCTCAGATGCAGAAGTACCGCGCCTTGAAGGGGGCATATCTGCCGACCATTCAGGCGCTCTATGACGATGCCGACATCGCCAGCGCCCAGCCGGTTATCCCGCGCTGGAAGGAAGTTGTCCTCAACGCGGTGCCGCGTCCCTCGGCCCAGGCCAAGACCAGGTACAATGAGGCATCGAGCGAGTTCTGGACCGCCGTCCACAACACCATGTCCGGCGAGGGCACGGCCGCCGACAACCTTGCCGATCTGGAGTTCTCCTTGACCAGGCTCAAGGGCACCGCCTGGTGACCTCGCCGCGCTCAGGCTCGCTGCTGGCGCGTCAGCGTGTGCGCTCGGCATGGCTGCTGCTTGCCCCGATGCTCATCGTGCTCGCCGCCGTTGCCGGCTGGCCGTTGATGCGCACGATCTATTTCGGCTTCACCGATGCCTCGCTCGCCGACCTCGAAGCCCGTCGCTGGGTTGGCTTCGCCAATTATTTCTCCATCCTGCAAATGCCGAGCGGCCGCGTCATCTATGACGGGCTGCTCGCCGATCCGGTCTGGTGGCGCGCCGTCTGGAATACGGTGCGCTTCGCGGTGATTTCGGTAACCTGCGAGACGGTGCTCGGCATGATCGTCGCGCTGGTGCTCAACACCAAGTTTCGCGGCCGCGGCATCGTGCGCGCCGCGATACTAATCCCTTGGGCCATTCCGACGATCGTCTCGGCGAAAATGTGGCAGTGGATGCTCAACGACCAGTTCGGCATCATCAACGACGTCCTTCTCAAGCTCAGCCTGATCGGCACCAAGATCGCCTGGACGGCTAGCGCCGACACGGCCATGGTCGCCATCCTCATTGTCGACATCTGGAAGGCGACCCCGTTCATGGCGCTTCTCATTCTCGCCGGCCTCCAGATGCTTCCACAAGAAATCTACGAGGTCGCCAAGCTCGACGGCGTCGGCGCGTGGAAAGTTTTCTGGAAGATCACCTTGCCGCTCATCCGGCCGGCGTTGATGGTGGCCATGATCTTCCGCGGTCTCGATGCGCTGCGCATCTTCGACCTGATCTACGTGCTCACGCCAAACAATATCCACACCAAGTCGATGTCGGTGTTTGCCCGCGAGAGCCTGTTTGAGTTCGACAAGTTTGCCTACGGCTCCGCCGCCTCGACGCTGCTCTTCCTCATCCTCGCTTTGCTGACCATGCTCGTTCTGTGGCTCGGCCGGATAAGACTGGACAAGGACTATTGATCATGTGGGGCTGCTGACCATGTGGATCGTCAAGCGCACGGCTTTCTACCTCCTCGTCGCCGTTATCGTCGTCGTCGCGGTATTCCCGTTTTACTACGCCATCGTCACCAGCCTGAAATCCGGGACGGCGCTCTTCCAGATCGACTATTGGCCGAAGACGATCACCTTCAGCAATTACAAGACCGTTTTCACCGAAGGGACCTTCCTGCGCAACCTCGTGAACTCGCTGTTCATCTCGAGCGCCGTTGTCGTCATTTCGCTGTTCCTCGGCGTCACCGCCGCCTATGCCCTGGCGCGCATCCGCTTCCGCGGCCGCTCGGCTCTGCTCCTCATTATCCTGTCCGTCTCGATGTTCCCGCAATTGACGGTGCTTGCCGGTCTGTTCGAGCTGATCCGGGCCTTCGGCCTCTACAATTCGCCGTTCGCGCTGATCTTGTCCTATATGATCTTCACCTTGCCGTTCACCGTCTGGGTGCTCACCGCCTTCGTTCGCGACCTGCCGATCGAGCTGGAGGAAGCGGCGATCCTCGACGGCGCCACGCCCTGGATCATCATCAGCCGCGTTTTCCTGCCGCTGATGTGGCCGGCGCTGGCGACCACCGGGCTTCTCGCCTTCATCGGTGCGTGGAACGAATTTCTGTTCGCGCTTACGTTTACCTCCAACAACGAGCAGCGAACCGTGCCGGTCGCCATTGCGCTGCTCTCCGGCAGCTCGCAGTTCGAGATCCCGTGGGGCAACATCATGGCCGCATCGGTGATCGTCACCGTGCCGCTCGTCATCCTCGTCCTGATCTTCCAGCGCAAGATCATCTCCGGCCTCACCGCAGGCGGGGTCAAGGGATGAGGTGCATAATTGAACTGCTGGACAGAGCAGCGAACTCGGATTAACGCCTCTGGCATAAATTGATGCCGGTGGGACAGGGGCGGGAAGAACGCGAACTCGTCCCGGGCGCCGCTTGCCTTGACAAATGCACACTCTCATGTGCTTTTCGCGCAAATTTTCAGGCCGGGCCATCGTGCTTTGGCCGCAACCAACATCCGGACCTAGCAATGACAATGCATCGTTACCGCAGCCATACCTGTGCCCAGTTGAGAAAGAGCGACGTCGGCTCCGCCGTTCGCCTGTCGGGCTGGGTGCATCGCGTGCGCGACCATGGCGGCCTGCTGTTCATCGATTTGCGCGACCATTACGGCCTGACCCAGATCGTCGCCGATCCGGATTCGCCCGCCTTCAAGATTGCCGAGACCCTGCGCGGCGAATGGGTCGTCCGCGTCGACGGCGAGGTCAAGGCGCGCCTCGCCGACACCGTGAACCCTAATTTGCCGACCGGCGAGATCGAGATTTTCGCGCGCGAGATCGAGGTTCTGTCGGCGGCCAGGGAATTGCCGCTGCCGGTCTTCGGCGAGCCGGATTATCCGGAGGACATCCGCCTCAAATACCGCTTTCTCGATCTGCGGCGCGACACGCTGCACAAGAACATCGTCGCGCGGACGAAAATCATCGCCGAGATGCGCAAGCTGATGGGCGAGGTCGGCTTCACCGAATTCTCGACGCCGATCCTGACCGCCTCGTCGCCGGAAGGGGCGCGCGACTTTCTGGTGCCGTCGCGCATTCACCCCGGCACTTTCTACGCGCTGCCGCAGGCCCCCCAGCAGTACAAGCAGCTGATCATGGTGTCCGGCTTCGACCGCTATTTCCAGATTGCGCCGTGCTTTCGCGACGAGGACCCGCGCGCCGACCGTCTGCCGGGTGAATTCTACCAGCTCGACGTTGAGATGAGCTTCGTCGAGCAGGAGGACGTGTTCACCACCATGGAGCCGGTGATGCGGGGCGTGTTCGAGACCTTTGCCGCCGGAAAGCCGGTGACGCAGAAGTTTCCGCGCATCGCCTATGATGTCGCCATGCGCAAATACGGCACCGACAAGCCGGACCTGCGCAACCCGATCGAGATGCAAGCCGTCTCCGATCATTTTCGCGATTCCGGCTTCAAGGTATTTGCCAACATCCTTGCCAACGATCCGAAGGCCGAGGTCTGGGCCATTCCGGCCAAGACCGGCGGTTCGCGCGCCTTCTGCGACCGCATGAACTCATGGGCGCAAGGCGAGGGCCAGCCCGGGCTGGGCTACATCTTCTGGCGCAAGGAGGGCGAGAAGCTCGAAGGCGCCGGGCCGCTGGCCAAGAACATCGGCGAGGAGCGCACGGAGGCGATCCGCCAACAACTCGGCCTTGCCGATGGCGATGCCGCTTTCTTCGTCGCCGGCGACCCGAAGAAATTCGTCTCCTTCGCGGGTGCGGCGCGCACCCGCGCCGGCGAGGAGCTCAACCTTGTCGACCGTGATCGCTTCGAATTGTGCTGGATCGTCGACTTCCCGTTCTTCGAATGGAACGAGGAGGAGAAGAAGATCGACTTCGCGCACAATCCGTTCTCGATGCCGCAAGGTGGCATCGATGCGCTTAACGGCGAGGATCTGCTCGGCATCAAGGCGTTCCAGTACGACATGGTCTGCAACGGTTTCGAGATCGCCTCAGGCGGCATTCGCAACCATCTGCCGGAAACCATGGTCAAGGCGTTCGAAACGGTCGGGCTGGACCGCGCAACCGTCGAGGAACGCTTCGGCGGCCTTTACCGTGCCTTCCAGTATGGCGCGCCGCCGCATGGCGGCATGGCGGCCGGCATCGACCGTGTCGTCATGCTTCTGGTCGGTGCCAGGAACCTGCGCGAAGTGACCATGTTCCCGATGAACCAGCAGGCCTACGACCTGTTGATGAACGCACCGTCGGAAGCCAGCCCGCAGCAGCTTCGCGAATTGTCGCTGCGCGTCGTGGCGACGAAGAAAGAGGTTTAGGAAACGCTCCGAACAAGTCCTGTGGATTCATAAAAAAGCCCGGCATCGCTGCCGGGCTTTTGCTTGGAAGCTCGGTCAGTCTTCGTTCGCCGTAACCGTCACGCCGAGCGTCTTCGGCAGGTCGAGCGGGTTGGACATGGCGCCCGCCATGATCAGCGCGAACGGCACCGCTGCCGGCGGCTCGGCCGAGACCTCGATGCTTTGCGGATCGTCGAGGAACTTGTTGACCGCGGCCGAAACCTGCGCCGTCAGTTCCGGATTGTTGAGCTGCGCCATGCCGAAGGGCACGATCGCCTTGGCCTGGTTGGCGATGTCCTTGCCGGACATGCCTTGCTGCTTGCCGGCATAATCGAGCACCTTCTTGGTCAGCGAATCGTCGTCGAAGCGGATCGAGGCGCTGTTGAACGATAGCTGCTGCAGCAGCCCGAGCATGGCCATGCCTTGCGCCGAATTGTCGGCGCCTTCGGGCTGCGCTGCCATCTTCTTCTGCATGTCCTGCATCGATTTGATGACATCCAGCGTGTAGCCGCCGAGATTGAAGGTCATGCCGAGCGTGCCGGCATTGTCGACCGAAATTTCGTATTTCGACAAATCCATCTTGCCGTCGGTAGGCTGCCAGGTGCCTTCCATCTCAAGATTGCCCGATATGTTCTGGTAGCCGAGCGCGTTGATGACTTCCTTGGACTTCGGATCTTCGACCAGCGTCAGGTCGGCAGTGAACTTTTCCGTGGTGCCGGAGAACGCCATGGCCTTGCCGTCGGCCGGCGGCGTGATTGCGATGGCAAGCCCGTCCATCGAGAAGGCAGTCTTGTCGGCGACCTTGACGGTCATGTTGTCGAGCTCGGCCGATTTGTAGATCATCAGCGAGCCCAGCGGGCCGCTTGCGCCTTCGGCCGGAACCGTCATGTCGTGGATGACGAAGGGGCTGAGATTGAGCGTGACGCCATCTTCGCTGTGTTCGAACGGCGAAGTCGATACGGTCGCGATTTGATAGCCGCCATTGGCTTCGGTCACGCCTTCGAGCTTGACGTCGCCGATCTTGAGCGCCTCCTTTTCGGCCGCCGGTTTGACCGCTACGCCTTGCAGAACCATGCTGGAGGTGTCGCCGGTTACTCCGGTCCAGGAGAGGTCGACGCCCTGGGCGGCGAGGGCAGCCTTCAGCCGGTCGGCAACCGCGGTATCCTGCGCGAACGCCGCATTCAGCGGCAGCGTCAGCAAAAAGGTCGAAAAAGCCAGTCTTTTAATAAGTGTCGAGTGTCTGATCGTCATCGAGAGCTCCCCTGAGAGTGTCCTGAAATTCTTTTCAAATCGTCGCGTCGTCACCATTCAGCGACGAACTGGACCGGAAAAAGGCGGGCCTCGGCACAATGGTCGAAGATCGCGGCCAAAGGCAAACCCGATCCATCAGGCTTGCGATAGAAGCCGGATGTAACGGATTGATGTTGGCCGGCGTCGCGACGCTTCTAATTCCTGTTGCACAATGCAGGTCGCGCAAAAGTGCGCAGCGGTTTTGCGCGACATGGATCAAAACAAGGACCTAAAGCGCGCGCATAAGGCCGGTCGAACGCGACGCGCTTTAGGAGGACGTATGCCGGCGCCTCTTGCCGCGAATCACCCGCTCGGCTAGTGCCAGCCCATGGGAAAAAGGCTTTTGCCGCCTGAAACTGGCGGCGGCGACAATATCGAGCCGGTCGATCTGAAGAAGGCGCTGGAAGAGCGCTATCTCGCCTACGCGCTGTCGACCATCATGCACCGGGCGCTGCCGGACGTGCGCGACGGGTTGAAGCCGGTGCATCGCCGCATAATGCATGCCATGCGCTTGTTGCGGCTCAACCCCGACCAGGGCTTTGCCAAATGCGCCCGCATCGTCGGCGAGGTGATGGGCAAGTTCCATCCACATGGCGACCAGTCGATCTACGACGCATTGGTGCGGTTGGCGCAGGATTTTTCGATGCGCTACCCGCTGGTCGACGGGCAGGGCAATTTCGGCAATATCGACGGCGATAACGCCGCCGCCATGCGCTACACCGAAGCGCGCATGACCGACGTGTCGACGCTGCTGCTGGAAGGCATCACCGAGGACGCGGTCGATTTCCGCCCGACCTACAACGAGGAAGACGAGGAGCCGGCCGTGCTGCCCGGCGCCTTCCCGAACCTGCTTGCCAACGGCTCGTCCGGCATCGCCGTCGGCATGGCGACCTCGATCCCGCCGCACAATGCGGCCGAGCTTTGCGACGCCGCGCTTCACCTGATCGATCATCCGGATGCGCCCGTCACCAAGCTGATGGACTTCGTGCAAGGTCCGGATTTCCCGACCGGCGGCATCATCGTCGACAGCCGAGCCTCGATCCTCGAAGCCTACGAAACGGGTCGCGGCGGCTTTCGCGTCAGGGCGAAATGGAGCCAGGAGGACCAGGGCAGGGGCACCTGGAACATAGTCGTCACCGAGATCCCCTACGGCGTCCAGAAGGCCAGGCTGATCGAAAAGATCGCCGAGCTCTTGATTGCGCGCAAGCTTCCGTTGCTCGAGGATATCCGCGACGAGAGCGCCGAGGACATCCGCGTCGTGCTGGTGCCGAAGAGCCGCTCGGTCGATCCCGGCATCATGATGGAATCGCTGTTCAAGCTGACCGAGCTCGAAAGCCGCTTTCCGCTCAACATGAACGTGTTGTCGCGCGGCAAGGTGCCGAACGTGCTGTCGCTGAAAGGCGTGCTCAAGGAGTGGCTTGAGCACCGCCGCGACGTCTTGATCCGCCGCTCCAAGCACCGTCTCGGCGAGATCGAGAGGCGGCTGGAGATCCTCGCCGGCTATCTGATCGCCTACCTCAACATCGACGAGGTGATCAGGATCATCCGCGAGGAGGACGAGCCCAAGCAGGTGATGATGGCCCGCTGGTCACTCACCGACACCCAGGCCGAAGCCATCCTCAACATGCGGCTGAGGGCGCTGCGCAAGCTCGAGGAATTCGAGATTCGTGAGGAATTCAACGGCCTGACCGGCGAGAAGAAGCAGATCGAGGCGCTACTTGCGTCCGACGCCAAGCAGTGGGCGACGATCAAGTGGGAAGTCGCCAATGTTCGCCAGAAATATGGGCCCGAGACCGAGATCGGCAAGCGCCGGACCGAGTTCGCAGATGCACCCGAACATGACCTGACCGATATCGCCCACGCCATGATCGAGCGCGAGCCGGTCACCGTCGTCGTATCGGAAAAGGGCTGGCTGAGGGCCATGAAAGGTCATCTGACCGATCACTCTGCCCTGACCTTCAAGGAAGGCGACAGCCTCAAGCTCGCCTTCCATGCCCAGACGACCGACAAGGTGCTGGTCTTCACCACCGGCGGCAAGTTCTACACGATCGGCGCCGACCGGCTGCCGGGTGGGCGTGGCCATGGTGAGCCGATCCGCATCATCGTCGACATGGACAACGACCAGGATATCGTCACCGCCTTCGTCCATGATCCCAAGCGCAAGCTGCTGCTGGTTTCGCATGACGGCAACGGTTTCATCGTGCAGGAAGAGGAGGTCGTCGCCAACACCCGCAAGGGCAAGCAGGTGATGAATGTCAAGGCGCCCGACGAGGCCCAGCGCTGCGTGAGCGTCGCCGGCGACCATCTCGCCATTGTCGGCGAGAACCGCAAGATGCTGGTGTTCCCGCTGGCCGAGATCCCGGAGATGGGACGCGGCAAGGGCGTGCGCCTGCAGAAATACAAGGATGGCGGCGTCCTCGACCTCAAGACCTTCACGCTCGCCAGCGGCCTGTCCTGGCAGGATTCGGCAGATCGCACCTTCACCAAATCGCGTGACGAGCTTGCCGAATGGATCGGCGCCCGCGCCTCGGCCGGTCGCATGGTGCCGAAGGGCTTTCCGCGCACGGGCAAGTTCGGGTAGGCGCGCGAACGCGAAGGAGCGTGACCTTTCGGGGGGCGGTCAGGCGAGGTGGTGAAAGGGAATTCGTGTTTTCGCGCCCGGCGGCGCATTTTGTTCTTGCTTTGTGCCGGCAGCTATGCTACTAATTTCACTATGGTGCTGATTCGCACCGACGACCCGCCTCCCAAGGCGGGTTTTTTGTTTCGGGCTCCTTTCGACCAAATTGGAATGCCGTCACGATTGCTGCACTATATCAGTGCATAAGCTTCGCCATGGGAAATCGCGGGGATAACGCATCTGAACGACACGGGCGTTGGGGAGGTAGTCGCTTGAAGGAAGTCAGGATACAGAAGCCGGAGCGGCAGCAGCGCCTGTTTGGCCTGTCGACGCCGCTCAGGGCCGCTGTCATTCCGCCGCTGTCGGCGGCGCGCTGGCTCCTGGTGCTGATCGTCGCCGCCGGCGTTTATTTCTTCCACGGCTTCCTATTCCCGGTCCTTGCCGCCCTGGTGATCGCTTTCGCCAGCTGGCCGCTCTATCGGCGGCTGCTCGCCGGCGTCGGCGGCAACCGCACGATCGCCGCGACCCTTGCGATCCTGTTCATCCTGACCTTCCTGGTGGTGCCGATCGCGCTTGCCGGCACCTATGCCATCAACGAGGTGCGCGAATGGGTCGGCTGGGCGATCGAGACCAACCGCTACGGCGCGCCGACGCCGCACTGGATCGCCACGCTGCCTGTGGTAGGCGAATGGCTCAATGAACAATGGACGGTCAACGTTGGCCATCCAGGCGGTATCGGCGAACTGATCCAGCTGATCAGCGGCGCCAATATCGGCAGCATCTATCGCGGCGTGCTTGCCGCCGGCGGCAGCGCCTTCGGCCTTTTGCTGACGCTGCTGTTCATGATGATCGCGCTGTTCTTCGCCTATCGCGACGGCGAGCATTTCGCCGGGCAGGTCGATCGCCTCGGCGAACGCATCCTGCCGGCCAGATGGGAACGGATCTCACGCGTGGTGCCGGCGACGATCTCCTCGACCGTCACCGGCATGACGGTTATCGCCATCGGCGAAGGGCTGGTGCTGGGCATCGCTTACTGGTTGGCCGGCGTGCCGTCGCCGGTGACGCTCGGCGCACTGACCGGCATCATGGCGCTGATCCCCGGCGGCGCGCCGCTGTCGTTCACGCTGGTCTCGATTTATCTCGCCGCCAGCGGCTCGCCGATGGCCGGCCTGGCGCTGTTCATCTGGGGCGCCGTCGAACTCTTCGTCGTCGACAAGACATTGCGCCCGAAGCTGGTTGGCGGGCCGATAAAGCTGCCCTTCCTGCCGACTTTCTTCGGCCTGATCGGCGGCGTCAAGACAATGGGCTTTCTCGGCCTGTTCATCGGCCCGGTGCTGATGGCCCTGCTGGTCGCGATCTGGCGCGAATGGCTGCGCGAGGTGGAGCTGACCGATGAACTCGCTGCCGCCGAACCGGCGGAGCAGGAAGATGCACCGCCGCAGATCGAAATTGTCGCCGAACGCGCCGCCGCGAAAAAGAATCAGGCCGGGTGACTGACGGCGAGCGTGGCGCGGCGCTTACGCCCCTCGTGCAACTGCCAGAGCGAATGGCCGATCAAGGTGACGATGAGGATCGTGCCGCCGATCAGGCTGTTGCGCGACGGGGTCTCGGCGAAGATCATCCACACCCAGACCGGCGCCAGCACGGTTTCTAACAGGTAGAACATCGCCACTTCCGGCCCGGAAATGTATTTCGGACCGTTGGCGAGGCAGAAGAACGAGATCGGCATGATGACGGCGCCGTTGAAGACGATCCACCACGGTGCGTTGACGTGAAAACCCACCTTGGAAACCATCAGGGCGGCGATGGCCAGTGGCAGCACGACTCCGATCAGCGCGGTGAAGCCCATATCCTTGCCGCTGGCGCGCGAGATGGTGATGGCCGCGGCGATCATGAAGGCGGAGCATAGTGCCATCAGGTCGCCGAAGAGATGCCCGGTTCCGACGGAATCACCGACAATCATCACGACGCCGGCGATCATCAATGCCAGCGCTGCGACCGTCAGGGGCTGTGGCCTCTCCTTCAGGAATAGCCACGACAAAAGGGCCGCGAACATGGTGGTGAAGGCCAGGATGAAAACGAGGTTGGCGGTCGAGGTGTTGTAGACGCCGGTGATGAAGGCGATCGAGCCGAGTCCGTAGAGGGCGGCAACGATGAGCCCTGACCAGCCCGGGATAAGCTGCGGTGCCTTTGCGCTCAGCGAGCGCCAGATGGCCCAGATGACGAGCGTGGCGACGAAGGTCGTGCCGGTGCGCAAGAGCAGGATCGTCCATGCCTCGCCGTCGGCGAGCCGGATCAGCGGAATGTCGACGGTCAGCGTCAACCCGCCGATGGCGGTGATCAGAAGGCCTCTCTGGTGGTCGTTGTGGGAAGACATGCAGCAATTCTCGCGATAGGCTTGGAGGCGCAAAATTGACCCGCCCGGTCTTCCGCCGATCGGCCGGAAGCCCAGCGGCATCCTCCTCGAAACAATTTAAGGGTGAATACCGAAAGCGGAAATCAGCGCGAAACCGCTTCGTGATTGTAGCGTTCCCAGCCTTTCGGGCCGAGATGCTCCTGCGGCTGGAAGCGCATCTTATAATTCATCTTGCGCGAGCCGTTGACCCAGTAGCCCAGGTAGACATGGGGCAGGCCCATCGCCCTGGCGCGGGCGATGTGGTCGAGGATCATGAAGGTGCCGAGGGAACGGTCCTCGAAATCCGGGTTGAAGTAGGAATAGACCATCGACAGGCCATCGGCCATCTTGTCGGTGAGCGCCACGGCGATCAGTTCGCCCTGACCCTTGCCGGTGATGAAGCTGTCAGGTCCGCGGCGACGGTATTCGATGACCTTGGTGTCGACATGGGTATCCTCGACCATCATGGCGTAGTCGAGCACGGTCATATCGGACATGCCGCCACGGCGGTGGCGGGCGTCGAGATAGCTGCGGAACAGCGAATACTGCTCGGTGGAGGGTTCGGCGTCGTGCATGGCGCCGACCAGATCCGAATTATGCTGTATGACGCGTTTCATGTTGCGGCTGGCGGTGAACTCCTGCGCCAGGATGCGCACCGACACGCAGGCGCGGCAGGTCTCGCAAGCCGGCCTGTAGGCGATGTTCTGCGACCGCCTGAACCCGCCCTGCGTCAACAGATCGTTCATCTCGGGGGCCTTGTCGCCGACCAGGTGGGTGAACACCTTGCGCTCGAACTGGCCCTCGAGATAGGGACACGGCGAGGGCGCGGTCAGAAAGAACTGTGGCGACTGGGTCGGGTGCTGCGTCATCGAGCCTTGGAAACACTCCTGCGAATCGCTCTACCTTTGGCGCGGACGCCGAAAAATTCAACAGGATTGTGAAAGCCTGTGTGAATGGACGTCTTCACTTTTGTGCGCAAAGGCTGCGGCCGCGCTTCAAAGCCGCTCAGCGGCCGCTGCGGCTGACGACCGTGCCGAGCAGCAGGTCGTGCAGCATGCGCTTGCGGTCGGAAAACAGGCTCACCAGCAGGACCAGCGGCGAGAGGATGACATTGCCGGCCCAAAACAACACCGAATGGACGACGGCAGTCAACCCGTCGATGCGGCTGCCGTCGAGCCGGTCGAGCCGGATGCCCATCATCTTCATGCCAGCGGTGGCCTGATCTTTACTGCCGAGCGTGTTCCAGATGTAGAGGATGGCGACGGCCGGCACGAGAATGGAAAACAGCATCCAGCCGAGGCCGAGCGTCAACAGCCCAAACAAGAACACCAGGATCGCGAAAGGAATGGTGAGCAGCGCGACGATGAAATAATCGATGACGAAGGCGAGAATGCGCCGCGTGCGCACGCCCTCATAGGCGCGGACGTCTTCGAGCCTGCTGGTGATGATTTCGCCGTCGAGAACGCGAGCGTTCATGTCATTTCCTCGTAATCGAACCCGGGTTAATGCACGGGCCGCGTATTGATGAAATGGTGAAGGTTCGCGGTGGAATCAAGATCGAACCATTCGCCACCGTAGATGGTGACGGAGTGCCCGGCGCCGTCTGACTTGTTGAATTCATGGCGCGGATAGCGTTAGCTTGCTGCGGCGCAACAAAAGGTGCCGAGCCGAGGGGACGGGGCGACATGGACTACGACATGCTGGTCATCGGCAGCGGCCCATCCGGGCGCCGCGCCGCGGTGCAGTCGGCCAAGCTCGGCAAGTCGGTGCTGGTGGTCGACAGGGGCCGGCGTCTCGGCGGCGTGTCGGTACACACTGGCACCATACCGTCGAAGACGTTGCGCGAGACGGTGCTCAACCTCTCCGGCTGGCGTGAGCGCGGCTTTTATGGACGCGGCTACCGGGTCAAGCAGGACATTTCGGTCGGCGATCTGGTCGAGCGCCTGCACAAGACGCTCGACCATGAGGTCGAGGTGCTGCAGCACCAGTTCATGCGCAACACGGTCAAGAGCGCTCGCGCCGCGGCAAAATTCCTCGGCCCCAATAAGGTCAGCCTGACCACCGACACCGGCGACTACAGCGAGGTTGGCTTCGCCCATGCACTGATCGCGGTCGGCACCCGGCCGCACCGGCCGCGCGACGTGCCGTTCGACAAAACACGGATTTTCGACAGCGACGAGATGCTGGAGCTCGACCGGCTGCCGCGCACGCTGACGGTGATCGGCGCCGGCGTCATCGGCGTCGAATATGCGACGATCTTTTCCGCGCTCGACGTTCCGGTGACGCTGGTCGAGCCGCGCAATACCATGTTGGATTTCGTCGACCGCGAGATCGTCGACGACTTCATCCATCAGATGCGCGACCGCGGCATGACCATCCGCTTGGGCAGCGCCGTCAAGGAGATCGCCTCCAAACCCGATTATGCCGAGGTGATGCTGGCAGACGGCCGCACCATACGTTCCGAGATGGTGCTTTATGCTGCCGGGCGTACCGGCAATGTCGGCAGCCTGGGCTTGGAAGCGGTCGGCATCGAGTCCGATTCCAGGGGCCGCATCAAGGTCGATCCGCAGACCTTCCAGACCAGCGCGCCCAACATCTATGCCGCCGGCGACGTCATCGGTTTTCCGAGCCTGGCCTCGACCTCGATGGAACAGGGCAGGGTGGCCGCCTGCCATGCGTTCGGCGTGCCCTTGCCGCCGCCGCCCGAAACCTTTCCCTACGGCATCTACGCCGTGCCGGAAATCTCCACCGTCGGCCAGTCGGAGGAGCAGGTGCGCGAGAGTGGTGCTGCCTACGAGGTCGGCGTGGCGCGGTTTCGCGAGACATCGCGCGGCCACATCATGGGCGTCAATACCGGCTTCCTGAAGCTTCTGTTCTCGATCGAAACACGCCGTCTGCTCGGCGCCCATATCGTCGGCGAGGGCGCGACCGAACTCATCCACATTGGCCAGGCGGTCATCAATCTCGGCGGCACCGTCGACTTCTTCGTCAACAACACCTTCAACTATCCGACGCTGGCCGAAGCCTACAAGATCGCCGGGCTGGACGCCTGGAACCGCATGGGGCGAGGATAGCTTCGAGGCTCATCGATCTGACGTTGCAACGGCGACCGCAGGATCCGCCAGCCATTGCCTGACGATCTCGGCGTCCGGATCGCCGATTTCATGGCCGGAGGCAATGGTTTGGGTCTCGACCTTGGCGCCATGCGAACTCAGCAGGGCGGCCAACACCGGCGCGAATGGCGCATAGGTCAGGTCGGCGGCGCCGGCGATGATCAACGCCCGCGCCTTCGACAGGTCGGCCGGCGGCACCTCGTCAAGCACCGGCATCGGACGCAGCAATGCGGCGCACTCGATCAGGCCCGGATGCAGCAGCATGACGCTTGAGACCAGATTGGCGCCGTTCGAATAACCGACAAAGGTCGCGCGGCTGAGATCGAAGCGGTGGCGCTTCGCGATGCCGTCGACGAAGCCCGCGAATGCGTCCGCCTCCGCACGGATGCTCGCCTGTTCGAAACGCGTCGGGGTGATTCGCGTGAACCAGCGGAACCCGCCCTCCTGAGGGATGCGGCCACGGACCGCAACCAGCGCCGCATGCGGCGCGATTTGCCGACCAAGCGGCAGCAAGGTCGTCTCATCGACTCCCGATCCATGCTGCAGGAACAGCCAGTCACCGGGTAAATTGGCGGGTCGATGGAGCCGGTAGAAAAAGCCTGAATTTTCCTGCAAAATACCGTCTTCGAGGCTCTCCTCGGCCATAGTCACATCCTTTTGATTTCGCGTTACTTTCGTTAATTTGCCGGCTTCAAAACGAAATATTTTCAAGCTCCGCGAAAGTTGATTGAACCGGGCGCATTTCAGTCCGTTTCTTTGCCGATATAATCCCCGCGGGAGGGATCGAAGCAGTGTGCGCCGGGTGGTCGCATGCCGGCATGAACAACCAGCTTTAAGGCCTTTTATCGATGACCATGCCAGTTTCGCCGGAACGCGATACGCGTATTGACGTGTTCCGGGCTCTCGCTCTCCTGACCATATTCATCGACCATGTGCCGGGCACCGTTTTCGAAACCCTGACCTACAAGAATTTCGGGTTTTCGGATGCGGCCGAGGCCTTCGTGCTGATCTCCGGCATGTCCGTCGCTCTCGCCTACGGCACCAAATTCCAGCCGGGAAACCGGCTGATTGCAACGCTGAAAATGTGGCGCCGCGCCGGCGTGCTCTATGTCACCCACATCGTCACGACGATGGTGGTCATGGCTATCTTCTGCGCGGCGGCGGTGTTTGCGAAACGGCCGGACCTTCTGACGCTGATCAACATCGAGCCGCTCGTCAGAAACCCGCCACAAGTCCTGGTCGGCATCGTCACGCTCGGCCATCAGCTCGGTTACAACAACATACTGCCGGTCTATGCAGCGCTGCTGTTGATGGCGCCGGCCTTCCTGCTGTTCATCAGCTATCGGCCACTGGCGGCGCTTGCCGTGTCCGCAGCCCTTTGGCTGCTTGCCGGAATCTACCAGATCGCGCCACCGAACTACCCGGAGCCCGGGTTCTGGTTCCTCAATCCGCTGTCATGGCAATTGCTGTTCAATATCGGCATGGCCAGCGTGTTGCATGTGCGGCGCGGCGGCACCATCCCGGTCAATCGCTGGCTGGTCGGCGCCGCCGCCGCCTATGTGCTCACGGCGCTCGTCTGGGTGCACAGCCCGCTGTGGGGGCATGTGTCATGGCTCGACCTGCCGGTGGTGCTGACCGGTTTCGACAAGACATTCCTGTCGTTGCCGCGACTGCTGCACATCCTGGCGATGAGCTACCTGGTCGTCGCCTTGCCTTCCGTCTCGAACCTGTTCCGCACCGGTCGTGACAATCCGCTCGCCATATTGGGCAAACGCTCGCTGCCGGTTTTCATTGCCGGAACGGTGATTGCCATGGCGGCGCAAGTGATGAAGCTGATCAACCCGGGCGGCATTGCCTATGACAGTCTGCTGCTCGCCGCCGGCATCGCCATGCAGTTCGCGCTCGCCTTCTATCTGGAGTGGCTGTCCGCCATCGGCTGGTCCGGCAAGGGCAAGCCGGTCCGCAACGCGCCGCCTGGCCGTCCATCCTTTGGCATCGGTCCCATGGCGGCCAATAGATAAGATTTGGAGCCGATCTGCCCAGTCAGCCTGTACTTGGCGGCGGTCCGGACGATGCCCTGACGACAAGTTCGACGTCGAGCGTTTCTCGCCGCACTGTGCCATCGAAGTCGAGGATTCTTCGCGCTGCCCGGCGGCCGATCTCGGCGATCGGCTGGGCGATGGTGGTGAGCGGAGGCTCGCAAATTGCGGCTTCAGGCACGCCGTCGAAGCCGACGACGGAAACATCGCGGGGAACCGTGATACCCCGTGCGTTGAGCCATTCCAATGCCACCATTGCGATCCGGTCCGACATCGCCAGGATGGCGGTCGGCGGTTCCGCCGAGGCGAAGATGGTTTCGAGACCAGCCCTTGTGCTCGCCTTGTCGTTTTCGGTCTCGTAGACCGGCACCTTGGCGGTGTCGACACCAAATTGGGAAAGCTCTTCGAAATAGCCGAGGAGGCGGTCACGGGTCCCGGTATAGGCTGCCGTCCGGACCTGCTCGGGCGAGACAAGTCCGGTGCTGTCGTCGGCGAAGGCCAGCGACAACACGGCGAAGCGGCGATGTCCAAGTACCGCCAGATGGTGCGCCGCCAGCCGGCCGCCGGCAACATTGTCGATACTGATCGCCGAGACCGTGTCGTCCTGCGAGCCGAACTCGAGCGCGACGAAGGGGAGCTTTCGTTCGCGTGTCAGCTCGACGAGGCGCGGACCGCCCTCGATGCAGAACAGGATGAAGCCGTCGACCAGGGCGCTCTGGATGTTCCAGGCAAGTTTTTCCTCGTTGCCAGCTGACACCAGGGCAATTCCCGCGCCGGTGGCGTCGCATGCCTCCGAGATGCCGGCCATCATCACGCGAGCAAAGGGGTCGTCGAAGAAATAGGACAGCGGCTCGGTGGTGGCGACGCCGATCGCATTGACCTTGCCGGCACGCAGCAGGCGGCCCTTTGGATCGGGGCCGGCATAGCCCAGCGCCTCGGCCGCCGCCTTGACCCGCTCGCGGACTTCCTCGCGCACGATTTCGGGACGGCTGAAGACATTGGAGGCAGTGCCGTGTGATACGCCCGCGGCTTTGGCGATGTCGGCCAGCCGGATGGGCCTCCTGCTGCCTTCGGTGAGTGATGCCATTTGTTTGTCTCCGGGATTCCGGTCCAACAGTATCGCCGATTACCTAACACCTTCCTTGGATCGATTCAAATTTTTGCTTGACATTTATGGTGCGGCGCGTATTCTTTGAATCGATCCAAGAGCGTTTTTCGTTCTACCGATTGGATCGATACAAGAGGAGAGTGCCATGCACCCCGTCAATTATCTGTTCGAGGACATTTACCGGAACGACTGGAGCATCCGCTCGAGCGCGGAGGCCCGGAAGCGGCGCGACAGGACCGGTCCGTGGATTCGCGACCTGCGTTTCCTGAAGCGACGCGAGTGGAGCTGATTGGCAGCGCATTTTTTCGCCTGCTGATTGGATCGATTCAAATAAGCTAGAGGAGATTAAGCCATGCACCCGGTCAAGCATCTGTTCGAAGACATCTATCGCAATTATTGGGGCATCTCGCCGGCTACCGAACGGCCGGAGCGACGGCGTGTGGTCAAGACGACCAAGCGCGACGGGCAAGTCCGGCTCGAACGTCCGCGAGACTGAGCTGGCAAGACAGAGCTCGTGGATCGAGCGCGGCTGGTGAAAGAGCAGCGGCCGCCATTGGTTGTCGCATCAATGGCGGCGCGGGCGCACCAGCGCCGAGGCGGCCATCACCAGCCAGCCGCCGATCAGCAAGGTGCCGCCGATCGGCGCCGACATCGGGAACAGCCGCGAGCCGAGGAAGTCGCGAGCGAGGAGATCTCCCGAGAACAGCAGAAGCCCGACGAGGAGGATGAGGCTTCCGCTTCGCAGGATGGTATTGCCACCGAGCAGCCCGACGGCAAGCAAAACCGGCGCATGCATGAGCAGGAAGGACGCGGCCGTACCGACGAAAGCGCCGCCGAGATGCGCCGACGCCGCCGAAAGCGCCACGCCGGTTGCGCCGCATAGGCCGCCGGCAAAAATCAGAATGCGGCTGCCTGCCGCGTGTTCATCCGTGCTCATTTTCCAGGCCTCCGTAATTGCTGGCGACCGCCTGAGATAGCGCTGCGCGAACCGTGTCAGGATTTGCCGGCTTCCGCCAGCATGTCGCGTTCGCGGCGCGACTGGACCAGCCAGTTATAGGCCGCTCCGCCCGCCATCAGCACGGATGTGCCGAGAAACACCGCGCGCATGCCGAAATGGCCACCAACGAAGCCGCCGAGCAACGGTCCGGCGACCTGCCCGACATATTGCGCCGAGATCGACAAGCCCAGCACATTGCCGCCGACGCCGTCAGGCACATTGTGGCGGATGACGCTGGTGATGCAGGGCAAAAGACCGCCAAGCGCCACGCCCATCAGGAAACGCAGGCCGACGAGCTGCCAGCCTTGCGTGACGAAGGCCTGCGGGATCAGGAGCAGCGCCGAGACTGCGAGCGCGGCAACGATGACGTTCCAGTGGCCGATACGGTCGGCGAGCTTGCCGAGCCGCGACGCCGACAGGATGGCGCCGAGCGCTGCCGCCGACATGACGATGCCGGAGACCAGCGTGACCTGGCTCGGATCTTCGATGAGCTGCTGGACATAGACGGTGATGATCGGCTCGATCGACATGGTGGCGAAACTCAACAGCGTCCCGGTCGCCAGCATGGCGACGACGGGGCGCTTGTCGGGAATTTGCGACCAGCCGCCTTTCGCCTTTTCTTCTGACGCGGCCTTGGCGGCAACCGGGCGAGGGGCCTCCTTGATCAGCAAGGTGGTTGCCAGAAAGGCCAGGAAAATGACGCCGCCGGCGAGCAGGAATGTGGCGCGGATGCCAATCAGCGGCGGCAGCGCGCCGCCGAGCAGCGGGCCGACCAGGGCACCGGCCGTGATTCCGGCCGACAGCACGCCCAGCGCCCAGCCGGAGCGATCCTTCGGCGTCTGCATGGCAACCAGGATGGTCGAGCCCGAAGAATAGCCGCCGGCAAAGCCGATCAGCAGGCGCAAGAACACCAATTGCCAGACAGTCTGCACCATGCCGGTCAGCGACATGCACATCGCCATGCCGAAACTGGCGCGCACCAGCATCAGTTTGCGGCCGTAGCGGTCGCCTAACCGCCCCCACAGGGGTGCGACCAGCGCGGCAGCAAGGAAAGTGGCGCCGTAGGCGATGCCCGACCACTGCACGATCGCCGCATGGCCCTCGGCGCCCAGCTGTTCGACGTAGAGCGGCAGGAACGGCAACAGCAGCGTCATCGCTGCGAGCGTGCTGAACGAGCCGGCAAAACACACGGCGAGATTGCGGCGCCAGTGGACGTTATGCGTGCCTTGCACGGCGAGGGTGGCGTCTTGCGGCATGTCAGAGACTGCTGTCGTTGGGTTGCTGCGGATACCATTTTGGGATACCAAACTGGTATCCGTCATGGACGCAAGGCTGGTCGCTGTCAATGCGGTCCCTGCAAAGTGATCGCCAGTAATGGCCGGTGAGCAGAGGGCCAATGAACCGGCTCCAACAACGGAACGCCAATGTCGCAGATGCAGAACGTCGAAAAGCAGCTTCGCGAGATGATCCTCGGGCTCGAGATCGGTCCCGGCGAGCGGCTGACGGAGCGCTGGGTCGAAAGCCGCTTCGGCGCCTCGCGCACGCCGGTCAGGGCGGCGTTACTGCGGCTCGAGACCGAAGGCCTGATCTGCCGCGACGGCCGCGGCTGGACGGTCTCGCCCATCAATCTTGCCGAGCTGGAGCAGATCGCCGTCTATCGCGAGGCGGTCGAGGTCGCGGCAGTCAGGCTGACTTGTGCCTTGCAGGACAGGGGTGCCGTCGAAATCATCGAGGCGATGCTCGATTCCTGCGACGACCAGACGCCGCGCGAGGAATGGCATCGTGTCGGCATGGATTTTCATATCGAGCTGGCGCGCCTGTCAGGCAACGAGTTCCTGTTCAGAGCGGTTCGTGATGCGATGACGCGCCTGTCGCGCGCCCGCTGGCTCGAGGTTCGCGACGAGGCAGCGCTTGGCCGTGCCTGGGCCGAACACCATGACATTCTGTCGGCGGTGCGGGCCGGCGATGCCGACGGGGCCGCCTGCCTGCTTTCATCTCATATCGACGGTAGCCGCGACCGGCTGGTCACGTCGTTGCGCAACGACCGGCGCGGCCTGCGCGCCAGGGGATTTGCCGTCGTCGCTTGAGTGAGGATCGGCGGCCATTGATCACGAAAAAGGCAGATGAGCGAAGAAAGCTACTTTCGGTCTCGCTTCGCAAATGCCGATGGCGTAAGAGCGGCGATGGAAAACAACCGATTTGACACACCCGTGACCGTCAAGGGCGCGGCGGGAAGCAATCAGCTCTTGCGTACGGCCCGCGAGGCTTCCGACTACCTCCTCAACAATTGGCCCGGCAAGCGCAGCCCCAAGCACCGCGAAGCGCTGCAAGCCTGTCATGATGCGCTGGCCGGCGACAAGCCGGCCATGAACGCAAGACGGGCCTTCATTGCCGCCGCCCGCGAAGTGAACGTCTTCGTCAGCGACAAGGCGCCGGCCTGAGGCATAGCGGGGACTTGATCGAGACCCGGGCCGCCTGACAGGCCTGATATCATCACTCGGCCGTTTCGGTGTTGGTTTGGGACTCGCTTTCGCCCTCGGGCTTCGAGCGCTCCTTGGCCGCGACCTTGGCAGCCTGCTTTTCCGCCTTCTTGGCAGCCTTCTGCCGGTCGCGTTCCTTGCGTTCCTGACCGTAGTTCGGTGCTCGTGGCATATCGTTTCCTTTCATTGTGCTTGGCCTTTGCCTAGGAGCATTGGGCCACAAACACAACACCGCAAGGCACGATCGGCTCCATATCTCGTCGCAGTCCGGGGAGCCCCGCTTCAGGGCGTTTTTTCAGGCGCCGTCCCGGTCGAGGACGAGATCGGCGGGCCCGAACCGGTCCTTTGCCGTGAATTGCTGGTGCCAGTAGGGATAGAGCACGGGCGGCCTGCTGACCACGTCGAGGCGTGTGCGCTCCTCATCGCCGAGCACCAGGCTTGCAGCAGCGATATTGTCCTTGAAATGCGCTTCGGTTCGTCCGCCGATCACCAGCGAACTGACGGCGGGCCGGCCAAGCAACCAGGCAAGCGCCACCTGCGCTGCCGACACGCCGTGGTTCTTGCCGATATCGATCAGCACGTCGACGATCCGCCACAGCCGGTCCTCGTCGCGGATCGGCGGTTCCGACCAGCCGCTGAGCTGGCGGGCGGTCGGCTGGTCACGGTGATATTTGCCGGACAGCAATCCGCCGGCGAGCGGGCTCCAGACCAGCAGGCCGAGCCCCTGGTCGACCGAGATCGGCAACAATTCATACTCGGCCTCGCGGGCTTCCAGAGTGTAGTGGATCTGCTGGGTGACGAAGCGCGGCTGGTGATGACGGTCACTGATACCGAGCCCCTTCATCACCTGCCAGCCGGAATAATTGGAACAGCCGACATAGCGGACCTTGCCCTGCGCGACCAGCGTGTCGAGCGCGGCGATGGTTTCCTCGAGCGGTGTCAGGCCATCCCACTCGTGCAGGAAATAGATGTCGATGACATCGGTCCTGAGGCGCTTCAGGCTCCTCTCGCATTCGCGGATCAGATGATAGCGCGACAGGCCTTCATCATTGGGGCCTTTGCCGATCCGCATGCGCGCCTTGGAGGCGATCAACACGTCGCCCTTGCGCTTGCCGCCGAGCGCCTCGCCGATGATCTCCTCTGACACCCCGTTCGAATAAACGTTGGCGGTGTCGATGACGTTGATGCCGGCATCGATGCAAAGGTCGATCATCCGGCGCGCCTCGTCGAGATCGGTCTTGCCGACCGCCGAAAACGCGCCGCCGCCGCCGAACGTCATGGTGCCCATGGTCAGCGTCGAAACCTTCAGCCCGGAACGGCCGAGAGTGCGGTATTCCATGTCGTATCCTCATGATTTTATCGGGAAAGGGCGTTTCAAACGACAGCCCTGAATGAACCGGGCATTTGTAGGATAATTCGTTCCGCTTGTCGCCCGTGTTGCAGGGCAACATCGATCACATCTTACGGATTGGACGCGCAGCCAGCGCAACAGCGGCTGCAATAAAACCGTCATTGCTGGCCTATACTAACATCGGTTCAGCGCTTCGATTTCCGGCCGCCGGGCCGGGCGGCAGAGCGCCTGACAGCGGCCGACACGGCCTGTAAGCGGAGCAGCGCAAATGACCGAGATAAAACAGAATTCCCCGGCCAGGGACTGGCTGGAAGCGGAACTCGCCGACACGCTCGACGAAGATTATGAGCTGGAAATCTCTGAGCCGGCGCTGTCGATGGAGATCGCCAAGATCTATAAGAATGCGCATCCGCCATCGATCGACCGCCTGCAATATTTTCGGGATCTAATCACGCTGCAATCCGAATTGATCAAGCTGCAGTCCTGGGTCGCCTATCACAAGAAGAAGCTCGTCGTGGTATTCGAGGGCCGCGACTCGGCGGGCAAGGGTGGCGTCATAAAGCGCATCACCCAGCGGCTCAATCCGCGCATCTGCCGCGTCGTAGCACTACCGGCGCCGACCGAGCGCGAGAAGTCGCAATGGTATTTCCAGCGCTACGTTCCGCATCTGCCGGCCGGCGGTGAGATCGTGCTGTTCGACCGCTCCTGGTACAACCGCTCCGGCGTCGAGCGGGTGATGGGCTTTGCCCAGCCGGATCAGGTCGAGGAGTTCTTTCGCGACGTGCCGGATTTCGAACGCATGCTCCTCCGCTCAGGCATTACGCTTGTCAAATACTGGTTTTCGATCACCGATGAGGAGCAGCAGATGCGCTTTTTGATGCGCATCCACGACCCGATGAAGCAATGGAAATTGTCGCCGATGGACCTCCAGTCGCGCGTGCGCTGGGAGCAGTACACCAAGGCCAAGGAAGAAACCTTCGCCCGCACCAACATCCCGGAAGCTCCCTGGTTCATCGTCGAGGGCAACGACAAGAAGCGGGCGCGGCTGAATTGCATCGACCATCTCCTCAAGCAAATGCCCTATGAGGAGGTGCCGCACGAGGAGATCACACTGCCCGAGCGCCTCTTCAATCCCGAATACGAGCGCCAGGTGCTGCCGCGCGAACTGTATGTGCCGGAGAAATACTGACTAAAGCAGCGAGGAGGGGCGCTGCCTCCGTGGGCAGCGCCCTGCAACAAGCTAGGCGCGCTCGATGATGACATGCGTGGCCTTCGGCGTCGCGACCTGCTCGCTGCAGCGGTAGCCGAGCTTGGGCATGTCGATGCCGGCAAAAAGGCTCTCGCCTGCGCCGAGCAGGACAGGTGAGATCGCCAGATGCATCTCGTCGATGAGCTTTTCCTTGAGATACTGCCGGATCGTAGAAACGCCACCGCCCAGCCGTACATCCTTGCCGTCAGCCGCTGCTTTCGCCTTCTCCAGCGCTGAGTGGATGCCGTCGGTCACGAAATAGAAGGTCGTGCCGCCCTCCATGACAATGGGATCCCGCTGATGGTGCGTCAGCACGAAGACCGGCACGTGGTATGGCGGATTGTCTCCCCACCAGCCTTTCCAGCTCTCGTCAGGCCACTCGCCGCGGATCGGCCCGAACATGTTGCGGCCGAGGATCCAGGCGCCGACATTCTCGAAGCTGCGCGCGGCGAACGCCTCGTCAGTGTCCGTGGTCCCGCCATCCTTGCCGAGAACCATCTTGCGGAAGGTGCGGGTGCCGAACATCCATTCGTGCAGGGCTTCCCCGCCAACACCCAGCGGGTTCTTCAGGTCTTGGTCGGGACCGGCGCCGAAGCCGTCGATCGACAAGGTGAAAGCGCTGACGCGAAGTTTGGACATGAGAGCCTCCTTGATAACCAATTGTGAGATGCAAGCAGTTATCGGGTAGCTTAACTGATTGCATTTTGCAAGCGGTTTTTTGAATCGCCGGGGCCAATCGCTTCCAAATCATGTTGGAATGACCAATCTCAATGTTGGCGCCGCCCCTCATCCGCCTGCCGGCACCTTCTCCCCGTATAGTGACGGGGCGAAGGGGCTGGCCGCAACCTCGGCGATGTTTTTGCAACGCTGGAGATTGGCGAAATCTTTTGCGAACGCGTCTTTCTCCCCGTCACTATACGGGGAGAAATGCCCGGCAGGGCAATGAGGGGCAGCGCAAACCTGAAGCGATTGCCTGCGGTGGCCATGTCGCGCTTTGGACGAAGGAACGTTACTCGATGTGGGCGCTACGGAGGCGCATCACCCCTTCAGCATCTCAGCCACTTCCGGCGCGAAATAGGTCAGGATGCCGTCGCAGCCGGCGCGCTTGAAGGCCAGCAGCGATTCAAGCATCGCCTTTTCCCCGTCGATCCAGCCATTGGCGGCGGCGGCCTTGATCATCGAATATTCGCCCGACACTTGATAGGCGAAGGTCGGCATCTGCAACTCGTCCTTCAGCCGGCGGATGATGTCGAGATAGGGCAGGCCGGGCTTGACCATCAGCATGTCGGCGCCCTCGGCGAGATCCTGCTCGGCCTCGCGCACCGCTTCGTCGGAATTGGCGTGATCGATGTAATAGGTCTTCTTGTCGCCCTTGAGCAGGCCGGCGGTGCCGACCGCCTCGCGGTAGGGGCCGTAAAAGGCGGATGCGAACTTGGTCGCATAGGACATGATCGCTACATCCTGAAACCCATTGGCGTCCAGCGCATCGCGGATGGCACCGATCCGGCCGTCCATCATGTCCGAGGGGGCGATGATGTCGGCCCCTGCCGCCGCCTGGATGACGGCTGCTGCCGTCACCTGCTCCACCGTTTCATCATTGACGATAATGCCGTCGCGCAAGATGCCGTCATGGCCATGCGAGGTGAACGGGTCCAGCGCCGCGTCGGTGATGATGCCGATCTCCGGCACCGCGCGCTTGATGGCGCGGGTGGCGCGGTTGATGATGTTTTCCGGATCGAGGATGTGCGAACCGGTCTGATCGCGCAGGCCGAGCTCGACATTGGGGAAAGTGGCGATCGCCGGAATGCCAAGCTTAGCCGCGCGCTCAGCCTCCTTGACGGCGAGGTCGAGCGACAGGCGGAAGACGCCGGGCATGGCGGCGATCGGTTCGCGCACTTGTCTGCCGTCGACGACAAAGATCGGCCAGATCAGATCGTCGACCGAGAGCCGGTTCTCCTGGACAAGGCGGCGCGACCAATCGGCCTTGCGCATGCGCCGCAGCCGCCGGCTGCCGGTGATCTCGTCGACGCTGCGCGCGCCGGCAGGCTTTGCAGGGGTGAATTTGTTCATCGCCAAAACTCCGGATCGGGCGACTTTTACCACGAGCCTCCGCTGCTGACCAATGCGACACGATTGTGCCAGCGGTCCTGTCGGGCGCTATTCTGGTTGGCCATTGCCTGACAGGATCTGCGCAGCACCCCGCATGGCGACGCGGAATGCCTCGTCGAAGTTGACGCCGCGCACTTGCCACTTGTAGGTCTTGCCGGCCATGGCAAGCCGCCAATCGGCGATCCAGCCCAACTCCTTGTCGCTCCAGACTAGGCTGCCGGCCAAGAGCTCTTGGTTGCCGACAGTTCTCGCCAGCAATTCGGGTGAGAGCGCACGCACCTGTTCGAAAATCGCCCCGGTTTTTACCAGAGCGGCCTTGCTTGGAATGACGATCTTCATCGCCAACGGTCCGGCTGCCGATTGAAAGGACTCTGCCATATAGGGGCGTTCGTCTCCGTCGCTCGCCAAGACAAAATGCTGGCGTGCATCTTGCACAGCCAGCAGTACCGAGATGATCGGCCGCTCGCCGAGCCACGGCTTGCTGCCGAGCTCAGCAAGCACTTTATCGATCACCGGCGGCGTGTACTGGCAAGTGAGATCGTGCGGCCGGTCGTACGTGCCTTGATCATCATGATTGGGGATACCTTCCATGCGATCGCGATAGCGGAAGCTGCTGACGAAGCTGCCGGCCTTGTCGCGCAGTGCTGTCATCTGAGGTTTCGCCGGCAGGCGCTGGTCGCCGGATACCCGCACCAGCACTTTGTCGAGGCAGATCTTGAAGCCGGCCTGACGATGTTCTTCTCCCTGGCCATTGACGATGGTTTGCGACTGGTAGAGTTCTGCGAGGCTTGTCGCCAAGGCTGGATGGCCAGCCAGGCAGGTGCAGACTAACCCGATTGCCACCAGTGCAAGGCGCGAAAATCGAATCATAGACGACGTCCCCGTCGGTGCCGCGTTGCAACGCGCCTGCCATGACTTTTTCGTCATTACTGCCTGTAGCCGTCGATTGTTAGCACCGGCTTCCGGTCCGGGCCAGAGGCTGCGCTGGCGTGCCCGCCATTGACGCGGCCATGCGCCACGCTTTAGCACTTCACTCCCGGCGGGCGCGGGGAGGGATTCTCTGGCGATGGATTTTGGCGGAGGCGACGAGATTCGCTTCGAAAGATTGGGCAGGGCCGGCGTCGTCACGCTGACGCGGCCGCAGGCGCTCAATGCCGTGACCCACCGCATGGTCAAAGCGCTGGACAAGGCGCTGCGCAGCTGGGAGCGTGACGACGGCGTTGACGTCGTTGTCGTCAAGGCCGAGGGCAGGGCGTTTTCGGCAGGCGGCGACATCCTTCATATCTACGAGGCCGGCCGGGCAGGAAAGCCTCCGGTCGATTTCTTCGCCGACGAATACCGGCTGAACGCCCGTATCGCCCGTTTCAAAAAACCCTATGTCGCGCTGATCGACGGCATCGTCATGGGCGGCGGCGTCGGCATCTCCTTCCATGGCTCGCAGCGGGTGCTGACCGAGAACGCCCAGTTCGCCATGCCCGAGGTCGGCATTGGCTTTTTCCCGGATGTCGGCGCCAGCCATCTGTTGCCGGATCTCGGCGGCAGCTTCGGCATGTATCTGGCGCTGACCGGCAACCGCATCCGCCATGGCGATGCTTTGTGGTCGGGCCTGGCCACGCATACGATCAGGGCGGAGGATCAAGCTGGCTTTCTCGACCGGCTGGCGGCAAGCGGCGACCCGGAATCGGTGCTGCGCGGCTGCTTCGTCCCGGCCAAACGCGAGACCGACAGGCCGACGCTCGAAGTCATCGCCAGGCATTTCGCGCAGCCGTCGCTGGCCGATATCGTCGCCAGCCTGGAGCGGGCAGCCACTGCCGACGAGTTCGCGGCAAAGACGCTGGCCACCATCCGCACCCGGTCGCCGACCAGCCTGCATGTCGCCTGGCGCCAGATCAGAGCCGGGCAGACGTTGTCGATGGACGAGTGCATGAAAATGGAGTTCCGTATCCTCAACCGCATGCTTGCCGGGCACGACTTCTATGAAGGCATCCGTGCTGCCATCATCGACAAGGGCTCGACGCCGCAATGGCGGCCGACAGGCATCGATAAGGTCAGCGCCGTCGACGTCGATGCCTATTTCGCACCGCTCGGCGAACGGGAACTGAAGTTGTGAGCGAGGCCGCCTCGAGACGCGTGGTGCTGCAGCCCTCGACGGTCGAGGTCATCTTCGCCTGGTTCCAGCGCGTCATCGCCGGCTACTGCCTGCTGTTCGGCATCTTGTACTGGATTCGGCTGATCGGCTTTTACCCCGGCCCCTTATGGCGCTTCGACCTGATGCCGGTGCACTGGCAGGTGGCGGCGGTGGTGCTGGCGGTGTTTTTTCCATTCGCCGCCGCCGGCCTGTGGATGCTGGCGTCCTGGGGGCCGGTGATCTGGTTCATCTGCGCGGTGACCGAGACGGTCATGTATGCCGGCTTCCCAGAGCTGTTCGGCCACCGGCTGCTGATCGTCGCCTCGCACCTTGCGGTGGCGCTGCTCTACATCGTGTTCCGCGTGGTGATCTGGATCCAGAAGCGGCAGGCCCGGCGATAGCAATTCCGGCCAGGACCGGTGGCTAAATCTTTAGGTTAATTATCCTTGCTCGGGTGACCGTCCGTTAAGCCTCTTTCGAAACCCCTTACCGGTAAGCTCTTGTTAGCCTTGGCGTTTAAGTCGAATTTTATGAGTATTCGATAGTGTCGCGATCAAGGTGAAGAACAAAAAATCACCGGGCGACAAACGAGAGGCAAAGACAATGATCAATTCGCGTCCGGCGGCGAAGACCGCCAACGTATCCGATGACCGCCGCGAGGCGATCCGTTCGCTGTACATGGAATCGCTGCAGCTGGTCGAGCGGCTACACCGCCGTCTGCTTGACGTGATCAAGGACGAATTCGACCGCAACGGCCGCTCCGATATCAACGCCATCCAGGCGCTGCTCCTGTTCAACATCGGCAATTCGGAGTTGACGGCCGGCGAGCTGCGCTCGCGCGGCTATTATCTCGGCTCGAATGTCTCCTACAATCTGAAGAAGCTGGTCGATCTCGGCTTCATCAACCACCAGCGCTCGCGCATCGACCGCCGTTCGGTGCGGGTTTCGCTGACGCCGAAGGGCAATGAGGTGGCGGAGGTCGTCGCCGGCCTATATGAGCGCCATGTCGGCTCGATCGAGCAGGTCGGCGGCATCAACACCGAAGAGTTCAAGCAGATGAATCGCGCCCTCCAGCGGCTGGACCGGTTCTGGAACGATACCATCGCTTACCGGATGTAGTCGCACCCGCCGCATAAAAATCCGAAGCTGGACCACGGGAGCGCTGCCGCGGAGCGGACCAAAGGCCGGTGCCGAAAAGCACCGGTCTTTCCGTTTCGTCAGGCCGGCCGATCCAAATTCGAGCAACAGCCACGTTGCCGCCATATTCCAGTGGAACCGAAGATGCGGGTGATGCTGGGGCCAAAGCCGTGCATTTGTCCTGTGCTCAAATCACTTCCCATGTGTTTTTACACCGAAGTGATGCGGGCCATGGTTGGCTAATTGTTAAGAAGCCAACTCTAGAGTGCGGGCGAGACCGCCCGGTAGGTTGAGTTGTAGCAAGAATGTCTGGACCGTCCATGAGAACCAGCCGCCGTTTCTTCCTTTCAGGAGCCTCCGCGCTCGCAGCCGCTATGGTCGCCGGCCGTGCCAGTGCGCAGGATGTGATCGGAGATATCCTGAAATCCTCGGCCCGCGGCAATTGGGACGACCAGTTCGACGCCCGCCCCAGCCAGGGCGGCAAGGTGGCCTCGACGCTGCCGATCTTCAGCCTGCAGACCGTTTCGTTTACCGAGCAGGCGGTCGCGCAATACCAGAACATTGTCGCCCAGGGCGGCTGGGAGCCGGTTCCCGACACCAAGAAATTGCAGCTCGGCGTCGACGATCCCGACGTGGTCCCGCTGCGCAAGCGTCTGATGATTGCGGGCGATCTGGCGCAGAGCGCCGGCATTTCGACAGCCTTCGATTCCTACGTCGACTCCGCGGTCAAGCGCTTCCAGGCGCGCCATGGCCTGCCTGCCGACGGGACGCTGGGCCAATATTCTTATGCCGCGATGAATGTTTCGGCGCCAATTCGGCTCGGCCAGTTGCAGACCAATCTGCAGCGGCTGCGCGAGCGCGCCGGCACGCTGGGCAACCGTTACGTGCTGGTCGACATCCCGGGCGCCCAGATCGAAGCCGTTGAGAACGATCGCGTCGTGCTGCGCCATACCGCAATCGTCGGCAAAATCGACCGGCAGACGCCGATCGTCAATTCCAAGATCAACGAGATCATCGTCAATCCCTACTGGAACGCGCCGGTCTCGATCGTGCGCAAGGACATCATTCCGCTGATGCGGAAGGACCCCAACTATCTCAAGGACAGCCACATCCGTCTGTTCGCGCCGGATGGCAGCGAGGTTGATCCGCTGACCGTCGACTGGTCGACCGACGACGCCGAGAAGTACCGCTTCCGCCAGGATCCGGGCGCTGGCAACGCCATGGCCTCGGTCAAGATCAATTTCCCCAGCCCGGACGGCGTCTACATGCACGACACGCCGCAGCAGAGCCTGTTTGGCAAGATGATGCGCTTCGATTCCTCGGGCTGCGTGCGCGTCCAGAACGTGCGCGACCTCGTCACCTGGATTCTGCGCGATACGCCGGGCTGGAATCGCCAGCACTTCGAGGCGGCGATCAAGAGCGGCGAGAACGTCCCGGTGCAGGTCACCAATCCGGTGGCGGTCTATTTCCTCTACATCTCGGCCTGGTCGACGGGGCCGGGCGTGGTGCAGTTCCGCGACGACATTTACGGCCTCGACGGGGCCAACGAGCTGCAGATCACATCCGCGCTCTAAGCAGCTGAGTTCATTTGCAAAAGGCCGCCGGAAGGGGCGGCCTTTTTTGTTGTCGCCGTCGCGCTCTGAGCTTTGCGCATGATTCCGAAAATCGGTTCGCCACGGACCATATGCAAACCACGCGGCGCTGTTCACCGAGATCACGCTCACCGAGGCCCTGCTGAAGGGTCGGCAGGCAAGGAAATAGAGGCCGCCAGTCTCTCTGGCGCAATCCGGCCAGCAAATTTCGCGCAGCAAACGTGGCGGGCCGAAAGCAACTGTGTTAATGGCGCGACAGACCCCGAACCTTGAGGATTTCAGCCCATGGCAACAGCAGCGGCAGTGTCGAACAAATTCGAATCCTTTTTCGAAACCACGCTTGCCGATGCCGACCCCGAGATTTTCGGGGCCATCCGCAACGAACTCGGCCGCCAGCGCCATGAGATCGAGCTGATTGCCTCGGAAAACATCGTCTCGCGCGCCGTGCTCGAGGCGCAAGGGTCGATCATGACCAACAAATATGCCGAGGGCTATCCGGGCAAGCGCTACTATGGCGGCTGCCAATTCGTCGATGTCGCCGAGGAACTGGCCATCGAACGCGCGAAAAAGCTGTTCGGCTGCAACTTCGCCAACGTCCAGCCGAATTCCGGCAGCCAGATGAACCAGGCGGTGTTCCTGGCGTTGCTGCAGCCCGGCGACACCTTCATGGGCCTCGACCTCAATTCCGGCGGCCACCTGACGCATGGCTCGCCTGTCAATATGAGCGGCAAATGGTTCAAGGTTGTCTCCTATGGCGTGCGCAGGGAAGATCATCTGCTCGACATGGATGCGATCGAGAAGACCGCCCATGAGACCAAGCCGAAATTGATCCTGGCCGGCGGCACCGCCTATTCACGCGTCTGGGACTGGGAGCGTTTTCGCGAGATCGCCGACTCGATCGGTGCCTATCTGATGGTCGACATGGCCCACATCGCCGGCCTGGTCGCCGGCGGCATGCATCCGTCGCCGCTGCCGCACGCCCACGTGGTCACCACCACGACGCACAAATCGCTGCGCGGCCCGCGCGGCGGCATGATCCTTTGCAATGACGAGGACATTGCCAAGAAGATGAACTCGGCCGTCTTCCCCGGCCTGCAGGGCGGACCGCTGATGCATGTCATCGCCGCCAAGGCGGTGGCTCTGGGCGAAGCGCTGAAGCCGAGCTTCAAGATCTACGCGGAGAGCGTCGTTGCCAATGCCAAGGCGCTGGCCTCCAGCCTGCAGGAAACCGGTCTCGACATTGTCTCCGGCGGCACCGACAATCATCTGATGCTGGTCGATCTGCGTCCCAAGAACGCCACCGGCAAGCGCGCCGAAGCTGCCCTTGGCCGCGCCAACATCACCTGCAACAAGAACGGCATCCCCTTCGATCCGGAAAAGCCTTTCGTCACCTCGGGCGTTCGTCTCGGCACGCCGGCCGGCACCACACGCGGCTTCGGCCAGGCCGAGTTCCGTGAGATCGGCAAGCTGATCACCGAAGTGCTGGATGGACTGAAGGTCGCCAATTCCGATGAGGGCAATGCGGCCGTCGAGGCAGCCGTGAAGGCCAAGGTGGCGGCATTGACGGATCGTTTTCCGCTTTATCCGTATCTTGGTTGACCGACGCTAGTGACCTCCATGTGCGGGACAGTCCCGGTGCGACAGCAAGGCACCTGCGGAGAAGCTCAATGATGCCAACTTTCCGTTTCGCCGGCTTTGGTGCCTTGCTGGCATCGGCTATCTTGCAGCTGTCCGGCCTCGCCTTGGCACAGACCGAGCCGACCCCGGCAGCACCCAAGACAGAGACCTTCGGCAGGTGGTCCACCACGGTGGACGAGGTCAACACCGGTGAGGATGTGCGCAAGACCTGCGCCGCCTCGACGGTCTTTTTCGACGCAAACGGCACCAGCGGCACCCTTACGCTAGCCATCTCGAATGGCGACGTACTGCCGCCCGAGGGCTATCCGAGCCTCATCATCGCCGTGAGAAACGGTGACTTGCCTAAGGGCGACAACATCCCGGCGGTGTTCCGCGACGTCAACGACAAGATCAAGGCTGGTTTTCATCTTATCGCCGACGGCCAGTGGATAGTGAACAACAAGCCCGAGACAACCCTCGCCATACTGCGTGCCATGCGCCGTACCAGCGCCCTCGATGTCAGCTTCGCCGACAAGCCGGTCGCGACCATATCGATGGACGGCTTCACCAAGGCCTATCGCTATCTCGGCACGTCCTGCGGCTTCCCGACCGGCGACGTCGCTCCCTGATTGGCGGATTGCCGTCCGACTGATTGCCGCTCTCGCAATTTTCCTCGTGCCTCGCTATCTCTGAGACGCGATCGGTCATCGGCCATACTTTGCCATCGTGGCAAAAACCTCTAAGCCTTTCGCTCCACGAGAATCGCGAACCGAAGGCTCTCCATGCGCTGTCCCTACTGCCAGTCCGAAGATACGCAGGTGAAGGATTCGCGCCCCGCCGAAGACGGCGCGGCGATCCGCAGGCGGCGCGTCTGCCCGGATTGCGGCGGCCGCTTCACCACTTTCGAGCGCGTCCAATTGCGCGATCTTGTCGTGGTGAAGAAGTCGGGACGCAAGGTGCCGTTCGACCGCGACAAGCTGCTGCGCTCGGTCGAGATTGCGGTACGCAAGCGTAACGTCGACCCGGAGCGCATCGACCGCGCGGTGACCGGCATAGTGCGCCAGCTGGAAAGCTCGGGCGAGACCGAGGTCGCCTCCGGCGAAGTCGGCCGGCTGGTCATGGAGGCGCTTAAGTCGCTCGACGATGTCGCCTATGTGCGCTTTGCCTCCGTTTACCGCAATTTCCGCGAGGCCAAGGATTTCCACGACGTGTTGGGCGAGCTCAAAGGCGACGAGCTCAAAAGTGACGAGCCCAGGGGCGGAGAGCTGAAGAGCGAAGAGGACGCCGGCTGAGCATGGCAGGGTCCGAGCGCAGCACGGCGAAGCAAGAGGTCCTCGATCGCCGCTATATGGCGGCAGCCCTCAGGCTGTCGCGCAAAAATGCCGGCCGGACGTCGACCAATCCTTCCGTCGGCACGCTCATCGTACGCGATGACGGCGACGGGCCAATGATCGTCGGCAGCGGCGTCACGGCCGTCGGCGGCCGGCCGCATGCCGAAACCGAGGCGCTGGCCGAAGCCGGTGAGCTGGCGCAAGGCGCCACCGCCTATGTAACGCTGGAGCCTTGCGCCCATCACGGCCGCACGCCGCCTTGCGCCAATGCGCTGGTCAGCGCCGGCGTGGCGCGGGTGGTTGGCGCTGCCAGCGATCCGGACCCGCGTGTTTCCGGCAAGGGCTACGCCATCTTGCGTGCCGCGGGCGTCGAGGTGATGGAAAAAGTGCTGGCGGCCGAGGCCGCGGAGCAGATGGCCGGCTATTTGATTCGATCTCTGAAAAAACGCCCGGAAGTGATTCTGAAGCTTGCGCTTTCGAGCGACAATAAGATCGGCGTGAAAGGCGAGGGGCAGGTCTCCATTACCGGCGATATCGCGCGGCGCGAAGTCTATCTGATGCGCGCCGAAGCGGACGGCATATTGATCGGCATCGGCACCGCGCTGGAGGACGATCCGGCGCTGACGGTGCGGCTGCCGGGACTTGAGAACCGTTCGCCGGCGCGCATCGTGCTCGACCGCCAGATCAGGCTGCCGGAGACCTCGAAGCTGGTTTCCGGCGTCGACCGGGTCCCGCTCTATGTCGCCGCGTGTGCCGAGGCCGATCCACGTCGGCGGGCCGCGCTCGAACGCACCGGAGTGCGCTTCATCGGCACTGAGACGTATGAAGGCGATATTGCGCTGCCGGAACTGCTCGAGGATCTGGCGGCGCTGGGCATGGCGAGCGTGCTGGTCGAGGGCGGCGCCAAGGTGGCCAAGGCGTTCCTCGACGAACAACTCGTCGATCGCATCGTGCTGTTTCAGGGGCCGGATGCGATCGGCGAGGACGGCATTGCATCGCCGATAGATGCCAACCATATCCCGCCGGGATTTCGCAAATTGCGCGACATGCGTTTCGGCGAAGACACATATGCCGAATGGACAAGAGACATTTAGGACCGAACTGATGTTCACTGGGCCAAAGTAATGTTCACTGGAATCGTCACCGATGTCGGCACCGTCGCCGCCGTGAAGCCGCTCAGGGAAGGCGTCGGTTTGCGCATCGACACCGCCTACGATCCGCAGACCATTGCCATTGGCGCTTCAATTTCGTGCGGCGGCGTCTGCCTGACGGTAACGGGATTGCCGGAAGACGGCGCGAACGCACGCTGGTTCGAAGTCGAGGCCTGGGAAGAAGCACTCAGGCTGACGACCGCGATGGGCTGGAAAACCGGCGCGCGCATCAACCTGGAGCGGGCGCTGAAGATCGGCGACGAGCTTGGCGGCCATATCGTGTCAGGCCATGTCGACGGAATGGCCGAGATCGTGGCCCGCAAGGAAGAGGGTGACGCCGTTCGCTTTACCCTGGAAGCACCGCGCGAGCTTGCCAAATTCATCGCCCCCAAGGGTTCCGTCGCGCTCGACGGCACTTCGCTCACCGTCAACAAGGTCGAAGGCACCCGCTTCGACGTGCTATTGATCCACCACTCGCTGACGGTCACCACCTGGGGCGAACGCCAGGTCGGCGACCGCGTCAACCTCGAGATCGACACCATGGCCCGCTACGCGGCGCGACTGGTGGAGGCGGCCAAAGAGGGACTTTGAGGCGATCGCCCATAAAGTCCATTCCCTGATGCGGCCGCCACCGGGTTGGCCTTGAACGTTCCTTCAGCAATCTTCCGCTTGCGATCAAACCGGCTTCGGCCTAAGTCACCGGCGATCCCCGGAGACATCTATGGCTGGCACATCCCAACACGGCAAAGCGTTCATCCGTCCGAAGAAGAAGGCCCACCTTCTTGTCATCGAGGCGCGCTTTCACGACGACCTTGCGGACGCGTTGCTCGAAGGCGCGACCAGCGCGCTCGACGAAGCGGGCGCGACATACGATGTCGTCACCGTTCCGGGCTCGCTCGAAATCCCGGCGGTGATTTCCTTCGCGCTCGACGGTGCTTCCGAAGGCGGGACGAGCTATGACGGTTTCGTCGCCCTCGGCACGGTGGTCCGCGGCGACACCTATCATTTCGATATCGTCGCCAATGAATCCAGCCGTGCCCTGATGGACCTGTCCGTGCAGGATTCAGTCTGCATCGGCAATGGCATCCTGACCACCGAAAACGACGAACAGGCCTGGACACGGGCCAGGCGCTCCGAAGGCGACAAGGGCGGCTTTGCGGCGCGTGCGGCGCTGACTATGATCGCCCTAAAGGAACAACTGGGAGAGCGAACGTGAGCGAACCCGCTTCGCCCGGCCAGCCTGCGGTTCGCCATGCCAACAAGCGCGGTGCTGCCCGCCTGGCGGCTGTGCAGGCGCTCTACCAGATGGATGTCGCCGGCAGCGGCGTGTTTGAGATCACCGCCGAATACGAGGCGTTCAGGCTCGGCAAGGAAGTCGACGGCGCGCTCTATCGCGAGGCCGATGCGCAATGGTTTCGCGCCATTCTTGCCGGCGTTGTCGAGCACCAGAAGACCATCGATCCGATTATCCGCCAGGCGCTGACCGAGGACTGGCCGCTGTCGAGGCTCGATTCGACGTTGCGCGCCATATTGCGTGCCGGCGTCTACGAATTGATGAAACGCGAGGACGTGCCGGTGGCGGTCATCGTCTCCGAATATGTCGACATCGCCAAGGCATTTTACGAAGAAGACGAGCCGAAACTGGTCAATGCGGTGCTTGATCGCGTGTCGCGCCGCGTGCGTGGCGAGGGCCGCGGCAAGGACGCCTCATGACTGCTATCGTCGTCGTTGAGGCCGGCAAGGAAGCGCGTCGCACCGCTTTCATCCTCGCAGCCTCGCAGGCGATCATCGGTTCGGCGGCACCCATCGCCATTTCCATGGGCGGACTGGCCGGGCAGTACCTCCTCGAAGCCGACAAGTCGCTGGCAACCGCGCCGATCACCGGCTTCAATGTCGGCGTGGCGCTCGGTTCCCTGCCGGCCGCGGCGATCATCCGCCGGCTCGGCCAGCGCGACGGCTTCATGACCGGCACTGCGGTCACAGCGCTTGGCGGGCTGGTCGCTACGTTGGCGCTGTTTCATGCCAGCTTCTGGCTGTTCGCTTTCGGCCTTGCCGTGATCGGGATCGGCGGTGCCTTTGTCCAGCAATTCCGCTTTGCCGCCGCCGACAATGCTCCGCCTGAATTCAAGGCGCGCGCCATCTCCTTCGTGCTGGCCGGCGGCATCGTCACCGCCATACTTGGGCCGCAGATCGTCATTTTCACCGGCGACCTGTTCTCGCCGGTGAAGTTTGCCGGCTCGTTTGCGTCCATCCTGGTGCTGGCGGCGGTTGGCGCCGCCATCCTCTCTTTATTGCGCATCCCAGCCAAGGCAACCGAGAAGGTGGAAATCGCCGACAGCGACGCCCGGCCGCTCTTAGAAATCGTCACCAGGCCGCGCTTCGTCGCGGCGCTGTTTTGCGCCATCGGCAGCTACGCGCTGATGAGCTTCGTCATGACCGGCGCGCCACTGGCCATGGTCGGCTGCGGCCTTTCGACCGACGACGCCACGCTCGGCATTTCCTGGCATGTGATGGCGATGTTCGCGCCGAGCTTCTTCACGGGGTCGCTGATTTATCGTTTTGGCGCGGAGCGGATCGTGGCCATCGGCCTGGTGCTGCTCATTGGCTGCGGTATAGTCGCGCTGTCGGGGTTGGCACTGTGGCAGTTCTGGACAACGCTGATCCTGCTCGGCCTCGGCTGGAACTTCAGCTTCATCGGCGCCACCGCCATGGTGGCTGACAGCTACCAGCCATCCGAAAAAGGCAAGGTCCAGGGGTTCCACGATTTCGTCCTGTTCGGCTCCGTCGCCTTCGCCTCGCTGATGTCGGGCGCAGTCTACAATGCCTGGGGCTGGGAGATGCTGAACTGGATGATTTTTCCGGTCGTCGCGCTGTGCTTCGTGGCACTGGGCGTGTTGAAGATGACGGGCTTGCGTGCGGCCAGCTGACGCCACGCTGTCGGGACGAGACAACAGCGGATTCACCCAAATCCGAACAAAATTATTGCGTCCATCACCCTTCTTATGAAACCGTGTACCCCGACGGGGCATCGAAGCCATGCTCATATGCGGCAGCCATATTCCGGTTCACAGCAAGGGATTTGTGAGATGTTTTCAATCAAGGTTCTGGCCGGCACCGTGCTGGCGCTCGGCATCACGGTGGCCTCGGCGAGTGCCCAGGTGGTGGTGTCGTCGAAGATCGACACCGAGGGCGGCGTGCTCGGCAACATCATCCAGCTGGTGCTGAACGCCAATAATATCCAGACCACCGACCGCATCCAACTCGGCGGCACGCCTGTGGTACGCAAGGCAATTACGGCCGGCGAGATCGACATCTATCCGGAATACACCGGCAACGCCGCATTCTTCTTCGAGAAGGCCGACGATCCGGTGTGGAAGGATGCCGCTAAGGCCTACGAGACTGCCAAGAAGCTCGATTACGACGCCAACAAGATCGTCTGGCTGTCCCCGTCACCGGCTAACAACACCTGGGCGATCGCCCTGCGTAAGGAGGTCGCCGATACCAACAAGCTCGTCACCCTTTCCGACTTCGGCAAATATGTCTCGGGCGGCGGCAAGGTGGTGCTGGCGGCGTCCGCCGAGTTCGTCAATTCGGCGGCCGCGCTGCCCGCTTTCCAGAAGACCTATGGCTTTACGCTGAAGCCGGACCAGTTGATCACGCTGTCGGGCGGCGATACGGCGGCGACCATTGCCGCTGCGGCCAACCAGACCAACGGCGCCAACGCGGCCATGGTCTACGGCACCGACGGCGGCATCGCGCCCTCCGGCCTCGTCGTGCTTGAGGACGACAAGGGTGTGCAGCCGGTCTACCAGCCGGCGCCGATCATCCGCGAGGCGGTGCTGAAGGAGCACCCGGAAATCGAGACGCTGCTGAAGCCGGTCTTCGCCAAGCTCGATCTCGTCACGCTGCAGGAGTTGAATGGCCGCGTCCAGGTTGGCGGCGAACCGGTCAAGGGCGTCGCCGAAGACTTTTTGAAAAAGAACGGCTTCCTCAAGTAAGGCGATTCCGGCGCGCCGCTTTCGAGGTGCGCGGATCGGCCGATGGGGGAGGGCGTGCGCATCCGGTTTGACAAGCTCGGCGTGGTTATCGCGGCGATATCAGCCTATGCGGCTTTTGCGGCACCATTCGCCACGTTCCGCGCCAATCGCATCGTACCCGGCGAGGCGCGCTCGATCCTCGAATCTTTGCCTGCGGCGGTCGGTGCGCTATTGATGGCGATTGTTGTCGCAGCGGCGCTCATTGCATTGCTGAAAACGCCGCTTGCTCTGCGCCTCGCCGCCAGTGTGGTTGCACTTGCGGCGCTGGCGCTGCTGATCGGCGTTGCCGGCAGCTTCCTGACGACCGCCGGCAACACCTTCGCCCGTATCTCGCCGGCTTCGGGCTTCTGGCTGTTTATCTTCGCCTTCACGCTTCTGCTCGCCGACGTGCTTACAAGGCTGAACCTGTCGCCGCAGGCACGGGTCGGCGTGCTTGTTGTCGCCGCAGCGGCGATCGGCCTGCTGCTGGTCTCGGGGAGCTGGAACAGCCTGTCGATCCTCAAGGAATATTTCAATCGCGCCGATAGTTTTTGGGCGGAAGGCTCCAAGCACGTGACGCTGGCGCTGGGTTCGCTGGCGGCAGCAGTGATTATCGGCCTGCCGCTCGGCATCCTCTGCCACCGCGTCGAGAAATTGCGGGCCGGCGTGCTCAACGTGCTGAACATCATTCAGACCATTCCTTCGATCGCGCTGTTCGGCCTCTTGATAGCACCGCTCGGCTGGGTCGCTTCGCATGTGCCGGGTGCTGCCGCGCTCGGCATTCGCGGCATCGGCACGGCGCCGGCTTTCGTCGCCCTGTTCCTCTATTCACTGCTGCCGGTGGTGGCCAACACCGTGGTCGGCCTTGCCGGTGTGCCGCGTGCCGCCAACGACGCAGCGCGCGGCATGGGCATGACCGACCGCCAGCGGCTGTTCGGCGTCGAGTTTCCGCTGGCTTTCCCGGTGATCCTCACCGGCATTCGCATCGTGCTGGTGCAGAATATCGGCCTCGCCACCATTGCCGCGCTGATCGGCGGCGGCGGCTTTGGCGTATTCGTATTCCAGGGAGTCGGCCAGACGGCGATGGACCTGGTGCTGCTCGGTGCCGTGCCGACGGTGGCGCTGGCCTTCGCCGCCGCCATCATCCTCGATGCAGTGATCGAAATGAGCGCCAGCAAGCGCAGGGTTTAAACGGCATGATCGAGATCGAAGGCATCACCAAGCGCTACGGCGAGACGACAGTGGTCGACGACGTGTCGATAGTAATCGAGCCGCGCAGCATCGCCGTCATCGTCGGCACCTCCGGCTCCGGCAAGACGACGCTGCTTCGCATGATCAACCGGCTGGTCGAGCCGACATCGGGCGTGATCAAGCTCGACGGCGTCGACAACCGCTCGGTGCCTGATTATGAGCTGCGTCGCAGCATCGGCTATGCCATCCAGGGCCACGGTCTGTTTCCGCATCGCACGGTGGCACAGAACATCGCCACTGTGCCGGTATTGCTCGGCTGGGACGCCAACCGCATCAAAGCCCGCGTCGACGAGCTGATGACGCTATATCAGCTCGACCCGCAAGCCTACGGGCCACGCTATCCGCATGAGCTTTCCGGCGGCCAGCAGCAGCGCGTCGGCGTCGCCCGAGCGCTTGCCGCGGAACCCAACGTGCTGTTGATGGATGAGCCGTTCGGCGCGCTCGATCCAATCATCCGCAACAAGGCGCAGGAGGATCTGCTGGCGATCCAGAAGCGCTTCGGCACCACCATCATCCTAGTCACCCATGACATGGAAGAGGCCGTTCACATGGGCGACAAGATCGCGGTGATGGACGGCGGCAAAGTAGTGCAATATGCCGCGCCGGCCGAGATACTGGCGAAACCGGCCAGCGCGTTTGTCGAGACCCTGGTTGGCGCCAGCGAAAAACCGTTCCGGCTGTTATCGCTTGGCCGGGTGCGCGACGCGGTGGAAAAAGGCACGGCCGAAGGCGAGGCGATCCCCGGTGATGCCAGCCAACGCGACGCGTTGGCCGAACTCCTGTGGTCGGGCCGCCCTGCACTGCCGGTGAAAGATACTGATGGCAAATCGCTTGGCCGCGTCACTGTGGATGGACTGGTTAAACGCGCGGCGAGGCCGGCATGAAAGCCTGGCTTCCATCACTGCTCAGGCTTGCCCTGGTGGTGCTGCTTATTGCCTTCGTCACCAATCCCGGCTGGTTCGAACCGCTGCTGAAGCCGCTGACAGAGAACAACGCGCCGGTAATCTACAATCAGGGCAGCCTTTTGACGTTGACGCTGCTGCATCTGCAGACCGTCCTGATCGCAACGGTTGCCGCGACGATCGTTGCGGTCGCGCTCGCCATTCTGGTCACCAGGCCAGCCGGCGCCGAATTCCTGCCGCTGTCGCGCAGCCTGGTCAATATCGGCCAGACCTTTCCGCCGGTGGCGGTGCTGGCGCTTGCCGTGCCGGCCGTCGGCTTCGGCGAAAAGCCGACGCTGATTGCGTTGTTTCTCTATGGCCTGCTGCCGATCTTCGAGAACGCGCTGACCGGCCTGACGACGCTGCCGGCCAATGTCGTCGAGGCGGCGCGTGGCGCCGGCATGACCGGCTGGCAAAGGCTGGTCAAGGTCGAACTGCCGCTCAGCGCGCCGATCATCCTCGGCGGTATCCGGCTGTCGGTGGTGATCAGCCTCGCCACCGCGACCATCGGCTCGACAGTGGCGGCGAGGACATTGGGCGAGGTGATCATCGCCGGCCTGCTGTCGAACAACCTCGCCTTCATCCTGCAGGGCGGCCTGATCGTCGCCGCCCTTGCCGTGCTGATCTATGACGGGCTGTCGGCGATCGAGCGCTACACGGGCCGGCGCATGGGGCGCGAGGTGGAGTAGCCCCTCGGGGCAAAGTTCGCTTCTTTCAAAGGCCACTCGAACGCGCCGGATGATCGAGCGTCAGTTCGAGCGTGGTGCCCGTCTCGCTGGCGATCCAGCGGCGGCGGATGATGGCGAAATCGTGCTGTGTGCCGGCTCTAACCACAGAGACTAAGTCGCCCACCGCGCAATAGCTGTCCAGATCGAGGGTTTCGAGAATCGCGGCAATGTCTTGCTTCCCGGCATAATGTCTCGCGACAGTCGTGAGCACTATGATCACTGGTCCCCCCGTTGCGCGATCTTCGGGACTCGGCGATTGATGAGTGCGATGCCCCGATCTTTCAGCAGGAGTTCTTGCCATGACCGCGCGTTTCTCCAAGATCATCATGTGTTTGTGTCTGGCGGCTTTCGCCTTCCTTGTCGCCTTCGGCAACATCACCGATTACGGCTCAAACTTCGCCTTTGTCCAGCATGTGCTGAGCATGGACACGACCTTTCCTGGCAACGCCCTGATGTACCGCTCGATCACCAACCCGTCGCTGTGGACGGCGGGCTACTGGCTGATCATCATTGGCGAGGCGCTGACCTGCTTGCTCTACCTAGTCGCCGCCTGGCGACTCTGGCAGGCGCGCAACGCCAGCGGACAGGCATTCAACGATGCCAAGAAGTTCGCCATCATAGCCGCCACCATGGGTTTCCTCGTTTGGTATTTCGGCTTCATGGTCGTTGGCGGCGAGTGGTTTGCCATGTGGCAGTCTTCGACATGGAATGGTCAGGAGGCGGCGTTCAAATTCTACATGACAATGCTGGTGGTGCTGATCTTCGTCGTCCAGCCGGACGGCGACCCGCGCAAAGTTTGACGGCCGTTCGCCGATTTCAATCAGATCTAATCGGATGGCAGTGTCGACAGGCGCGCTGCCGTCCAGCCTTTTGGATGAAACCCGGGATCTTTTGAGCGAAAACCGGACAAAAACCGAACAATATCTTGACGTTCCGAGCCCTGTTTCGCATAAGCCGCTGCGAAGGGACGGATTCCGGTTGCGGAAAATTCGTCCCCTGTCTCAACGGCCCGGGGAGGGGTTCTTTTGGGCCACCAATCGAGGAAAATTCGGCAATGACCATACTTTCAGCTGTCATCGCCTGCGGTCTGCTTTCAGTCCTTTACGCCATCTGGGCGACACGTTCGGTCCTCGCGGCCGATCAGGGCAATGCACGCATGCAGGAAATTTCCGCGGCCATCCGCGAAGGCGCGCAAGCCTATCTGGCGCGCCAGTACACCACCATCGCCATCGTCGGCGTCGTGGTCCTGCTGCTCGCCTGGTGGCTGCTTTCGATCACCGCCGCCATCGGCTTCCTGATCGGCGCCGTTCTATCGGGCGCCGCTGGCTTCATCGGTATGCACGTCTCGGTGCGCGCCAATGTGCGCACCGCGCAGGCGGCGTCCAACAGCCTCGCTGCCGGCCTCGAGATCGCCTTCAAGTCGGGCGCCATCACTGGCATGCTGGTTGCTGGCCTGGCCCTGCTTGGCGTATCGATCTATTACCTGATCCTCACCCAGTTCATGGGCCTTCAGCCCGATGACCGTGTCGTCATCGACTCGTTGGTTTCGCTTGGCTTCGGCGCCTCGCTGATTTCGATCTTCGCTCGTCTCGGCGGCGGCATCTTCACCAAGGGCGCCGACGTCGGCGGCGATCTCGTCGGCAAGGTTGAAGCCGGCATTCCCGAAGACGATCCACGCAATCCGGCCACCATCGCCGACAATGTCGGCGACAATGTCGGCGATTGCGCCGGCATGGCCGCCGATCTGTTCGAGACCTATGCGGTGACCGTGGTCGCCACCATGGTCCTTGCCGCCATCTTTTTCGGTGGCACCGCCGTTCTCGGCGCGACCATGCTCTATCCGCTGGCCATCTGCGGCGCCTGCATTCTCACCTCGATCGCCGGCACCTTCTTCGTCAAGCTCGGTTCCAGCGGCTCGATCATGGGCGCTCTCTACAAGGGCCTGATCGTCACCGGCCTGCTGTCAATTGTCGGCCTTGCCGTCGCCACTTCGGCATGCATCGGCTGGGGTGAGATCGGCACCGTCGCCGGCATGGCCATCACCGGCACGAACCTGTTCATCTGCGGCCTGGTCGGCCTTGTGGTGACAGGCCTCATCGTGGTGATCACCGAATATTATACCGGCACCAACAAGCGTCCGGTGAACTCCATCGCCCAGGCCTCGGTCACCGGTCACGGCACCAACGTCATCCAGGGCCTGGCGGTCTCGCTCGAAGCGACGGCGTTGCCGGCGATCGTCATCGTCGGCGGCATCATCTCGACATACCAGCTCGCCGGCCTCTACGGCACGGCGATCGCGGTGACGACGATGCTTGGCCTCGCCGGCATGATCGTCGCGCTCGATGCCTTCGGCCCAGTCACCGACAATGCCGGCGGCATTGCCGAAATGGCCGGCCTGCCCAAGGAAGTGCGCCAGTCCACCGACGCGCTCGACGCTGTCGGCAACACCACCAAAGCGGTAACCAAGGGCTACGCCATCGGGTCGGCCGGCCTCGGCGCGCTGGTGCTGTTTGCGGCCTACTCTAACGACCTGAAGTTCTTTGCCGCCAATAGCGACAAATACCCCTACTTCCAGGGCATGGGCGACGTCTCCTTCGACCTCTCCAATCCTTATGTCGTCGCCGGCCTGATCTTCGGCGGCCTGATCCCGTATCTGTTCGGCGGCATCGCCATGACCGCCGTCGGCCGCGCCGCCGGTGCTATCGTCGAGGAGGTGCGCAAGCAGTTCCGCGAGGATCCGGGCATCATGGCCGGCACCTCGAAGCCGAACTATGCGCGCGCCGTCGACCTTCTGACCAAGGCAGCGATCCGGGAGATGATCGTTCCATCACTGCTGCCGGTGCTGGCGCCGCTGGTGGTCTATTTCGGTGTCCTCCTGATCTCCGGTTCGAAGGCATCCGCCTTTGCCGCGCTCGGCGCCTCGCTGCTCGGCGTCATCGTCAACGGCCTTTTCGTTGCCATCTCGATGACCTCCGGCGGCGGTGCCTGGGACAACGCCAAGAAGTCGTTCGAAGATGGTTTCGTCGACAAGGACGGCCTCAAGCACCTCAAGGGCTCCGAAGCACACAAGGCCTCTGTGACCGGCGACACGGTCGGCGATCCCTATAAGGATACTGCTGGGCCGGCGGTCAACCCGGCGATCAAGATCACGAACATCGTCGCGCTGCTGCTATTGGCCGTGCTCGCGCACGGCTAAGCTCGGTCGCCACGGCTCAAGACAAAAACCCGCGGGATCGCTCCCGCGGGTTTTCATTGCCTGAGATGTGCCGCCGCTTACAGGGAAGCGAAAAGAAAAGAAGCCGACACCGTCGAGTGGATCAGGTGCCGCCGAGCGTACCGCCGCCGCTGGCGCCCGGAACACCAGGCGTCAGCTTGCTGGCGCCACTGATGATCTGGCTGAGGAAGTTCTGGTCCTTGCCGCCGGTCGGCGTGGTGCGCGAGATGAAGTCGAACACCTTGCCGTCCTTAAGGCCGTAATTGGCGATCTGGGTGACGCGCCCGTCATCGCCAAAATAGACCGCCAGCACATGCTGGTCGACTAGCCGCGGCTTGTCGAAGGCGACATAGCGCTTGCGCGTCTGCGAAATGTAATAAAAGGCCTCGTTGTCGAAGGTCGCCTTCGTCGAGGGAGTGCCGAGCGCCAGCAGCACCTGTTCGCGGCTCGAGCCGACCGGCACCAGGTCGATCGCCTGCTGGTCGATGACGTAGCCCTGCGTCAGCGTCTCGCTCGGATTGAGATCGCCGATCATCTTGGACGAATTGCAGGCGGAAAGCGCCGCAGCGATCACCAGCAGCGAAACCGCACCGGCGGGCCTAGGCAGGAAAGTCGACTTGAATTTCAGCGCGCGCAACTACAACTCCATAAGCTGGCCGCAACTTGCGCTGGGCCGCAAAACCGGTAAACCAGCTTGCTTGCCGATGCAACAAGGCCACTTCAACAAACGGTCCCGGGAGACCACCCTCAAATGTTCCAGCGCCTCTTTGGCCGCGAACGTCACGCCAACCGCGCCATCACCGAGGCGCTTTACGCACAAATCGTGGCGGCGGCGCGGCAACCGGTGTTTTATTCCGCCTGGAACGTGCCGGACACGCCGCTCGGCCGCTTCGAGATGCTGTCGTTGCACATGTTCCTGTTCCAGCACCGGTTGCGCGGCGCGGGCGGTGCTGCGGCAGAGGTTGCGCAGGTGCTGATCGACGAGTTCTTCATGGATGTCGAACATTCGTTGCGGGAATTGGGCATTGGCGACGTCGGCGTGCCGAAGCGAATGCGGAAACTGGCGAAGATGTTCTATGGCCGTACCGCCGCCTATGACGATGCGCTGAAACGAAATGACCATGATGCGCTTGCCGCCGCCCTTTCCCGCAATGTCAGGCCGGATGCCGGCGCCTGGCCGCAAGCGTCGCAACTGGCACTCTATGCCGCCGATGCATCAAGGCAACTCACGCAACAGCCGACCGAATCGATCGTTTCCGGCACGGTGGCATTTCCAGTGGCCAACTCTGAGCGAAGGCAGGCCGAATGAAGGCGGCGAAGTGGAGGCGAAGATGAAACATCCTGATACCCACAGCCCAGTGTCATTCCTGGCAAATGTCGCCCGGATGCCGCAAAAAGGGCTGCCGGTGGTGATCGATGCCGACGCCGGGCAGCGCGCCATACTGGCCGTCGAGCATGAGCTGCTTTCGGTCGAGAACTATCGCGCCGAACTTCTGATCGAGCCGTGGAAGCGCAATGGGGTGAAAGTCAGCGGCCATGTCGAGGCCGATATAACGCAGGCCTGCATCGTCACTCTCGACCCGGTCGAGGCGCATATCGACGAGCCGGTCGAGGCGCTGTTCCTGCCGGAACAATCCAAGCTCGGGCGGCAAGGTTTCGACGGTGGCGGTGAGATCCTGCTCGACGCCGAAGGGCCGGACAGCCCGGAAACCTTTTCCGGCGACGCGATCGACGTCGGGGCGCTTGCCGAACAGTTCTTTGGCTTGGCGATCGATCCCTATCCGCGCAAGCCGGGTGTGTCGCTGGAGGCCGCCGGCGATGCCGAGCCTGTGGAGAATGAATTCCAGCAAAAGCTCAGATCACTGCTGGGAAAATCCTGATGGCTGACCCAATTTGAGAAAAGTTGGTTGTGCGGCAGCCCAAAACCGTTATTTTCGCCGAACCTTCGCGAGCCCCGTACCTTGGCAAGCCCGCTGGCCAAGCAACCGTGAGATGAACACCGCGTGATCAGGATTTCCATCGATGCCATGGGCGGCGATCACGGGCCAAGCGTGGTCATCCCGGCGCTCATGACTGTCGCCACCCGCCGTCCGGACATACGCTTCGTCATCTATGGGCGCGAAGAAGCGGTAAGGCCTGAACTCGCCAAATTCCCCAAGCTAGCGGAGGTGAGCGAGTTCATCCACTGCGAGATCGCAGTCCGGATGGACGACAAGCCGAGCCAGGCACTGCGCCATGGCCGCTGGAAGTCATCGATGTGGAAAGCCGTCGAAGCGGTCAAGGCAGGCACGGCGGACGCCTGCATCTCGGCTGGCAATACCGGCGCACTGATGGCGATGTCCAGATTCTGCCTTCGCACCATGGCGACCATCGACCGCCCGGCGATTGCGGCGCTCTGGCCGACATTGCGCGGCGAAAGCGTGGTGCTGGACGTCGGCGCAACCATCGGTGCGGATGCGCATCAACTGGTTGATTTTGCCATTCTGGGTACCGGCATGGCGCGCTCGGTTTTCGGCATCGAACGGCCGAGCGTCGGCCTGCTCAATGTCGGCGTCGAGGAGATCAAGGGTCAGGAGGAGGTCAAGGAAGCAGGCCGTATGCTGCGCGAGGCCAACATGGCCTCGATGAACTACCATGGCTTTGTCGAGGGTGACGACATCGGCAAGGGCAGTGTCGACGTCGTCGTTACCGAAGGATTTGCCGGCAATATCGCGCTCAAGACGGCGGAAGGCACGGTCAGGCAGATCGCCGGCTACCTGCGCGCCGCGATGAACCGGACACTGATGGCCAGGATCGGCTATATCTTCGCCAAGACCGCCTTCGATCGCCTGCGCGAGAAGATGGATGTCGGCCGCTCCAATGGCGGCGTCTTCCTGGGATTGAACGGCATCGTGGTGAAAAGCCATGGCGGGGCTGATTCGGATGGCTTCGCTGCGGCGATCGAGCTCGGCTACGACATGGTGCGCAACAATCTGCTTGACCGCATCGAGGCCGATCTCGACCTGTTCCATGCCCGCAATCCGAATGCCCAGACAATCCGGAAATCCGACGTCGTCATCGACGCAAAGGAATAGGAAAGAGCATTGATCAGATCAGTCGTGCGCGGCACGGGCGCCGCGCTGCCCCGCCGCATTATGAAGAATGCCGATTTTGAAGGCATGGTCGAGACCTCGGACGAATGGATCGTCCAGCGTACCGGTATTCGCCAGCGCCACATTGCGGCCGACGACGAGACGACGGCCTCTCTGGGTGAGGCGGCAGCGCGGGCAGCCCTCGACAGCGCCGGCCTGACGGCTGACGACATCGACCTGATCGTGTTGGCGACCTCGACGCCCAACAACACCTTTCCCGCGACCGCAGTCGAGATCCAGAACCGGCTCGGCATGCACCACGGTTTTGCCTTCGACCTGCAGGCGGTCTGCTCGGGTTTTGTCTATGCGGTGACGACCGCCGACCTCTATATCCGCGGCGGCTTGGCCAGACGGGTGCTGGTGATCGGCTCGGAAACGTTTTCGCGCATTCTCGACTGGAACGACCGCTCGACCTGCGTTTTGTTCGGCGACGGCGCCGGCGCGATAGTGCTGGAAGCAGGCACGGGGGCAGGCGGCATCGCCGACCGAGGCGTTCTGGCGGCCAGCCTGCGCTCCGACGGCATCCACAAGGACAAGCTTTTTGTCGACGGTGGGCCGTCGACTACCGGAACGGTCGGGCACCTCAGGATGGAAGGCCGCGAAGTGTTCAAGCATGCGGTCGGCATGATCACCGACGTCATCGAGGCGACGTTCGCACAGGCCGGCATCAGCGCCGCTGATCTCGACTGGTTCGTGCCGCATCAAGCCAATAAACGAATTATTGATGCTTCGGCCAAAAAGCTCGGGATAGAGGAGCGGAAGGTGGTGGTGACCGTCGATTTGCACGGTAACACATCGGCTGCTTCCGTGCCGCTGGCACTATCCGCGGCCGTCGCCGACGGCCGCATCAAAAAGGGTGACCTGGTGCTGCTTGAGGCGATGGGCGGCGGCTTCACCTGGGGCGCCGTCCTGCTGCGTTGGTAAGTGCCGAACTAACGGGTTCGGGTCCTTGACCTTGACGGATCAATTACTTAGGTTCTGCCGTTGCTTGTATCGATTTTATTTTTTGAGCTGATGGGACGGTTCGTATGGGGGGAAAGACACTTACGCGCGCCGACCTCGCCGAAGCCGTTTACCGCAAGGTTGGGCTGTCGCGTACTGAATCGGCCGAGCTTGTCGAGGCGGTGCTGAATGAGATCTGCGAGGCGATCGTTCGCGGTGAGACGGTGAAACTGTCGTCCTTCGCGACCTTCCATGTCCGTTCCAAGAACGAACGCATCGGGCGCAATCCCAAGACCGGTGAGGAAGTGCCGATCCTGCCGCGCCGGGTGATGACCTTCAAGTCATCGAACGTGCTGAAGAACCGCATCCTGCGCTCCCATCAAAACAGCAAGGCCAAGGGCAGCAAGTAGATTCCCGATCTCCCTTGCCGAGAATCCATGCTTCAGGCTTCGGTTGAAAAACGAAGCCTGCTTTTACGCCGGGCTTGAATATTGTTTCATAAACCGCTGAAATAAGATGCGATTCGGCAGGCCGGATCGGTATTTGGGTGTGATCCGCCCCGGTGGACGGAAAAGCTGCTCTCTTTGTTTTACCGTGATGTTGCCCAAAAACCGGTCCCCGCCTTTCGCGATCATGCTCTAGCGTGAGGATTCGCCCATGGACAAGAGCCCCGATGCTTTCCGCACCATCAGCGAGGTCGCGGAGGATCTGGATTTGCCGCAGCACGTGCTGCGCTTCTGGGAGACGCGTTTCAACCAGATCAAGCCGATGAAGCGCGGCGGCGGCCGCCGCTACTACCGGCCGCAGGACGTCGAGCTGATCAAGGGCATTCGCCACATGCTCTACGATCAGGGCTATACGATCAAGGGCGTACAGAAGCTGTTGCGCGAGAACGGCAACCAGTTTTTGATCGCCGTCGGCAATGGCGACATGGCGGCGGTCGAGGCGATCTCGCAGCGCCGGCAGGCTGACGCGGTACCGCTGACGCAAGCGGCGCAGCCGCGCGGCCCGGACGACGAGATGCTGGTCGGCCAACCGAGGGTGAAACCCAGCCGTCGTTTTTTCGGCATCGGCAAGACCGACGAGGAAGGCCCGGTTCCACCGGACACGTCAAAACTTTCCCGTGACAATCGCGCATTGCTGCAGGAGGCGCTGTTCGACCTGCTGGAATGCAAGCGCCTGCTCGATCAGGTTCGCTAGAGCCCGCCGGGACTGACCGGAACGGTCTTCAGGGTCATGCGTTAGGCTTCCTTCTGCAGATGAAGGAACCACGTCATGGCATCGCTTTCGAGCATCTCCGAGACCGATCTGAACAAGCAGGTCGCCGCCCTGACCAGGGAACTGGCCACTTTGAAGAAAGCCGTGTTGAAGCGGGGCGGCGCCTATTACGAAGACGGTCGCGATACTGCGTCGGACTATTATTCGGATATCGCCGAGCGTCTCGGCGACACCTTGCCGGCAATCAGAAGGCAAGGTCGGGCGATCGAGAAGACCGCCCGTGATCACCCGGCGACGGCGGCCGCTGTCGGGCTGGTTCTGGTCGGGCTGGTCGCCAGTCTCTTCCTCGGTGGCCGGCAGCAAAAAGCGCCGCGAGCGCGTTCAAGGTAGAGGAAATGCGGTGGTCAGCGGGACCGCCGCCATTTCGTCGACGCGGCAAACCCGGCAAGCTGGCCGCCCTTGATCAAAGACCAAGAACGCCTGCTTGCCGGCTGTCTGTCCCAAGGCGTTTTCAGTACTTCTTCGCCACGACCTTCTTGTGATGATGGCGATAGTGGTGGACGCGGTGATGGTAGTGATGGCGGTGATGCTTCTTGACGGTGGTGTGCATCGTCGCTGCACTCGCGCTGCTCGCGCCGATGATCGGCATCGAAAGGGCAAGTGCGATTGCAAGTCCAAGGGCGGAGAGAAGAGACTTCTTCATGACATCGTTTCCTTTTTGCGCAGGGCGAATTTGAGCGTCACCGATTCAGGTCGGTGACTCGAGCACTGCGGTCAGGACTATCGCCTTGGAGTTTTTCGGCAGTTTTTCCGGCCTGTAGAATTTTGTTTCCGAACTGTGTCTGCCGACGATCAAGCCAGATATGAGCGCGCCGGCATCCGCCATTCATTCCGGCGTCGGTTCACGATGCCGTGACGCTATCTTTGATGCTTGGCAAATCACCGGCGAGCGGGCATTCTCCCGATCGTCTCAGGCAACAACATGATTTGATCTAACTCTTTCATCCCACGGAGTTGCCAATGCCCCAAATAGCAAAACGCGAACCTTACTCCGAATTGGCGGCGAGCGCGGTTACGCCTGAACGCAGTGCCGTCCGAACCGCCCGGGAAGCCCGTGGATACAGCATCGAAGAGCTGTCCCTGGCGTGCGGGCTGGCAGCCTATGAGATTGCCGACATCGAAAGCGGCAAGGATGCCGATCCTTCGAAACGTCGGCGTATTGCCTCCGCGCTTCAGCTTCCGGAAAGCGCTCTGTTCGACGAAGCCGTGTTGCCTGCGAAAAGGCGGTCCGTGTCGTAGCGGCGTGCCATGCGTTTATTCGACGAGCTCGCCATGGGTTGCCCTGGCGGGCTTCGTTTTTCCGGCCACGTAGCGGACTTGCCGGCCGCCACGGCGACGCGAGACGGAAATCGCCGGAGATGAGCCTCGAATCCGTTCGCGCTTTCTTCGTCGCCCACGCGCCCGAAATCGACGTCATCGTTACGCAAGCCAGCTCGGCGACGGTGCCTCTGGCTGCCGAAGCGCATGGCGTAGCGCCGGCGCAGATTGCCAAGACGATCTGCCTGCGCGCCGGCGACCAGACGATGCTGATCGTGGCCAGCGGCATCTCCAGGCTGGACAATCGCAAATTCAAGGACCGGTTCGGCGGCAAGGCGCGAATGCTGGATGCCGAGCAGGTGCTCGCCGCGACCGGTCATCCCGTCGGTGGGGTGTGCCCGTTCGGCCTACCGGCACCGCTCCCGGTGTACTGCGACGTCTCGCTGCGCGCCTTTGACGAGGTCGTCCCCGCCGCAGGCGCGACGAACGCCGCCGTCCGGCTCAGCCCGCAACGCATGGCCGAACTCGTCGACGCCGAGTGGGTGGATGTCTGCCAGTAGCCCTTTATCCGGGTCGTGGGATCCGGTGAGCGTTACCGCTATTCGGTCTTCTGTGGCTCTTCTTTCTTGATCGTCTGAGCGTCCGCGGCTGTCGACATATCGGCCTTCTCGACGCTCGCTGTCCTCGTCTGCGTGTCGACCGATGCCTGGACCTTTGAATGCGCGGGGCAATCCGCAGAGGCAGCGGATATGGACAGGGTCAGTGCGGCGGCTGTTGCGAGGAATGTCTTCATGATCATTCTCCTCTTTCATTGGATATTCGTTGGGAAGATTAGCCCGTCTGGCACCGACCGCAAAATCACATTTGTTCACGCGCGCCCTTGCGTGCACGGAAGCCTACGCTGGACCAATAATTCAAATGGTTGCGCGGATAGCCGCTTGCCGTATCAAAACCCACTGCCTCCGGCCGGAGGATTTTTGGCGTAAAAAATCTCGCCGCTCAGAGCCAGTCTCAAATCTTCGGCGCTGAGCTGACCACTTTCGAACAAATCCATCACCCTGCGGCCGAGCACTTCTCTGCCTGGATCGCCGTCAGCGAGGCCTAGTTCACGGCATCGGGCATCAAGTGCTTTGGCCAACATGGTCAGCTCGGCAGGACAGGTAGCTCCTTGAAGCGACATTGCATCTCTCCCGAAAAGGCCGAAAGGGCGTGTCATCTTCGAAGCGTCCGCTCGCCCTTACAACTGCGGACGACGGCAATTCAACTAGAGCCAACCTTTTTCGAACTCAACATTCGAACGTATTAAAAACGCCGCCCGCGCTCCAATGGGAGGATCCTGCTACAATACGGTATGGCCGTCCGTATAGCGGTTGTCCTAATGCTTCTTTTCGCCTTCGCCTACGGTTTCGCAAAACTCGTGGAACATTATGGCAGCGTTGGCGACAGGCCCTCTCCGTGTGAAGAATTGCCCTATCCTGATTGTCCTGACCCAAAAGCTCCTCCCCGGGAAGAAACTAAGCCTTGAGCAGGTGCTTGTTTGTAGGCGGCCTCATGGCCATGGCACCGGAGTTCGCCCACCGCCAGCGGAACAACAAGTCTTTCGGCTCGTTTAGGTAAGTAGCCCCGCACGGAAGCATCAAGCACCGTAGCGGAAGGTTGCCTCGCTGGAGGATTGCTATATGGGAAAGCAACTTTTATCTGCTGCGACAGGAATCTTTCTTTTCGTAGGTATCGGAACCGCCGCTGCTCAGGACGTCATCATTCAGCCTGAGCAAGACACGGTGATCCGGGAGTATGTAAAGAAGAAGCCGGTAGCATCCCTGAGCCTTCCCGGTGTTGAGCTCAACATTGGCACCGCTCTGCCCGACACAGTCGAGCTTTACGAAGTGCCGGACGTTCAGTACCGCTATGTAGTCGTCGAGGGACGAACCGTCCTGGTTGATCCAGGTACCCGCAAAATTGTTAAGATCTACGATTGATTTTCTGCCTGAAGCCCGCCGTGCCGAAAAAGCGGCGGGCTTGTTTGCGTTCAGCCGCCAATCGCGGTAGCGGACGATGCGCTCGCGTCCTCACGGAAACCGGCGGGGTGAGTTGCCACGTTTCGTTCCCAGGCCGCCAGCATCCAGGTTGGGTTCTTCATGCTTGCTGCCATTGATCCTTCCGGCATTCCCGCAAGCAACGAGGGCCGGGCACGTTGCGCTTGCTCGACTTTCCTGACCCCGTCGCTGCCGCCCTGAAAAAGTTTCAGGCCAAGCCGGCCGCCGGCGTTGAACCAGTTCGTTCCAACCGCCGGTTGGTGGACGCGCTACCGCTCATGCGCCTAATGTCGACTTGATCCGCGCGCACCTGGCAAGCCCGCCCACCCGAGTCCCCCGCCTGGTGCAACAGCGCTTGATCGGCCCCGCCGTACTTCATGTGCGGCGGGTTTTTATTTACTCGATGGAACAACCCGGCCGGCGCGACGGTTCATCTCAACGCAGCAAGTCCCTCCTCATAAGAATTGCTGCCAGATCGGGTTGCACCGATCTGCCCGCGTCCTTCTCCCGGAAGGCGCGAGCTTTTTGCATGCTGGTTTGGGCTATTCCACATTGACCTGGCGAGCGAAGCCCTTGGTCGAAATCGTGTTGCGCTGGCTGCAATGCGGCTATTCTGTATGGCCAGTTGGGGGAACTGGCTAAGCCTTTGGATTTAATGGTCGGAGTGGCCGGATTCGAACCGACGACCCCTTGACCCCCAGTCAAGTGCGCTACCGGGCTGCGCTACACTCCGGACCGGTCGCGATGTATCGTGATAGACTGGGTCCGGTCAACCGAATTCGGCTGCTGTCCGGCCTGAAGCAACAGCAACGGAGGTTGCGGGCGCCGCGCCGCCCGCAACTGCCACTGATGGCGGTATTCCAGCGCGATGGCGCCCCAGATCAGGCCGAGCAGCAGGTAGACATGCCGCCAGTGGTCGATGTCGATGAAGGTGCCGAGCCCGATATTGCCGATGAAGGCGACATAGGCGCATAGTAGATAAGGCTGCCAGGGCCGGTCGCGCAGCAGAATGAGGAAGCCGGCGGCGATCGTCCAGCACGTCAGCGTCAGGAACGACACGAAGCCGAGCCACCCGTAATCCATCAGCATCTTCAGCCAGATGTCGTGCGTGTCCTCGCCGAACATCTTGCCGAATACGAGCGGGCCGATGCCGAACGGATGCTCCAGCGCCATCTGAAAGCCGATCGTGTAGCGGGCGAAGCGGCCGAGGCGGGCGGTGTCGTAGCTTTGTTCGAGTTGCGCGCGATTCGAGAACATCTCCGCCACGCCAGGCAGTTGCAGGATGACGATCATCGCAATGACCAGCAGTCCGACGGCGGCGATGGTCATGACGACGACGCGCAGCCGGAATTTGCCGCTGGCGCTCTGCAGGAACAAGGCCCCGGTCAGCAGGATCGCCGAAACGGCGAACATGCCCCAGGCGCCGCGCGAAAAAGAAAAGAAGATGCCGGCGGTGATGATCAGCAGCGGCACCGCCAATAGAGGCATGCGCGCGATCGAGCCGGTAAGCAGCAGATAGAGCAGGTAGATGCCCGGCAGCACCAGGAACGGCCCGAACACGTTCGGGTCCTGGAAGGCGCCGGCGGCACGGTCGTATTTGGTGAAGATCTCCGCTCCTGGAAAGGCATGGAAATAGCCGGCTATGCCGACCAGCGAAGTCAGCACTGCCGACACGACATAAGCGACGAAGATCACGCGGTAGAGACTGGGCTGGACGGCCGTTACGGAAGCGAAGAAAACCGCAGTGAGGGTCAGGAACAGCGAGACGGCGAGATAGAGCGGCGTGGCGGCGAGGTCCGGCATCTGCGTCATCGAGATCATTCCGCCGATGTTCATGATCATCAGCAGCACCAGAAGTGGCACCGCCGCGCGCTGTATGCGCATGCCGAACAAGGGCCACACCACGATCAGCCCGATCATATAGAGGTCGTATGGCGCCGGCTCGGCAATAACGAAACCGGACAGGAAGACGCCGAGGAAAACTGCCCCTGACGCAATCAGCGCAATGAGCTTGGCGTTGACCGCCGCCGCCGGCAATTCGTAGGCCGTCGCGCTCAATACGCATTTTCCGTGTTGAGCAGGCGGATCGGCGTCAGGAACAGGATTCTCAGGTCGAACAACAGCGACCAGTTCTCGATGTAATAGAGGTCGTATTCCGTGCGCATGCGGATCTTCTCGTTGGTGTCCATCTCGCCGCGCCAGCCATTTATCTGAGCCCAGCCGGTCACGCCGGGCTTGACCTTGTGTCGGGCGAAATAGCCGTCGACCACCTCATTGTAGAGAAGGTTGTGCGACTGCGCGGCAATGGCGTGCGGGCGCGGCCCGACCAGCGACAGCGAACCGAACAGCGAATTGAAGAACTGCGGCAATTCGTCGATCGAGGTCTTGCGGATGAAGCGGCCGACGCGGGTGACGCGCGGATCGTTCTTGGTCACGGTCTGCTTCGCCGTCGGGTCCGCCTTGTCGGTGTACATCGAACGGAACTTATAGACGTCGATGATTTCGTTGTTGAAGCCGTGCCGCTTCTGGTGGAACAGCACCGGGCCCTTGCTGTCGAGTTTGATCGCGATCGCGGTCGCCAGCATCACCGGCGAGAACACGATGATGCCGATGATCGAAAAGACGATGTCAAAGGCGCGTTTCGCGACCGAATCCCAGTCGTTGATAGGCTTGTCGAAGATATCGAGCATCGGCACCGAGCCGATGTAGGAATAGGCGCGCGGCCTGAACTGCAGCGCATTCGAATGCGCCGACAGCCGGATGTCGACCGGCAGCACCCACAGCTTCTTCAACAGTTGCAGCACGCGCGATTCGGCGGTCAGCGGCAGCGAAACGATCAGCATGTCGATGCGTGCGATGCGGGCAAATTCAATGAGCTCGGAAATCGTGCCGAGCTTGGGATAGCCGGCGACAACCGGCGGCGAACGCTTGTCACCACGATCGTCGAAGATGCCGCAGATGCGGATGTCGTTGTAGGGCTGCTTTTCGACCGAGCGGATCAGCACCTCCGCCGCCTTGCCGCCGCCGACGATGACGGCGCGGCGCTCCATCCGCCCGTCGCGCGCCCAGCGCCGGATCAGCTTCGACATCACCAGCCGGAGACCCAGGATCAGCACGAAGCCAATAACGAACCACGTGCCGAAGAGCAGGCGCGAATAGTCTTCCGACATTTTCATGGTGAAGGCGGTGAGCGCCATCAAGGCGAAGGTTCCAGCCCAGACCAGTAGGAGGCGGCCGAAATTGGCGATCGGCCGCATCAGCGCGACGATCTGGTAGCAGTCGGTGACGTCGAGCAAAACGACCGCGAGGAACGAGGTGGCGGCGATCGTCAGCGAGTATTGCCAGGCAAGATAGCTGAAAAAGCCGACATAGTAGAAATAGACGGCAAGACCCGACACCAACAGCAGCGCGAATTCCGCCATGCGCAGGACGCCGCTGACCATGATCGGCGACATCGTATCGCGCCGGTATTGCGAGGCGACCTGGCGGGCAACGTCGTTCATGCCGCCGGCCGTGTTGTTCTCGGCAGGGGCGTCGAATTTGCGCACCGCGTCTAGCGAAAAACGGCGCGCGGGGTCGATTTCGTTCATGGGGCGTCCGTAGGTTTCCCTCAGGTGAATAGCAAAAGAGAGCTAAGAAACCCTTGAAACAACAGATGGCTTTGGAGACGCTTTCACCGGGGGCCTTTTGCAGCCGAGTGGATATCAGTTGCTCTACTGTTTGAGCGCGGCGAAATAGGCCTTTTCGATTTCGGCGGCCATTACATCCGCGCCGAACCGTGCCTTGAGGTCGGCGGCACCGGGCATCAGGCCTTTGTAGGCGTCGAGATCGGCCAGAGCGGCGCTTATCTTGTCGCCAAGTTCGCGCGGGTCGGGCCGGATCAGGGCAGGGGAGCCGGTGTCGAAGATTTCCGGTATGCCCCCGACCGACGTCGCGATTAGCGGCTTGCCGGCGGCAAGCGTTTCCAGAACGATATAAGGCATGGCTTCCGCGCGCGAGGGAACGACGACCAGCTTGGCCAGCGTGAAGGCGAGCCTGGCTGGCATCGGCGGCAGGAAGCTGACCTCGAGGCCGAGCTGATCTACCTTGGCGCGATAGCGCGGCAGGTCGTCGCCGTCGCCGACCATCAGCGCTTTCAATGGGCGACCGAGCCGTGTTGCGGCTCGCCCCAGCGCATCGATGAAGATGTCCGGGCCCTTGAGGTCGCGCATCATGCCGATATAGAGGAGGTCGACGGCATTGTGCTCGGTCTGCACCGGCTCGAACTCGGCGGCGCGCAGGCCGTTGTGTACGAGAGCGTTCGGAATGGGCGGCTCGCCGACCTTCCTGCGATAAGTCCGCCGCTCATAATCGGAAACAAATAGCAGGCAATCGGTGAAGCGAGCCATGAAGCGTTCGAGCGCGAAGAACAGCTTCCCCATCGCCGTGGTTTCGTCATAGTGCAGTGAGCCGCCATGCGGCGAATAAAGGCGGGCTACGCGAGACCTGGATACCCGCAACAATGAGCCGAACAGACGGGCATAGGCGCCACCTTTGGCGCCATGCCCGTGCAGCACGTCCGGCCGCAATTCTTTTATGATCCTATAGGTGCGTCGGGCCGAAGCGAGATCGCCTGGCCCGACATGCCGCTGCATCGGTGTGCGATGAATGCCGAGCGCCAGGCTGCCTTTCATCTGTTCGAACAGCCGTTCCTCGAAATCGCCGCCAGTCGTCGAATCGCAGACGATGCCGACGGCATGGCCGGCGGCGACCTGAGCCTCGGTCAGGTCGCGCACATGCCGGAAGATGCCTCCGACGGGTGAGCGAAAGCAGTGGACGATCCTGAGTGTGTCCGCCACTTGGTCAGCACATCAAAACAGGCGTTCGCGAACATAGACTGTGTCGCCGGGCAACAGCGGGTCGGAGGTCACCACGCGTCCGGTTATAACCTTGCCGTTGATGTCGCGGGTAATGTCGACGCTTTCCTGGTTGGCGCGTGGCGTGAAGCCGCCGGCGATGGCGATGGCTTTCTGCATGGTCAGGCCCGGAACGTAGGAATATTGGCCCGCCGCGCCCACTTCACCCATGACGAAGATCGGCCGGTAGCGATCGATTTCGACCGAAACGTCAGGATCGCGCAAATAGCCCTGGCGCAGTTTCTCGGCGATCTCGCCCTCGAGTTGCTGGGCGGTGTGGCCGCGCGCCGGCACGTTGCCGACGAGCGGCAGCGAGAGATAGCCGGATTGGTCGACGCTGTAGGTGTTGGTCAATCCTTCCTGCTCGAACACGGTGACGCGGACGCGGTCGCCGGCACCGAGGCGATAGGGCTGGTCGAGCACTTCATGGAAGGCGGCCGGCGTCGGCCGGTAGCTTGAGCAGCCCGAAAGCATCGATACGGCAAGCAGCGCGCGGAAAAGGGGAGCAGTGCTTTTCATGAGCGGACACGTACCTTTGAATAGCCGGCGACTCTGCGGCAAACCTTAACGATCGAGCTCGGTTATCATCCTGTTAGGGTTAATGGCCGGTAAAGGCGCGCGGCCGATGCGGGCCCGATCGACAAATGCAGATGGTTTTCAGCCTCTTGTTTGCGGCTTGTTAGCAGAGCCTAACAGGTGCTTACCGCGTTATTAACGGCTGAGTTACCATAGTTGTTTACGGTGCATGCTGACTCAGTACCGGAGCAGGGATGCATGTCCGTTCAATCCGCGGCCGCAGATGTCGACGTCGATCTCAGGCAGCTTTTCGCCAGCCTGGCGCGAAACTGGCTGCGCATCCTTGTCGTCGCGCTGGCTGTAACCGGCCTGGCCTTTGCGCTCGCCTGGCTTGCAACGCCCGAATACAAGGCGGCAGCCAAGCTGGAGATCGGGCCTCGAGAATCGGAGTTCACGCGGCCAGCCGGTGCCAACGGCAACGAGCGGTCGATTCCCGACGAAGAGGCTGTGGCCACCGAGGTCCAGATCATTTCGTCCCCTGACATCCTCAAACAGGTGGCGGCGAAGCTCAACCTCGCGAAATTGCCCGAATTCGACGAGGCGCTGAAGATGTCGGCGCTGAGCCGCACCCTTGTCCTCGTTGGCTTGAAAAGCGATCCCTTCGAGATTCCGCTGGAAGAGCGCGTGCTGGACGCAATGCATGACAAGCTCAACGTCTATGGCGTTGAAAAAACCCGCGCGATCGCTATCGAGTTCTCGTCAGAGGATCCACAGCTTGCCGCCGCAATCCCGAACGCCATCGCAAACGCCTATATCGCCTCCAAGGGCAACGCCAAGCTCGAATCGAATTCCGCCGCCACCGACTTTCTGGCGCCGGAAATCGCGGACCTGCAGAACCGGGTGAAGGAGGCGGAGGCCAAGGTTGCCGCATTCCGTGCGCAGTCCGATCTTTTGATGGGCGGCAACAATTCGGTGCTTGCCACCCAGCAGCTGTCCGAATTGTCGAGCGAACTGTCACGGGTACGCGCCAACCGCGCTTCGGCGGAAGCGACCGCCGACAGTGTGCGCAGGGCGTTGCGCAATGGCGGCTCGCTGGATGCCGTTCCAGAGGTGTTGTCTTCCGACCTGATCCAGCGCCTGCGCGAGCGGCAAGTCGAACTCAAGAACAACATCGCCGACCTTTCCACCACCTTGCTCGACAATCATCCGCGCATCCGTGCGCTGAAGTCGCAGCTCGCCGATCTCGACCGCCAGATCCGCAACGAAGCGGAAAAGATCATGAAGGGTCTGATGGCGCAGGCCGAGACGGCGAAGGCACGAGAGGCTCAACTCGTGGCCGACGTCAACACCCTGAAGGCGGCGTCCGCCCGCGCCGGCGAAGAGCAGGTGGAACTCGATGCCCTGCAGCGCGATGCCGCGACCAAGCGCCAGCAACTCGATCTCTACTCGTCCAGCTATCTCCAGGCGGCCGCACGCAAGGATCGTAACTACCTGCCTGTCGACGCTCGCCTATTTTCGGAGGCCCGGGCGCCGACCGAACCCTATTTCCCCAAGATTGGTCCGATTGTCGGTGCGGCCTTTGTCGGCTCGTTGCTCCTCATGGCGATCGTCACGTTGCTGCAGGAACTGTTTTCCGGCCGCGCCATGCGTCCGGCCGCCGGTGCCCATTTCGAACGCATCGAGCAGGTTGCGATGCCGGCTGTCCAGGCCGAACGCGTAGTGGCCGAGCCCGGCCCGCCGGTTGCCCGGCCCGAACCGGCAGTCGCCGTGATCGACCAGCTCGGTGAGTCCGACAACAGTGTCACTGAAACCAAACTGGAGCCGGAACCCGTCGCCGTGGCGGAAGCGGCTGCCGAGAAAATCGAACCGGAGTACTCTGAGATGGCTGCTGCAGACATTGAACCGGCACGTTCCACCCTCGGTGAGGTCGACATCGACAAGGCCGCGGAAAAACTGATCGCCACCGGTGCCGCCCGCGCCATATTCGTGTCGCCGGAAGGCGACGAGGCGGCTGCCTCGGCGGTGCTGGTGGCGCGCGCAGTCTCTGACGCCGGGCTACGCGTGCTGCTGCTTGATCTCACCGCTTCGGGTGCTGCCTCGCGGCCGATGCTGGACAGCGGGCTGTTTCCGGGCATCACCGATCTGCTCGCCTCGCAAGCGCAGTTCAGCGATGTGATCCACCCCGATCTCTATTCGGACTGCCACGTGATTCCCGTCGGCACAGCCGATCCGGTCCGTGCCATGCGCGCCGCCGACCGGCTGCCGATCATCATGCAGTCGCTGACCACCGCCTATGACCTGGTCGTTGTCGAATGCGGGCCAGCGGACGCGCAAGGCATCAGCCGCCTAGTGGGCGAGGGCACCGAGGTGCTGCTCTCCATGCTGGAGCCGGACGACGAGGTGACGCAAGCCGCAGTCGCGCTCATCGAGAGCGGCTATCCCGACCTGACGCTGGTCACGCCAATCGGCCATGTGGCGCCGGGGCCAATGCCGGGGCGGCGCTCGGCCGCCTGAGGCAGTTTTCTCAAATCGAAATCAGCTGTCGTCTTCGCCTGCGGCCGGTGCTGTCTGTCCCACAGCCTTGCGGCGCAGCAGCTTGGTCAGCTTCCAGACCATTGGGCTGTGCTTGATGAATGCTTTCAGGCTTGCGCCGTGCCTGAGCGCAAGCGCCAGCGCGCGGCCCTTCAGCGTCAGCGGAACCAGCACCTCGAAATGCTGCGTTTCGATATCGCACCACAATCGCTTATAGGGTTCGTCGCCGACTGAGAAATCATAGATTTCAAAACCCGTCTCGCAGGCTTCCAGGATGTTCTCGAAGAACAGGAAGTCGCCGGGGCTGGTGTGTGCGAGGTCGTCCTCGGCGATCGCCCCGAATTCGCAGATCAGCCGCTTGCCCGAGCGGCTCGACCCGGTGACCGCACGAAGCTTGCCGGCGACTTCCAGCCCATGCAGCACGAAGCACGGGTTTTCCTCTTGAAGCGCTTCGGCAAACAGCGAGCGGAAAAAAGCGCGCACCTCCGCTTCACCGAAAACATTGACGATGCCCATCTTGCGGAAGCGGAATTCCTTCATCTCGAAAAAGGCGTCGAGCAGCCTGTTCACCTCGTCCGCAGTCCTCGCCTCGATGCGACGATAGCTGCCGACGGCCTCGAACTTGCGCGCCTGCGAGCGATGCTTCTTGCGCCTGCGCTTGCCGCTCACGCGGGTGAGCAGTGCATCAAACCCTCCGACAAGACCGGCGGCCAGCGACAGATTGGGGCTCGAAAAATGCGGCAAGGCGGAGAGCGGGTTGGCAACGCCGTCGAGATCAGGCAGCAGCCGCTCTAGCGCGACAAGATCGATGTCGCGCCGCGCCTTCGCAATCGCGGCCAGCATCGAACGGATCGCCGCGATATCGGCATTCGCCAGCCATTGCAGGTCGGCAGCGGCAAAATTGCCGTTGGCATGGCGCCCGCCCATGAAGCGCGCAACGCGGAATGCTCCGCTGCGGGTGACCTCCAGCGCCAGCGAGAAAACCGGCCTGTCGTCGGCGCGCAGCGTCGCAACGACAACGTCGGCGCCGGTATGTGCGGCCCAGTTCAGGATCCAGCCTGCGCTCTGCGCCGGGGCAAAAAGCGCCGAACGGCAGAATTCGGCGTACGCCGCCAGCGCCGCACTATCGGCAACCGAGGTCGACAGGCCGGCTTTGCCGGCCGGCAAGGCACACGGCGACGCCTCGCTGCTTGCCAGCCGATTGCCGTCAAATGACGCGGTGGCGTCAACCATACCTCAATCCTTAGGGCGTATTCGTCGCGATTGGGGGTCCGCGCAGGCGCATTCCATGCTTGATGAGCTTAGGCGCAAAAGGTGAATGAATGATCGACGGGGGCGAGGCAATCCGCAAACTGGCGCTCAATCTCGCCCGCTATTCCGGTCTTGCGCCGCTGGCCAAGCCGTTCATCGGCGGCCTTGGCGCCATCCTGATGCTGCATCGGGTCACCGCGACGCCGGAAAAGCCGAACGGCGTCAACCGCCACTTGAACATCGCGCCTGGGTTCCTCGACATCGTGATCGCCGACATGAAGGCGAACGGCTACACGTTCGTTACTCTGGACGAGGCAATCGAGCGCATCAAGGCTGGCGACAAGGACGGCCAGTTCGCGACGATCACCGCCGACGACGCCTATCGAGACAACATGACCGAGGCGCTGCCCGTGCTGGAGAAGCACGGCGCGCCGATCACCATCTACGTCGCGCCGGGACTGATCGATGGCGCTGCCGATTTGTGGTGGGACGTGGTCGAGGACATCGTCAATGCGCGCGATCGCCTGACGCTGACGACGCCGGACGGCCCGGTGACGATCGATTGCTCGAACCCAGGAAAAAAGGTCCAGGCCAATGCGCGTCTGCACGCTCATCTGACGCTGAAGGTGCGCGAGCAGGACCAGCGTGCGGTATTGCGCGATCTGGCGCGTTCGAACGGCATCGAGTTGGGCGGTTCGCGCCCGAACACGCTGATGAACTGGGACGAGCTCCGCACCATGGCCGCGCACCCGCTGGTGACGATCGGAGCGCATAGCGTCAATCATTGCAATCTGAAGCGGCTTTCCGAGAGCGACGCGCGGCATGAGATCGGCGACGTCAAGCGCATATTGCAGGCCAAACTCGGCGAGGAGCCGCGCCATTTCGCCTATCCCTACGGTTATGCCAGCGCCGTCGGCCGTCGCGAGGTGGGCCTTGTCCGCGATGCCGGCTATGCCTCGGCCGTGACGACCCGCCACGGCATACTCCGCGCCGAGCATGCCGGGTTCCTGCATGCCCTGCCGCGCATTTCGGTCAATGGCCGCTATCAGAGCGTCGCCCACATCCGAACAATGTTGTCGGGCGTGACGACGCCGCTGGCCAATGCCGGCAAGACGGTGGTGACGATCTAACTGTTGCCTCGGCCCTTCGGCCGCGGCTCCAGGATCAGCCATTTGATGATGCCCATCGCCGGCAGCACCCACAAAAGCCCGCTCAGCAGGAAGAAGATGAAGTGCGCCAGCGGCCCGGACTGTGACAATTGGGCGACTGCCACGATCGAGGCGACCATCGCATAGACGACGACCAGCAGTACCAGCAGGAAGCTTCCGATCAGCTTTTTCAGGCGAATGGGCATAACGCGATCTCGTTGATCGCTATCGCTTAAGCCGAACAGCCAATACGCGCAACCCGCCAGAAACGGCGCGACGGCGTGCCGCGCTGTCCGGTCTTGCAAGCCGGGTTGCGATGGTTCACCAATCCGCGACTTCAACTGCCGGGACAAAGCCATGGCTGCTGCCATATCCGATGCCGTGCCTTTCGCAGCCCGCGATCGCGACCTTCGCAACCGCGCGCTGGTACGTGGTTGGCTCTATGTCGTGCTCCTCGTGCTGTTTGCGCTGGTGGTGGTCGGCGGCGCTACGAGGCTCACCGATTCGGGCCTGTCGATCACCGAATGGCAGCCGATTCACGGCGTCATCCCGCCACTCAATGATGCCGAGTGGCAGGAGGAGTTCCTGCGCTACCAGCAGATCCCGCAATATGCCGAACTCAACAAGGGCATGAGCATCGAGGCGTTCAAGTCGATCTTCTGGTGGGAGTGGGTGCACCGCATCCTGGCGCGTAGTGTCGGCGTGGTCTTCGCCCTGCCGTTGCTGTTCTTCTGGGCGACGCGCCGCATCGAGCGCGGCCTCGGCACGAAATTGTCGGGCATCCTCCTTCTCGGCGCCCTGCAGGGCGCGATAGGCTGGTGGATGGTGGCGTCCGGGTTGGCCGACCGGGTTTCGGTCAGCCAATACCGGCTGGCGACGCATCTGACGCTGGCGGCGCTGATCTTCACGGCGACCATGGTGGTCGCGCGCGGACTGGCCCCACACTCCGAACCGGCCGCCGACCGATCGACGCAACGTCTGGCCGGCTTTCTGGTGCTGCTGGCGCTGGTCCAGATCTATCTCGGCGGGCTGGTCGCAGGGCTCGATGCCGGCTTGAGCTACAACACCTGGCCGCTGATGGACGGCAAACTGGTCCCCGGCGACCTGCTGCTGCTCGAGCCGGCATGGCGCAATTTCTTCGAAAACCCGAAGACGGTGCAGTTCATCCACCGGGTCGGCGCCTACACGATCTTCGCGGTCGCGCTCTGGCACATGATTGCGACACGCCGGCGTCTGCCGGGCACGACGCATGCCCGACGCGCGACGCTGCTGTTCCTGATTGTCGTGGTGCAGGCGTCGATCGGCATCGGCACCCTATTGATGCATGTGCCGCTGCACATGGCCCTGACGCATCAGGCATTCGCGCTGTTCCTGCTGGGTTTTGCCGCCGCGCACTGGCGCGGCACCAAGGGCGCTTATCCGCTGCCCCACGAGATTGCTCTCAGAGGCTGAGCCGCACCGTCCGGATCGCCATGGCGATCGCCAGCTCGCGGTCCTCGTCGACCGCATTGCGATCTTCATGATGCCATGCAGCCGACAGGCAGCCATAGGCGATGGCGTGGTCCAGTATCGCGGGCGGCGACTGGCCGAGCGTTGCGGCAAAGACTTGCGCCATATGGCCGATCCGCCGCGTATCGAGGCAAAGATCGTCTCGGTCGAGTGGGTTGTAGAACATGTTGGCCGCGTCGAAGCCGGGGTCGCCGAGAACGCCCTTCGGGTCGATCGCCAGCCAGCCGCGCGGACCGTGCATGACGTTGTCGTGGTGCAGGTCGCCATGCAGCGGCCGCACGTCATGCGGATTGGACAGCAGCCGTTCCGCGATTTCGGCTGCTTCGACATACAGGCTCTTTTCGCCGGCGGCGCGATCGGCCTTGGCCTTTTTGAACAGGCTGGAGAACCGGGTCCGCAACGGCTGGAGATCCGGCGGGGCAGGGTGCTTCGACGGCGAGACCAGTCTTGCCATTACCTCGGCCGCGATCGCGGTGGCGGCATTGTCGCCTTGTTCGGCAAGATGGTGTGACAGCATCCTGTCGCCGGCGTATTCGAGCAGCATGCGGTGGCCGTCGCGGCCGAGCAGCCGCACCGCGCCTTCGCCGCGTCGCCAGGCGAGGAAATGCTCGCCACGCAACTCGTCCTCGACATCGTCGAAAGGCTTTAGATCCTTGACGATTGCCGGTGAGTCGTCCTCGCGAGCAACCTTCCAGATGCGGCTGCTGAAGGTTTCGGCGATGAGTTCGGGCGCGCCGACCTTCCAGCGCTTCGGAAATGCCGGCGCATCCATTCAGAGGCCGAGCATCAGATCCATGTTCTGCACGGCTGCACCCGAGGCACCCTTGCCGAGATTGTCGTAGACGGCAAGCAGCAGCGCCTGCGCCCTGTCGTCATTGGCAAAGACATAGAGCTTCATCCGGTTGGTGCCGTTGTAGATCTCCGGATCGATGTCAGGCATGCGTTCCTGATGCAGATACGGCGCCACCTCGACCACGCCACGATCAATGGAAGCAAAATGGTCGGCGATCGCCGCGTGAAGCTCAGCGCCGGTCGGTACATGGTCGAGACCGCCGAGTTGCAGCGGCACTACCGTGATCATGCCTTGCGCGAAATTGCCGACTGCCGGCTGCATGATCGGATCCTGCGAAAGCCTGGCATAGGTCCTGAGCTCCGGCACGTGCTTGTGCTGCAGCGTCAGCCCGTAGGGCAGGAATTCCGACGCATCCTCGCCCTTGGCGACATAATCCTCGATCATTGGCCGGCCGCCGCCGGAATAGCCAGAAATGCCGTTGACGGTGACCGGAAAATCGGCTGGCAACAGCCCCGCCGCAACCAGCGGCCGCAGCGTCGCGATCGGTCCTTGCGGCCAGCAGCCCGGATTGGCGACGCGCTTCGCCGAAGCGATCTTCTTCGCCTGGTCCTTGTCCATTTCGGCGAAACCATATTCCCAGCCCTCGGCGACGCGATGTGCCGTCGAGGCGTCGATCACCTTGGTGGTGTCATTGGCGATCAGCGAAACGCTTTCCTTGGCTGCCGCGTCCGGTAGGCAGAGGATCGCGACATCGGCGGCATTGAGGAACTCGGCGCGCGCTGCCGTTTCCTTGCGGCGCTCAGTCGGGATGGAGATGATTTCCAGGTCGCCGCGCTCGGCAAGCAGCGCCCTGATCTGCAGACCGGTGGTGCCGTGCTCGCCGTCGATGAAGATTTTCGGTTTCATTGCCTGCCAAAATTCCTGTTAGCTATATGCCGCTTGCCTGATTCAATCCGGCAACGCTGTGATTGCCCTGGTTCATTTCCTCGAGCCGGGCCTTTCGTTCCGCCAGCAGCCCGAGATAGTGCATGGCCACCATCGAGCCGGCAATTGCCGTTATATCGGCGTGATCATAGGCTGGCGCAACCTCGACGACGTCGGCGCCGACGATATCGACCTGGTTGATCTGGCGCAGCACCGACAGGATCTTTGCCGAAGACGGGCCTCCCGCTACCGGCGTTCCGGTGCCGGGCGCAAAAGCCGGATCCAGGCAATCGATGTCGAAAGTGACGTAGGTCTTCTTGCCGCCCGTACGGTCGACGATGGCATAGGCGATGTCGGACGCCCGCATTTCCTCCACTTCATGGCCATACAGGATCTTGATGCCGAACGTATCGGGCGCCTGGGTGCGGATGCCGATCTGGATCGACCGGTCGGGGTCGATGATGCCCTCCTTGACCGCACGGCCGACGAAGGAGCCGTGATCGATGCGCTTGCCGTCGTCGGGCCAGGTGTCCTGATGAGCGTCGAACTGCACCAGGGCCAGCGGGCCGTAGATGGCGGCATGCGCCTTGAGCAGCGGCCAGGTGACGAAATGGTCACCGCCGAGCGATAGCAGAAAGGCGCCGGATTTCAGGATCCTCGCCGCTTCGCGTTCGATCGTGGCAGGGGTCTTCTGGTGATTGCCGCTGTCGAGCAGGCAATCGCCAAAATCGACCACGGCAAGCTGTTCGAACAGGTCGCGCGAAAACGGATATTGCGGATCGTTGTCGAGGATGGCCGACGCGCGGCGAATCGCCTGCGGTCCGAAACGCGCGCCCGGCCGATTGGTGACCGCCGCGTCGAAGGGAATGCCCCACACCACCGCATCGGCGCCCTTCACATCCTTCGAATATTTGCGCCGCATGAACGACAGCGCGCCGGCATAGGTCGGCTCGAACGACGCGCCCGTCCTGGAGCGGGTGGTGAAGGCGTGATCGATGGTCCTTGGCGGCATGAAGCGATCTCCTGTGCGTCGACGCGCAACCTTATTGGCCATAATTCTCAGAATTGCGACCCCTTCGGAAGAACATGGCTATTCGGCCCGGTCACAAATCCTTGCTTGCCAGGAGAGCCCCGCATGGCTGGCCCGGAGATTGCCTAGTTAGCAACCGAAAGTAGCCGCTACGGCCGTTTCGGCCGGCATTAACCTGATTTTCCAGCGTTTGCGAAGCCGGCTTCGTTCACTAGGCTGTCACGAGCGTCGCTTAACCGGGTGTCGATCCGGTACGGAGCGATTCTCATGCGAACGACCTGTCTCATGCGAACGACTTGGCTGAGCCTTCTGCTTTCCGCGGCGCTGGCGGCCTCCCTTGGCCATGCATCGGCAGGCGAAACGCGCGCCAGGCAGATTCTCGACCGGTTCGAGCACGCCAACCAATGGCGCGACCATGTGATGGTGGCCGCGCACCGCGCCGGCGGCATGCAGGCCGGCAAGACGCTCTATCCCGAAAATTCGATCGCCGCCGTCGAGGCGTCGATTGCAATGGGCGCCGAAATCGTCGAGGTCGATATCAGGCGCTCGAAGGACGGACAGTTCGTCGTCATGCATGACAGCTGGCTCGACCGCACCACGAACTGCAAGGGCGAGGTGGTCAAGCGCACGCTGGCCGAACTCAAGACGTGCCGGTTGGTGATCGAAGGCACCGGCGCCTTTACGGGCGAGACAGTCTCGACGTTGCGCGAAATGTTGATGGCGACCAGGGACAGAATCCTCATCAATCTCGACAATAAGCTCGATACCGAAAGCCTCGCCGGCATGGTCGCGGTCGCGCGCGACCTCGGCATGGCCGAACAGGTGATCGTCAAGGAGAACCTGTGGGATGCGGAGAGGATCGCCACGGTTGCGGCCGCCATGGACGCGATCGACGGCGGCTTCCAGTTCATGCCGATCATTGCCGACGATGCGGTTCACGACGCCATGTTTGCCGAAAAAGTCAGCCGGGCGTTCCCGGTGCGGGCGATCGAACTGATCAATTGGCGGGCTGGCGCCGAGACACTGACCGAGACCGGCGGCCCGCTGTTCAGCCCGCGCATGCGCGCGCTGGCGGTGAGGGGTGACTGGCACATCTGGGCCGACACCTATGCCATCGTCAACAAGCCGGGTGGCTTCCTCGCCGGTGGCCGCGGCGACGAGCTGGCGGTCGCGGCCAGCCTGCCGCGCGAGACTTATGGCTTCTGGGTCGAGCGCGGCGCCACCATCATCCAGACCGACGAACCGAAGGCCGCCATCGATTGGCTGGCGGCGAACGGTTTTCGCGTGCCCTATGCCGGCCCGGCCGAGCCGGCGAATACGGCCAGCATTAACTAGGAGCGGCGGTCGCGCTGCCAATCTCCCCCCTTGTGGGGGAGATGCCCGGCAGGGCAGAGGGGGGCGCTGTCCCTCCAGCCTATCGGGTCGATTGAGATTGCAATTGGCGTCAATTGTCACGCAGGGTTCAACAAGAGGCAGGCGATCCTTCGCGCCCCCCTCTGTCCTGCCGGACATCTCCCCCACGAGGGGGGAGATTGGCTCATCACCGCCTTCGCTAGTCTCCAACACCGGCTGGCGGCACCTCGCGCCTCGTGCGCAGGTCAAGCGGCCATCGCCACGCCCTCTAGCGCCTCGAGCGCATCCTCCGGCAGCGCGAGATCGCCTGCGGCGAGGTTCTCCCTGAGATGCGCAACTGAAGACGTGCCGGGGATCAGAAGAATGTTGGGCGCGCGGCGAAGCAGCCAGGCGAGCGCGACCTGCATGCGCGTGGCGCCGAGGCGTGCGGTGACCTTGGACAAGGTCGACGACTGCAGCGGGTTGAAGCCGCCAAGCGGGAAGAACGGCACATAGGCGATGCCGCCGTGGGCCAGATCGTCGATCAACGCATCGTCGCCCCGATGCGCCAGATTGTACTGGTTCTGCACGCAGACGATCTTGCAAATCCTGCGGCCTTCGGCGATTTGTGCAGCGGTGACGTTGCTCAGCCCGATGTGACGCACAAGGCCCTGTCGCTGAAGCTCGGTAAGCGTTGCAAGCGGGGCCTCGATCGACCCTTCGGCGGGGCCATGCGCGTCGAACATGACTCGAAGGTTGACCACCTCCAGCACGTCGAGCCCGAGATTGCGCAGATTGTCGTGCACCGCCTTGGTCAGCTCGTCGGCCGAGAAGGCCGGCAGCCATGCTCCGTCCCGGCCGCGCCGGGCGCCGATCTTGGTGACGATAACGAGGTCGTCGCGATAGGGTGCGAGCGCTTCGCGGATCAACAAATTGGTGACGTGTGGGCCATAGAAGTCGCTGGTGTCGATGTGATTGACGCCCTGCGCAACGGCTTCGCGCAGCACGGCCAATGCCGCATCGTGGTCCTTTGGTGGGCCGAAGACGCCGGACCCTGCGAGCTGCATGGCGCCGTAGCCGAGCCGTCTGACTTTGCGGTCGCCGAGGATGAATGTGCCGGACTGGTCGACGCTGGACATAGTCTTTCTCCTTCAGGGAATGGTGCACAGATAGACGGTGTCCGATCTCGCGATAATTGGGTACAATTCGCACGGGCTGTGCGGAATGACGAACAATGCAGATTGATCTCGGGGATCTGAACGCCTTCGTGGCCGTAGCGCGCGCCAAAGGTTTTCGGGATGCGGCACGCGCCAGCGGCGGCAGTGCGTCCGGCTTGAGCGAGGCGGTGCGCCGCCTGGAGACGCAGCTCGGTGTCAGGCTGCTCAACCGGACGACGCGCAGCGTCGTCCTGACGGAGGCCGGCCAAGGCTTGCTGGCGCGGCTCGGTCCAGCCTTGACCGAGGTGGAGTCGGCGCTGGACGTGGTGAACGGCTTTCGCGACAGGCCGGCCGGCTCGCTGCGCCTCAATGTGCCGGTCAGCGCGGCGCGACTGGTCCTGCCCAGCATCGTGCCGCGGTTCCTTGCCGCCTATCCCGGTATCCGGCTGGAGGTGATCGCCGAGGAGAGCTTTGTCGACGTGCTGGCGGCCGGCTGCGATGCCGGCATCCGTTACGACGAGCGGCTGGAACAGGACATGATCGCCGTGCCGATCGGGCCGCGCGTGCAGCGCTTCGCCACCGCCGCCAGCCCGGCCTACCTGGATCGTCATGGCCGGCCGCAACACCCGCGCGACCTGCTCGGCCACGCCTGCCTGCGCGGCCGCTTTCCCAGCGGTGCGATAACGCCATGGGAGTTCGAGCGCGACGACGAGGTGGTGCGGGTCGATCCGACGGGGCCACTGATTGTGGGGATCGGCGGAGCAGCCGATTTAGCCGTTGATGCAGCGATCGCCGGCACCGGAATCGTGAAGCTGTTCGAGGACTGGCTTCGCCCGCATTTCGAGAGCGGTGCACTCGAACCCGTCCTCGAACCCTGGTGGCAGAGCTTCTCCGGGCCGTTCCTCTACTATCCCGGCCGGCGCCTCGTACCGGCGCCGCTGCGGGCGTTCGTCGACTTCATCAAGGCATTGCCGATGAACTCTGACATCACGGGAACGGCACAAAGAAAAAGGCCACCCGAAGGCGGCCTTTGAACTCTGTGTAGCTTCGCAGCGCTTAGCGCTTGGAGAACTGGAAGCTCCGGCGGGCCTTCGCCTTGCCGTACTTCTTGCGCTCGACCACGCGGCTGTCACGGGTCAGGAAGCCGCCCTTCTTGAGCACGGCGCGCAGCGCCGGCTCGTAATAGGTCAGCGCCTTGGAGATGCCGTGGCGCACGGCACCGGCCTGGCCGGAGAGGCCGCCGCCGATGACGGTGGCAACGATGTCGTACTGGCCGGCGCGGTTGGCAGCGATGATCGGCTGGTTGAGGATCATCTGCAGAACCGGGCGCGCGAAATATTCGGCGAACACCTTGTCGTTGACGACGATCTTGCCGGAGCCGGGCTTCACCCAGACACGGGCGATGGCGTTCTTGCGCTTGCCGGTGGCATAGGCGCGGCCCGATTTGTCGAGCTTCTGGACATGGACGGGTGCAGCCGGCTGGGTGTTGGTGTTGCCGGTGGCAGTTCCGAGTTCTGCGAGCGAGGAAAGCTCAGCCATCTTACGAAACCTTCTTGTTCTTGGCGTTCAGCTTGGCCACGTCGAGGACGACGGGCTGCTGGGCGACATGCGGATGTTCCGTGCCTGCATAGACGCGGAGATTCTTCATCTGGCGACGGCCGAGCGGGCCGCGCGGGATCATGCGTTCGACGGCCTTCTCAACGACACGCTCGGGAAAGCGGCCCTCGAGCAGCTGCCGCGCGGTGCGTTCCTTGACGCCACCGGGGTGACCGGTGTGCCAGTAATAGACCTTGTCGGTGAACTTCTTGCCGGTGAACACCACCTTGTCGGCATTGATGACGATGACGTTGTCGCCGTCGTCGACATGCGGGGTGAAAGTGGGCTTGTGCTTGCCGCGAAGATGATTGGCGATGACAGTGGCGAGACGGCCGACGACGAGACCCTCGGCGTCGATCAGCACCCACTTCTTCACCACATCCGCAGGCTTCTGCGAAAAGGTTGTCATGGATTGTTGCTTTCGGTTCGGACCTTCAAAAGAAGGCGTTTCTTGTTGCTTGGATTGGCGAAAGGCACTTGCCCGCCGCCAATAACAAAACGGCGGCCTTTGCGGGCCGCTGTTCCGTGAGGGCTTATAGGAGAGAGCGGCGACTACGTCAAGGCGCGTGAAAAGCCATCTCTGGGGTAAAATCAAGCAAAAACAATGATTTGAGCACAAGGTATTATTTTACCACATCTCCAATCCGCTTTGGCGGGATCGAATAGGTGCCCGTTGCGTGCGCTACCGTGTGTCCCTCCGGGCCGGCGACGATGTCGATATCGAACACCATCAGGCTCTTGCCGAGCTTGAGGATGCGGCAATGGCCGTCGATCGGCCCGGCCTCGGCCTTGCGGACAAAATTGATGTTGAGACTGGTGGTGACCGAAAGTGCATCCGGTCCGGCATGCGAGAGCACGCAGACATAACCGCCTATGTCGGCCAGCGTGAACAGCGCCGAACCCGATACGGTGCCGCCGGGACGCAAATGGCGCTCGTCAGCATTGAGCCGCACAACACAGCCGCCTGGAAACACCTCCAACGCCTCGTAGAAGGTGAACTGGTCGTTGAGCTGCGGGAAAACAGTCGCCACAAGCGCGTTGACGTCAGCAGCCGTCAGCACCGGCTTGAGATTGCTTTGAGCAGGCATGGCGGTCTCTCGTTGTGCCTGCCTGTTTGAGCGCAGCGTGCCGTTTCTGGCAACAGCCATTCATTATGGCAGAGGCGGAGTGTTGGACGAAGCGAGACCCGCATACTAGATTAGTCCATCACCGATCCGGAATCGCGGAGGAATGACCCATGGCCGAAATCGTCGCCATCAAGCCTGCCGTTGCTGAAGGGCCGGTCGCCGCCCGGCTGGATAAGGGCGTGTTGCGCCTGACGCTCGCCAATCCGCCGGCCAATGCTCTTTCGCTTTCAGTGATGGCGGCGCTGATGGCGGAACTCGACCGCGCCAAGGCCGACAAGTCCGTCCGCGTCATCGTCCTTGGGGCGGCCGGCAAAGTGTTCTGCGCCGGGCACGACCTCAAGGAGTTAAGCACGCACCGCGCCGATGCCGATCACGGCAGGGCCTTCTTCGAAAAGACGTTTTCCGCCTGCGCTTCACTGATGCAGGCGATCGTTCGCCATCCCAAGCCGGTGATCGCCGAAGTCGACGGCCTGGCGACGGCGGCCGGATTGCAGCTGGTCGCCAGCTGCGATCTCGCCATCGCTTCGCACGAGGCGACCTTCTGCACGCCGGGCGTCAATATTGGACTGTTCTGCTCGACGCCGATGGTGGCGCTGTCGCGCAATGTCTCGCGCAAGCACGCCATGGAGATGCTTTTGACCGGCGAAACGATCGAAGCGGCAACCGCTAAGGAATTCGGCTTGGTCAACCGCGTCGTGCCGCGCGAATATCTGAATCAGATTGTCACCAAATACGCGCAAACCATTGCGTCCAAATCGTCCTTGGTCGTCAAGATCGGCAAGGAAGCCTTTTATGAGCAAGCGGAAATGGGGCTGGCCGAGGCCTATGATTACACCGGGCGCGTCATGGTCGAGAACATGCTGGCGCGCGATGCGGAAGAGGGCATTGGCGCCTTCATTGGCAAACGCAAGCCGGAATGGCCGGAGGAATAGGAGGCGGATATGGAACCGCGCATCTCCATCATCACCATCGCCACCGACGATCTCGACCGCGCCACGCGCTTTTATGAGGCGATGGGCCTGACCCGCCATGCCGGGATCACCGAGGGCGTTGCTTTCTTCCAGATGGGTGGCGCCATCCTTGCCCTGTTTCCGCGCCCAAGCGCCGAGGAGGATTCAGGCGTGACCTTCGGCAACGCGCCGTCGGCCGTCTACCTCGCCTACAACACCCGCTCCGACGCCGAGGTCGATGCAGTGTTGGCGCTGGCCAAGAAGGCCGGCGGCCGTATCGTCAAGCCGGCGCAACGGGCCTTCTGGGGTGGCTGGTACGGCTATTTCGCCGATGCGGACGGGCATGTCTGGGAAGTGGCGCACAATCCGGCTTTTCCGATCGCGGAAGACGGATCGATTTCGCTGCCGGCCTGACGAGGTTCCCCTCTGGCTCATCGCAAGCAACTGACGCGGCTGAAGGCACCCTATCTGAAGCGTATCCTGATCGAGCCCAGCCGGGTCGTCGATTGGGAAAAATATCCCTGGAACCTGCCGATCTTTCACCGCCATGAATTCGAGCTCGAATTCACCACGCCGATCACCATCATCGTCGGCGAGAACGGCACCGGTAAATCGACGCTGCTCGAAGCGATCGGCGCGCTGGCAGGCTACGATGAAGCCGGCGGCGGCAAGGGCTACATGCCGGTCGATCACTCCCGCGCCGTCGACAAGAGCGGCGCAGCGCTGGCGGCGACGTTGCGCGGCCACTGGCTGCCGAAGGTCACCGCCGGCTGGTTCTTTCGCGCCGAATCCTTCTATTCGGTTGCCCGCTATCTAGATCAGGCTGCCATCGACGCACATGAGGCGCCGCCCGACTTCCTGTCCTGGTCGCATGGCGAGGGTTTCATCAGATTCTTCGAGGAGCGCTGCCGCCGGCAAGGCATTTACATCCTCGACGAGCCCGAAAGCGCCTTGTCGCCGACGCGCCAGATCGAACCTTCTCAAGATGCTGCGGCGGATGGACCAGTCCGGCACGGCGCAAGTGATCATGGCGACGCATTCGCCGCTGCTGATGGCCTGTCCCGGCGCGCGGCTGTTCCGCATCAGCCGGTCCGGGCTCGACCCGACCGATTTTCACGACACCGATCATTTCCGCATGATGCGCAATTTTTGCAACGATCCAGATGGTTTTTTCGCCGAAGCGCTGTATGAGGACGAGGCATGAACCACGACGCTTACGACAACGCCTATATCGCCGGCATCCTCAATTCGGTGAAGACCATCGCCATGGTCGGCGCGTCGGCTAATGACGTGCGGCCGAGCTATTTCGTGCTGAAATATCTGCTCGGCAAGGGCTTTTCGGTGTTCCCGATCAATCCCGGCCAGGCCGGCAAGGAGATCCTAGGCCAGATGACCTTTGCCAGGCTCGCCGACGTTCCGGGACCTGTCGACATGGTCGACGTGTTTCGCGCGTCCGCTGCCGTGCCGGGCATTGTCGACGAGGTGCTGCGGCTCGATCCGCTGCCGAAGGTCATCTGGATGCAGCTTGGCATACGCCATGACGAGGCGGCCACACGCGCCGAAGCCGCCGGCATCAAGGTGGTGATGAACCGTTGCCCCAAGATCGAATATGGCAAGCTGTCGGGCGAGATCGGCTGGACCGGCGTCAATTCCGGCGTGCTGTCGTCGAAGAAGCCGCTGATGCGGCCGGGTTTCCAGAGTTTCGGCGTTCGCCAGAAGTAGGTTCCCGCATCCGCATCTGGGAGAGCGGGAACCTCATCGTGCCGCCCGCCGATCGCTAGTACCGGGTCCACTGTCCGCCTTCGTACCAGAAGGCGGCCGAGATCCGTCCGCCGCCGTCGACCCACCACAGCTCCATGCTACTCGGGATACGGGAGACCGCGGCAATACCGCCATTGGTCGCGGCGCTGCCGTCCGGCGCGAGCTGATAACGGGTCCACTGTCCGCCCTCGTACCAGAACGCGGCCTCCATCGACCCATTCGGCCCCGTCCACCACACTTCCATACTGCCAGGGATGCGGGAAACTGCTGCAATGCCGCCATTGATCGCGGCGCTGCCGTTCGGCGCGAGCTGATAGCGGGTGGGCTGGCCGCCTTCATACCAGAAGTTGGCTTCGACCGATCCGTGCGGCCCGATCCACCAGAGCTCGAGGCTGTTCGGGATGCGCGACAGCGTGGCGATGGTGCCGCCGACGGCGGCGCTGCCGTCCGGTGAAAGCTGATACCGCGTCCATTGGCCGCCCTCATACCAGAAGGCGACTTCGATCGAGCCGTTGGGCCCGATCCACCAGACCTCCATGCTGTTCGGGATGCGCGAGACGGCTGCGATACTGCCGCCGCGCGCCGCGCTGCCGTCCGGTGCCAGCTGATAACGTGTCCACTGGCCCCCTTCGTACCAGAAGGCCGCCTCGATCGAGCCGTTGGGACCGATCCACCAGACCTCCATGCTGTTCGGGATGCGCGATACCGCTACGATGCCGCCATCGGGAGCGGCGCTGCCGTTCGGCGCCAGCTGATAGCGGGTCGGCTGGCCCCCCTCGTACCAGAAGTTGGCTTCGACCGATCCAGCTGGGCCGATCCACCATTCCTCCATGCTTTGCGGGATACGTGAGACGGCGGCGATGGCGGTGCCAGGCGCGGCACTTCCGTCCGGTGCCAGGCGATAGCGGTTCCAACGGCCACCGTCGTACCAGAAGCCGACCTCGATCGACCCGCTGGGGCTGGTCCACCAGATTTCCATGCTTCCCGGAATGCGGGCCAGCGATGCGATGCCCTTGACGCCGGGCACGTCGCGCAACGTCCCGACGAAGGTGATCCGGAAGATCAGCTCGTAGGTTCCGCCGTCGCCTTCGATGATCATGCGCCGGTCCCTGACGCCGAAATCTATCAGGTCTGCCCCCTCCAGCCTGAGCTCCTGCGTGCCGAGATGGTCGTCGTCGAGCGCGAAGGGGATCGGCAGGTCGATGCCGTTCAACACGCTGCCGATGTCGCTGGTTAGCCGCGCCGCGCGATTGCGCGGGTCGGGGTCACCGAGCGACGCCGTAAGCGAGGCCGCCCCCCTGATGCTCACCAGGTTCCGGTATTGATTTGGCGAGCCGTTGTCCTGCTCCATCAGCGAGACGACAATTGCCACGTCGGCCGGATTCTGGATGGGCTGAGGGGTTCCGTTCGTGCCCCAGAACGGTTGCCCGTTCACGGTGACGGGATGCTCGTCATCGTCGTCCATGTCCTCGAAGATGCCGAAGCTGAAGACCTGGAGGTCCGGCACGGCGGGCAGTCCCGGCGCGGTGGGGCGCATGTTCGCCACGCTCACCAGGACGTAGACTTCGTCGGAAGCCGAAAGCTCGTTGGTCTCGTTGAGGCACTTGATGCTTTGCAGATTGATCAGCAGCGTCATTGAGATACTCCTTGAATAATCGCCTTTGTCCATCAGCGGATGCTTGGGAGTCCCATGGTTGTTGCCATGGTCGGAGGCAGTAAATTGCTGCCGACGCGCAGGCTGACAGAGCCGGACTTACGGATGGCTTATGGAAGAAGGCGGCGGCTTCGCGGGGTGGCGAGCCGGCGAAGCAGGCTTGTGGCGGGGAGCCACGCCGGCCCAATCTTTTGCGAGGCGCAAATCCATTCTCCTCAGCCCGCGATGCCCGAGCCGGTTGCACCGAAGGAACAAGTCGGCTGGAATTTTTCTCCTTTGCATTCGCGCCAATGATCGGCCAACAATGCCGGCCGTATCAGTGGGCAGGAGAGGAATATCGACATGGTTCAGCGCACGCCCGGGTTCAACACGCTCGCCGTCCATGCCGGCGCCAAGCCGGATCCGGCGACTGGGGCGCGAGCGACGCCGATCTATCAGACGACCTCCTTTGTCTTCGACGATGCCGACCACGCCGCCTCGCTGTTCGGGCTGAAGGCGTTCGGCAACATCTACACCCGCATCATGAACCCGACACAGGCGGTGCTGGAAGAGCGCATCGCGGCACTCGAAGGCGGCACGGCAGGCCTTGCGGTCGCCTCCGGCCATGCCGCGCAGGTGCTGGTCTTCCACAATCTGATGCAGCCCGGCGACAATTTCGTTTCAGCGACAAAGCTTTACGGCGGCTCGATCAACCAGTTCGGCCACGCCTTCAAGAATTTCGGTTGGCAGGTGCGCTGGGCCGACACCAATGACATCTCGACCTTCGAGAGCCAGATCGACGACAGGACCAAGGCGATCTTCATCGAAAGCCTGGCCAATCCGGGCGGCGTCTTCGTCGATATCGAGAAGATCGGCGACATTGCCTGCAAGCACGGCCTGCCGCTGATTGTCGACAACACGCTGGCCTCGCCCTACCTGCTGCGGCCAATCGAGCATGGCGCCGACATCGTCGTGCATTCGCTGACGAAGTTCATCGGCGGCCATGGCAATTCGATCGGCGGCGCCATTGTCGACGGCGGCACGTTCGACTGGTCGAAGTCGGGCAAATATCCGATGCTGTCGGTGCCGCGCCCCGAATATGGCGGCCTCGTCCTGCATGAGACCTTCGGCAATTTCGCCTTCGCCATCGCCGCGCGCGTGCTCGGCCTGCGCGACATCGGCGCGGCGATTTCGCCGTTCAATGCATTCCTTATCCTGACCGGTCTGGAAACCTTGCCGCTCAGGATGCAGCGCCACTGCGACAATGCGGCGGCGGTCGCCGGATGGCTTTCCAACCATCCCAAGGTCGCCTGGGTGTCCTATCCCGGCCTGCCCAGCGACAAGAACAATGCGTTGCAGAAGAAGTACTCGCCGCTGGGCGCCGGCGCGGTGTTCACTTTCGGGCTGAAGGGCGGCTACGCGGCGGGCATCAAGTTCGTCGAGGCGCTCGAGCTGTTCTCGCACCTGGCCAATGTCGGCGACACCAAGTCGCTGGTCATCCACCCGGCATCGACCACGCATCGCCAGCTTTCCGACGAGCAGAAGATCAATGCCGGGGCAGGGCCGGACACGGTCAGGCTTTCGGTCGGCATCGAGGACGTCAACGACATCGTCGCCGATCTGGAACAGGCTCTCGCCAAGGTCTGATCGCCATGACCACGCCGAGATTTCTTTCCGTCGGCGTCGACACCGTCGCACCGGAACTTGGCGCACCCGCGCCGGATCGCCTGATTTCGGGCGATCCGAAATTCCGCACCTGGAATGTCGAGGAACAGGACGGCGGCCTCTATGCCGGCATTTGGGAAGCGACGCCAGGCAAATGGCGCATCGAATATGATGAATGGGAGTTCTGCCACATCCTGTCAGGGGTTTCGGTGATCGCCGAAGACGGCGGCAAGGCGCGCACCGTCAAAGCCGGCGATAGTTTCGTGCTGAGGCCGGGCTTCAAGGGGAGCTGGGAAGTGCTTGAAACGACTCGCAAGGAGTATGTGATCAAGCTTTGATCGCCTGTCGGCTGAGCCTATCGGATCGAATCCTCAAAAGCCCACGGCGAGCGTTTCCAGCCCATGGAAATGATAGCTGTCGCGAAAGCGTGGTTGTTCGGCAAGATGCAGCTGCGGCAGGCGTTCGAACAAGGTTTTCAGCGACACCTGCAATTCGAGCCGGGCGAGCGGCGCGCCGATGCAGAAATGAATGCCGGCGCCGAACGACAGGTTTTTCTGGTCGGCGCGGTCCGGCCTGAAGGCGAGGGGCTCGGTAAAGGCGACGGGATCGCGATTGGCCATGCCGAGCAGCAGACCGATCGTCTCGCCAGGGCCTACGATGATCCCAGGCCCAGCCTCGACCTCCTGATAGGCATAACGCGTGAACATGTGCAGCGGCGCGTCGAAGCGCAGGCACTCTTCGACCGTCGCGGCTGTTGCTTCCGGTGAGGCGAAGAAGCGGCGCGGGTCGCCGCCTTGCGCAAGGATCGAGCGCACCGCATTGCCGGTCTGGTGGACGGTTGCTTCATGGCCGGCATTGAGCAACAGGATCGCCGACGATACCAGCTCGTCCTCCGACAGTTTCTGGCCATCCTCCTGTGCCGCAATCAGCAGCGACAGAAGATCCTCGCCCGGCCTCTTTCGCCGCTCGGCGACGTAGCCGCGCAAAAAATTCGAAAAGTCGCGCGCGGCGCGATTGGCCGTGTCCTCCGTCTCGCGGGTGCGGCCATGCATGTACATGGCGACCATCCGATGCGACCAGTCGAGCAGCTGCGGACCCATGTCGACCCGTACGCCGAGCATCTCGGCAATGATGGTGATCGGCAAGGGAGCTGCGAACGCCGGCAGCAGGTCGACTTCCCCTGGTTCGAAACGGTCGATCAGTTCGTTGGCCAGCGCCTCGACGCGCGGCCTGAGCCGCTCGACCTGGCGCGAGACGAAGGCCCGGTTGACCAGCGTTCTGAGCCGTGTGTGGACGGGCGGTTCCAGCTCCAGCATCGAATTGGCCTCGATGCCGTCGAAGGCGCTGAGATGCGTGCGATCCTGGCCGATGCCCCGGCTGTCCGGAATGCCGGCCGGGTTCTGCCGGCCGAAGCGGCGATCGCGCAGCAGACGGTTGACGTCGTCGAAGCCGCCAAAGCACCAGAAACCAAATTCTTCCCAGAAGATGGCGCTCGATGCACCGTGCAGGTAAGCGTAGGCTTCGTAAGGGTCCTGAAAAAAAGCCGGCTCGTGCGGATCGAGCCGCAGTCGGCGGGTGGCTGGATCAAAGGCAAGGTAGGGCGGCTTCAATTCGGTCATGCCAGACCATTAGCGCATGACCCCGAAAACCGGAATCGGTTTTCGGAAAGGATCATGCGCAGTTTCAAAGTGTTGGAGCGTCCTTTGCGCGTCGAAGGACGCGCGGCGCTCCAAGGCTTGCCAGTCTGGTGCCAGACCGTATGTTGGCCCTCCCGTGAGGTGAGCCACCAAAGCGGTTGTGGAAGGACGGTTTTCATGAATGTGATCGTGGTCGGTGCAGGCATTGCCGGGCTTTCCACGGCGTGGTCGCTGGTCAAGGCCGGTCACCTCGTCTCGATCGTCGAGCAGGGACCGATCCCCAATCCGCTCGCCGCCTCCGGCGACCACCATCGCATCATTCGCCGCGCCTATCGGGCCAGGACGGGCTACGGCCGGCTGATCACCAACGCCTATGAAGCCTGGGACGAAATGTGGGCCGATCTCGGCGAAAGCCATCTCGATCCGCGCGGCTTCATCTGTATTTCGCGCGAGCCGGGAGATGAGGCCGAGGAATACCGCGAAGGCATGGAAGCCGGGAACTACCCGTTCGAATTGTTCGAACCGGACGCCGCGGTCGACCGCTGGCCGTTCCTAGAACCCGGTTCATTCCGCTATGCATATTTTTCACCGGACGGTGGCGCCTTGCACTGCCGCAAGATCGCCTCGGGCCTCACCAGATGGCTGCGCGCGAACGGCGCCAATGTCTACGAAAACAGCAAGGTGGTCGAGATCGACGCCGACGCCGGACATGTCGTGCTTGCGAGGGGCGAAACGATGCAGGCCGACCGGATCGTCGTCGCTGCCGGCGCCTGGGTGCTAAAACTGTTCCCGGAGCTGGATGGCGAGCTGAAAACCTGGCGCACCGCGCTCGCCTATGTCGAGCCGCCGGTGGACCTGAAGGCAGCCTGGCAGGCAGCACCGGTTGTGCTCGACGTCGGTGGCTCCGTCGACGGCTACGTGATCCCGCCCTCCGGCGGCGCCGGCATGAAGTTCGGCTCAGGCCTGCACCGAGTACCGACCAGCGATGCCGACTGGAACCGTCAACCGGTACCGGGCGAGGGTGAGGCGATCCGCAACCTGTTTTCGCCGCCGATTGCCCGTATCGCGGAGTACAAGGTCACCGAGGTGGTCACCTGCGCCTACACCTTCACCGCCGACCAGAAATTTCTGGCCCACCAAAAGGGCAGATGCCTGGTCGTCTCGGCCTGCTCCGGCCACGGCTACAAGTTCGGCGCGGCAGTTGGCAGAAGGGTTGCGGCCTGCGTCGGCAATGGCGATGTCGACGGCCTGAAGAAATGGCTCAGGGCCGAGGCGGCCTGAGCGCCTAGTATCGGCAATGCCTCGGAATATGCACGCGCCGCCAGCTGGATGAGCCCTCCCTGACCACCACGCGGCGCGCCACTGTCTGATAAGACGCTGGAATGTCGATGATGCGCCGTTGCTCCGGCCGCACCTGCACCTCTTCGGCGACGCTCTCGTATTCGGCGGGGAGGACAACGCGCCGCCGGCGTTCCGGCTCAACCACGACGATCTCGGCCACACGTTCATAGCGCGCCTTGTGCCTGACCTTGCACAGGACCTTGCGACCATTGATGATGCGCCATTCCCAGGAATAGCCGCCGTCGTCGACCCTCACGGACCGGTAGATGGTGCGGGTGATGGCGGGCGCGATCTCGTAGCTGACGCGCGCCGGCGCGATCTGCACTACGCGCTCGCGCGTCCCGTAGATTGGCGCCTCGTATTCCACCTGCTGGCCGGCCGGACTGACGAGCACGTCCTCATAGACCGTGTCGTAGACGGCCGGCCGGTTGACCTTCTCGTAGCATTCAACCGCGCGTCCGCTGGCAGCCGTTTCGGATGCCATGCCGAGTACGGCGAGGCCGGTAAGAGCCAAGGAAGCAGTTTTCCTGATCATCGCACTCCCCCTGTTTGAACTGCGTGAAGCGGGTTCAACGTTGGATTGTAGGGCAAGCCGCGGCTGGAAAAAGCGGTTTCACCGCTTTTCGTTAAGCGATGCGGTTAAGAAACTGCTAAACAACGGCCAAGCATGAGCGTCCCTTCCGGCGGCAGGAGAGGGCTGCCGGCACGGCGACGGGCGAAACTTGGTTTGGAAACCTTGATTCGACTTAACCGGATGGCTAGGAGAGGCGGCCTTGCGCTAGGGTGAGCCGGCATCCTATTTACACAATAACGATCCAGAACCGATTCTGCCCGATTGCAAATCTCCGGCGCCGGAATCCCATCCTCAAAAAGGGATAGTCCATGAAGAACCCCGTCGAAACCTACATGAACCTCGTTCCGATGGTGGTCGAACAGACCAATCGCGGCGAGCGGGCCTATGACATTTTCTCGCGGCTCCTCAAGGAGCGCATCATTTTCATCACCGGCCCGGTCGAGGACGGCATGGCGACGCTGGTCTGCGCGCAGCTGCTGTTCCTCGAGGCGGAGAATCCGAAGAAGGAAATCAACCTTTATATCAACTCGCCCGGCGGCGTCGTCACCTCCGGCATGGCGATCTACGACACCATGCAGTTCATCAAGCCCGCCGTGTCGACGCTCTGCATCGGCCAGGCCGCATCGATGGGATCGCTGCTCTTGACGGCGGGCCACAAGGACATGCGCTTTGCCACGCCGAACGCCCGCATCATGGTCCACCAGCCGTCCGGCGGCTTCCAGGGCCAGGCCTCCGACATCGAGCGCCATGCCCAGGACATCATCAAGCTGAAGCGCCGCCTCAACGAGGTTTACGTCAAGCACACCGGCAAGAGCTACGATGAGATTGAAAAAACGCTCGACCGTGACCATTTCATGACTGCCGACGAGGCCAGGGATTTCGGCCTTATCGACAAGGTCATTTCGTCACGTGAGCCGGTCGAAGGTATTGCCTTATAGGCACGCGGTGGCCCCGCGGTGGCAGTGAGTGGCGGGATCACACGCTTTTGGCGCAGCTTGCGGCATTTCGGCCACAATTGGCTGTTCCCTCGACGGGTGCAATTGCCTACGTTAAGGCTATGTTGATTTTCGACGGCTTAGCTTTGCGTGGGGTTGTTCGAATCATTGCCCCGTTTTCCGATTTGTGTTTCGTACGGAATGCGTTGCGGGAGCCGGGGCACTGGCGGCGGCGGATTCCCGCGATAGATTGAATATGCGCCCTTTCAACCAGACCATCGGCGGGCGGCCATGAAAGGACATGAAAATGAGCAAGGTCGGCAACAACAGCGGTGATTCCAAGAACACGCTTTATTGCTCGTTTTGCGGCAAAAGCCAGCACGAAGTGCGCAAGCTGATCGCCGGGCCGACGGTGTTCATCTGCGACGAATGCGTCGAGCTGTGCATGGACATCATCCGCGAGGAGAACAAGACCTCGATGGTGAAGTCGCGCGAGGGCGTGCCGACCCCGCAGGAAATCCTCAAGGTTCTCGACGACTACGTCATCGGCCAGCCCTACGCCAAGCGCGTGCTGTCGGTGGCCGTCCACAACCACTACAAGCGCCTCGCCCATGCCGGCAAGAACAACGACGTCGAGCTGGCGAAGTCGAACATCCTGCTGATCGGCCCGACCGGTTGCGGCAAGACGTTGCTGGCGCAGACGCTGGCCCGCATCATCGACGTTCCCTTCACCATGGCCGACGCGACGACGCTGACCGAGGCCGGCTATGTCGGCGAGGACGTCGAGAACATCATCCTGAAGCTGTTGCAGTCGGCCGACTACAATGTCGAGCGCGCCCAGCGCGGCATTGTCTATATCGACGAGATCGACAAGATCTCGCGCAAGTCGGACAACCCGTCGATCACCCGCGACGTCTCGGGCGAGGGCGTGCAGCAGGCACTTTTGAAGATCATGGAAGGCACCGTTGCCTCCGTGCCGCCGCAGGGCGGCAGGAAGCATCCGCAGCAGGAATTCCTGCAGGTCGACACCGCCAACATCCTGTTCATCTGCGGCGGCGCTTTTGCCGGCCTGGACAAGATCATCTCGGATCGCGGCAGGAAGACCTCGATCGGTTTCGGCGCCATCGTCGCTTCGCCCGAGGATCGCCGCACCGGCGATGTTTTCCGCCTGGTCGAGCCTGAGGATCTGTTGAAGTTCGGCCTCATTCCCGAGTTCGTAGGCCGTCTGCCTGTCTTGGCGACGCTGGAGGATCTCGACGAGCCGGCACTGATCCAGATCCTGACCGAACCGAAGAACGCGCTGGTCAAGCAGTATCAGCGGCTGTTCGAGATGGAGAATGTTGACCTGACCTTCCACGAGAACGCGCTGTCGGCGATCGCCAAGCGCGCCATCGAGCGCAAGACCGGCGCGCGCGGCCTGCGTTCGATCATGGAAGCGATTCTGCTCGACACCATGTTCGAGCTGCCGGCGCTCGAAGGCGTGCGCGAAGTGGTTATTTCGGAAGAGGTGGTGTCAGGCAACGCCAGGCCGCTCTACATCTATTCCGAGCAGAAGGAAAAGAAGGGCAACGTCAGCGCCTGACGTGAGCCGGCAATGGATTTTTCTGAAACGGCGCCGCGGGGCGCCGTTTTGCTGTCGCACACCGCGTACGGCGCCGCGTAATGGCTGCGGATTGGAGGGACGGACCGTGTTGACCCTTGATCTTTACCCGCCGTGCCTCCAACTAAAGGCAGAAGGCCGTGGTGCCGAATTCTGTGCTGTAAAACTCCCGTCACAAACGGTGGTAGGCGGAACGATCCCCGGTCGTTAATATGAGATTCGCGGTTGGCCGATTGGCGGCCGCGACATGAAAGGTTGGACAATGGCCAAATTATCCAAGGCTCCCAGCGACGGCGTCTTCGCAGTCCTCCCACTGCGCGACATCGTGGTGTTCCCGCACATGATCGTTCCGCTCTTCGTCGGGCGTGAAAAGTCGATCAAGGCGCTGGAAGAAGTGATGGGTCAGGAAAAGCAGATCCTGCTTGCGACCCAGATGAATGCCGCCGACGACGATCCGGAGCCCGATGCCATCTTTGACATCGGCACGCTCGCCAATGTGCTGCAATTGCTGAAACTGCCAGACGGCACCGTGAAGGTGCTGGTCGAAGGCGCCTCGCGCGCGAAAATCGTTGCGTTCACCGACCGTCCCGACTTCCATGAAGCCCGTGCTGCGGCGCTGGTCGAACCGGAGGAGGAAGAGGTCGAGGTCGAGGCGCTGGCCCGTTCCGTCGTCACCGACTTCGAGAACTACGTCAAGCTGAACAAGAAGATCTCGCCCGAAGTGGTGGGTGCCGCCAGCCAGATCGACGACTATTCCAAGCTCGCCGACACGGTCGCTTCGCATCTTGCCATCAAGATCCCCGAGAAGCAGGAGATGCTCGCCACGCTTTCCGTCAAGGAACGGCTGGAGAAGGCGATGGGCTTCATGGAAGCCGAAATCTCGGTGCTCCAGGTCGAGAAGCGCATCCGCTCGCGCGTCAAGCGCCAGATGGAGAAGACGCAGCGCGAATACTACCTCAACGAGCAGATGAAGGCGATCCAGAAGGAGCTCGGCGAAGGCGAGGACGGCCGCGACGAGGCCGCCGAGATCGAGGCGCGCATCAAGAAGACCAAGCTCTCCAAGGAGGCCCGCGAAAAGGCAGAAGCCGAACTGAAGAAGCTGCGGACGATGTCGCCGATGTCGGCTGAATCGACCGTCGTGCGCAACTATCTCGACTGGCTGCTGTCGATCCCGTGGGGCAGGAACTCCAAGGTCAAGCAGGATCTGGCCTTTGCCCAGAACGTGCTCGATACGGATCATTTCGGCCTCGACAAGGTCAAGGACCGCATCGTCGAATACCTCGCCGTGCAGAGCCGCCAGAAGAAGCTGAAGGGGCCGATCCTGTGCCTCGTCGGACCTCCCGGCGTCGGCAAGACCTCGCTCGGCAAGTCGATCGCCAAGGCGACCGGTCGTGAGTTCATCCGCATGGCGCTGGGCGGCGTGCGCGACGAGGCCGAGATCCGTGGTCACCGCCGCACCTATATCGGCTCGATGCCCGGCAAGGTCATCCAGTCGATGAAGAAGGCGAAGAAATCCAACCCGCTCTTCCTGCTCGACGAGATCGACAAGATGGGCCAGGATTTCCGCGGCGATCCGTCATCGGCTTTGCTCGAGGTGCTCGATCCCGAGCAGAACTCGACGTTCATGGACCATTACCTCGAGGTCGAATACGACCTGTCGAGCGTGATGTTCGTGACGACGGCGAACACGCTGAACATCCCTGCGCCCTTGATGGACCGCATGGAGATCATCCGTATCGCCGGTTACACCGAGGACGAGAAGATCGAAATCGCCAAGCGTCACCTGATGCCCAAGGTGATCCGCGACCACGCGTTGCAGCCGAAGGAGTTCTCCGTCGGCGAGGACGCGATCCGCGGCATCATCCAGACCTACACCCGTGAAGCGGGCGTCAGGAGCCTGGAGCGCGAGCTGATGAAGCTCGGGCGCAAGGCGGTGACCGAGATCCTGAAGACGAAGAAGAAGACGATCAACATCACGGCGGACAATCTTGCCGATTACCTTGGTGTTCCGCGCTTCCGCTTCGGCCAGGTCGAGAGCGACGATCAGGTCGGCGTGGTCACCGGGCTCGCCTGGACGGAAGTCGGCGGCGAGCTGTTGACGGTGGAAGGCGTCATGATGCCCGGCAAGGGCCGCATGACGGTGACCGGCAATCTGCGCGACGTGATGAAGGAATCGATCTCGGCGGCGGCGTCTTACGTCCGCTCGCGGGCCATCGATTTCGGCGTCGAGCCGCCGCTGTTCGACAAGCGCGATATCCACGTGCACGTGCCAGAAGGCGCAACGCCTAAGGACGGACCGTCGGCTGGCGTGGCGATGGCGACGGCGATCGTCTCGGTGTTGACCGGTATCCCGGTCAAGGCCGATGTGGCGATGACCGGCGAGATCACGCTGCGCGGCAGGGTGCTGCCGATCGGCGGCCTTAAGGAAAAGCTGCTTGCCGCACTGCGCGGCGGCATCAAGAAGGTGCTGATCCCGGAAGAGAACGCCAAGGATCTGGCGGAGATTCCGGAGAACGTGAAGAGCGGCATGGAGATCATTCCGGTCTCACGCGTTGGCGAAGTGTTGCGCCATGCGCTGGTGCGCATGCCGGAACCGATCCAGTGGGTCGAACCCGTCAATGCGCCGGCCGTGGTCGATGTCGGAGACGAGGCAGGTAAATCGCTGGCGCATTAGTTCTTGCTAAAGTTGCAATGCACAAGAGAGAGCCGGGCCTTGAGCCCGGCTTTTTCATGTGAAGAACCCCGGATTTCCGGGCTTTTTTCGACTTTCTTGGCGCTTTTCGACTTGGTTGGCGGAGCGCTTCTTTCTAAAGTCCGTTTCCTGCCGGATGAGTCGAGTGTTCCGGTTTTCTCATGGAAGGGAATTTTTATGAACAAGAACGAACTGGTGTCCGCTGTCGCCGATGCCGCGAGTATTTCGAAGGGTGACGCGCAGTCGGCGGTTGATGCGGTGTTTTCCGTCATCACCGGCGAACTGAAAAAGGGCGGCGATGTCCGGCTTGTCGGCTTCGGAAATTTCACCGTGTCAAAACGCGCCGCGTCGACCGGCCGCAATCCGCAGACCGGTGCGGAAGTGAAGATCCCGGCGCGCACCGTGCCGAAGTTCTCGGCCGGCAAGGGCCTCAAGGACGCGGTCAACTAAGCGCCTCCTTAAGTCTTTCAGAGAAAAGAAAAGCCGGCATATCCGGTTTTTCTTTTCTGTGCCCGCAGGTCGTTGGAAAGGCGGCGCTATGCCGTCGGCGCATCCGTGCGCATCAAGCCTTCTTTCTTGAGATCGGCCCACAGCGCCGATGGCAGTTTTGTGTCGAGCAGCGAGCGATTGCTTTCGACTTCGCCCGGCCGCTGGCCGCCCGGGACTACCGACACGACCGAAGGATGCAGCAGCGGAAACTGCAGCGCCGCCTCGATCAGGCGCACGCCGTGGCGCTTGCAGACGGCCTCGATGCGGGTGACGCGGTCCATGATATCCTGCGGCGCTTCCGAATAATTGTAGTAGGCGCCGGGCTTCGGCCCGGTTGCCAGAATGCCGGAATTGTACGGCCCGCCGAGAACGATGCCGATGCCGCGTTGCTGGCATAGAGGCAGGAAAGACTGCAGCGCCTCCTGCTCCAGCAGCGTATAGCGCCCGGCAAGCAGAAACAGGTCGAAATCGCCGCGCTCGGCCAGCGTCTGGGCAACCGGCCACTCATTGATGCCGCCGCCGAACGCCTTGATTACGCCCTGGTCGCGCAGTGCCAGCAATCCATAGTAGCCCGAGCTCATGAATTCCTGGATGCGCTGGTCCGAGGCTTCCTTGCTGCCATGAGTGAAGATGTCGACATCGTGCACGAAGAGGATGTCGATGCGGTCGACGCCGAGCCGTTCCAGCGAGGCTTCGAACGAGCGCATGACGCCGTCATAGCTGTAGTCGTAGACCTCGCGGCGCGACGGCGTGTCGAAGAACTTGCCGATGCCGGTGCGCTGTTCCGGCGGGCAGGCGCGCATGATGCGCCCGACCTTGCTCGACAGCACGTAGTCGTCGCGCCTCTTCGAACGCAGGAACGGATTAAGCCGCGTTTCTGCGAGGCCGAGCCCATAGAGCGGTGCTGTGTCGTAGTAGCGGCAGCCGACCCGCCATGCCGCCTCCAGCGTGGCATTGGCATCCTCATCGGACACGGCGCGATAGAGATTGCCGAGCGGCGCGGTGCCGAAGCCGAGCTCGGTGAAGTTGATGCCGCCATTGCCGATGCGGTCGAAATGCCGTGTCTTCATATGCTGTCGTTTCCTCATTTACGATTTGCCGTGACACTATCACGGCTGTAGCGCATCAAAAGCACTGCGTGCCGTTGGACACCAATTTTCGCGGTGATAGCATGAATGAAAACAAGCTGTTCGGGGCAAATGTGACTGAGATGTTCATGTGGTTCTCCGGTACCTGCAAGCTGGTGCAAATGTCATGACGGACGACGGCGAAAACCTGTTTGGGATTGCGCTGAGCGAGCTTGGCACCGTGCTGGAGCGTATCAACGAAAGCCGCATTGACGCGGCTTGCGCCATCTTGGCCGGCGCGAAAAAGATCGTCACCTATGGCTGCGGCCGCGAGGCGCTGCAGGTCCAGGGTTTTGCCATGCGGCTCTACCATCTCGGTCTGCCGGTGTCGGTCGTCGGCGACATGACCACGCCGCCGCTGGGCGCGGGCGATGTCTTCCTCGCCAGCTCCGGCCCGGGCGAGACATCGACGGTGCTGACCTTGATGCGGGTCGCGCGCGAGGCCGGTGCCGTCGTCCTGCTGCTCACCGCGCAAGCCGACAGCACTGCCGCGAAGCTGGCCGACTTCACGCTGCTTATCCCGGCTCAGACCATGGCCGACGACCAGGGTCCGGAAAAGACATCCGTCCTGCCGATGGGCTCGGTGTTCGAAGGCGCGCTGTTCGTCCTCTTCGAAGTGATGGTGCTGAAGCTCAGGGATCTGACCGGCGTCTCGCCGGAAGCGATGCGCGCCCGCCACACCAATATGGAGTAGGTGTCATGCGCTACGAACTGATGCTGCCGCACCAGATCCGCAAGGCGATCGCCGAGAACCGGCCGGTCGTGTTGCCGCTCGGTGTGCTCGAATATCACGGCGAGCACATGGCCGTCGGCATGGACACGCTGGCCGTGGTCAAGAGCCTGGAACTGTTCGAAACGGAGGCCGAAATCGTCATTCTGCCGCCCTTCTATTACGGCGCGGCAAGCTATGCCGTTGCGGCGCCGGAAGGCAGCGGCTCGGTGCAGGTCGGCGGCAATGTGCTGGCGCCATTTGCGGAAGAATTGTTCTACAGCTTGCTGCGCATTGGCTTCCGCAACATCCACGCCATCATTCACCACCAAACCGAGAATTTTGCTGCCGGCATGCCAACCGATCTCGCCTTCAAGGCCGCCGGCCGACAAGCGATCTTCCGCTTCCTGGAGAAAGAACGCGGCGAAGGCTGGTGGGGCTCTGCGGCGATGGCTGACTATTATGCCGAGCACGCCGAGGGCAGCAATTTCTTCAACTGGGTACAGGTGCATCCGCTGATGCCGGCTTCAATGCACAGCCAGTACCCGTTCGACCATGCCGGCACCGGCGAGACGTCACTGATGCTGGCGCTGTGCCCGGAAGCGGTGGATGCCGGCCGCTTCGCCGACAACACCGGCTGGTACACGGCAAGTGCGCCCGAAGCCTCGGCGGAACTGGGGCAAAAAGGGGTTGCCATGATCCTCGATCATTTGCGGGCAACACTTTTGGGTTAGGTGCTGTCTAGATCCCGGACGACCGGGCTCTTAGCCTTTCCGCCTGATAGTCGGCCATGGTCTTTTCGGGATCGACCTTGGTCGCCGCAGCCCAGATGAACGTGCCGGCGCCGCAGATAGCCAGCAGGACGTAAATCACGATGCCGAGTGCCATCAGGTTCGCGTAGAGGCCGAGAAGCAGCATGATCAAGCCGCCGGCAATCATCGCCATCACAAAACCGGCGACTACGGCCCGGCCTTCCCAACTGATCGGCATCACGCCTTTGGCGTAGCCGCTGCCGCGCCTGTTGCGTGCGAACCAGTATTTGTTGGCCATCGCCTATTTCACCGCGCCCGCCGTCATGCCCATGATCAGGTAACGCTCGAGCGCAATGCCGATGACGGCGAGCGGTGTGATGGCCGCGGTGGCAAGCGCTGCCATCGACCACCAGTTGATGCCTTGTGAGCCGGTCTGGCTCGCCACCATGACAGGAATGGTCTTGGCATCGGTCGAGGTCAAAAGCGCGGCGAAGAAATACTCGTTCCAGCACAGCACCATCGCCAGGATGAAGGCCGCGACCATGCCCGGCAGCGCGATCGGCATGACGATGCGCAAGAAGGCACCCCAGATCGACAGGCCATCGACGAGTGCTGCCTCCTCCAGCTCGACAGGGATCGAATTGAACTGGTCGCGCATGATCCAGATGACGATCGGCAGTACCATCAGCGTGTAGAGCAGGATCAGCCCGACGCGCGTGTCGAGCAGGCCGACTTCCCGGTAGAGCACGAGGAAGGGCAGGGCCAATACCACCGGCGGCAGGATCAACTGCGACAGGAAGAAGAAGGAAATGTCCTCGTTCCTGAACCAGGCGAACTTGTAACGATAGCGGGTCAGCCCATAGGCGGCGAGGCTGCCGATGACGATGGCGAGGGTCGACGCGCCGACCGAAGTGATGACCGAATTCATGAAGCGCTTGATGAATTCGTCGCGCACCGTCGACGTCCGAAAGATCGAGTCCGGCGACAGGCCAAGCGAACGCCAGCCCTTCCAGTCGGGTTTGAAATCGACGAACGGGATCAGATGGCCCTGGGTGACGTCGACCGCGGTCTTGAACGAGGTGGTTATCGTCCAATAGATTGGGAACAGGCAGATGAAGGCCCAGAAGATGAGGGCACCGTAGATGAAGACGCGGTTGGCGAAGAACGCCGCCGGCGAGCGGATTTCGGAGGCGGCAAAGTCGGTGGTTTGAACGCTCATCTTGCCGGCCCGATCAGTTGACGTTGCGCACGAAGCGGCTGGCGAATTTCAGTAGCCAGGTCACAAACACGATGATGATGATCAAATAGGCCATCGCCAGCATCGTGCCGTAGCCGACATTCGAACGGTCGCGATATTCGCGGTAGATGAAGCTCGACACCGAATCAGTCGCGCCGCCCGGGCCGCCGGAGGTAACGGTGATGATGATATCGGCGAGCTTCAGCTTGAAGATGATGCGCAGGATGACCGCCGTCACCGAGACCGGCAGCATCAGCGGGAAGGTGACCTGCCAGAAGGTCTGCCAGGCGGTGGCGCCATCGACACGCGCTGCCTCGAGCACCTCGCGCGACATCGCCTGCAGGCCGGCAAGCAGCATGATCATCATGAACGGGATGAACGTCCAGGCATCGAGCACCATGATCGAGATGCGGGCGGTGATCGGATTGGAGAAGAAGGCCGGGTTTTCCCAGCCGAGATGCCGCGCCAGCGTTGCGGCCGGCCCGAAGCGGTATTCCATCAGCGACTTGCCGATCATCCACGACACAGCCACCGGCGACAGCATCAGGGGCATGAGAAAGACGACGCGGAAGAATTTTCGCGCCCGGATCTGCGCGTTGAGCAGCAGCGCCAGGCCAAAGGCGATGACATATTCGACGAACACGGCCAGCACGTAGAGCACCATGTTGAACAGGGCGTTGCGATAATAGGCGTCGTTCAGCATCTGCCAGAAATTGTCGAGCCCGTTGAACTGCCGGCCGCTGAAGGAACTGAGGTTCCAGTCGGTCAGCGCGATGTAGAAGCCGAACAATGTCGGGAAGATCACCATGGCAATGGTGAACAGCAGCGCCGGCAGCAGGAACAACGCGCGCTGGCCATCCTCGCCGCGCGTCAGCACCTGGCCGATGCCGAGCGCGACACCCCACAGCACATAGGCGTAGACCACCGGCCGCCACGTCTCGAAGCCGATAGTGTCGACATCGCTCTTGTAAAGGATTTGCAGCGCAATCACCGCCAGAAGGCCTAGCGTTGCAGCAGCCATCAGCGCCCAGCCAAGCCGTTTGCGGCTCCGCGGTATCAGGTCGGATGGCACGGCGCCTGCCGGCCATTCACTTGTCGACAGAGTCTGGTCAGCCAGGGTCCGGTCAGCCACGCGTCTTGCCCGTTCACAGGAGGCTCGATGACCGGCCGAGCCGGTCGAGGCCAAGTCGGTCAAGGGGAGGTCCGGCGGCTGTACGCCGCCGGACCAAGTTTCACTATCTCAACCTACATGCCGAGTGAGGCCTTGTAGAGCTTGATCTGGTTGTCGCGGCCGATCTGGTCGGTCAGCTTCTCCCAGGCGGCTGCGATGGCGTCGGCGCCTTCCTGCGCCTTCATCTTGCCGGCAAAGGTGTTGGCCAAAATGTCCTCGGCGGCGCTGTAATACTGGAAGATGCCGGGGATACGCGGCTCGATCGCCGCGTTCGGATGGTTGTAGCTGTCGGCTTCCGACTTCAGATACGAGGTGATGAACGCCTCGTCGTAGCCCGCCGCCACCCATTCCGGAATGTTGAAATGCGAGTTGCGATAGGGCTGGAAACCCGACGGATAGGCCGCGCACCAGAGCGACAGGTCCTTGCCGCCGAGATGGGCGGCGGCAGACCAGGCCGCCTTCTTCTTCTTTTCGTCGCCGTCGACGCGGGCCATGACATAGACGCCCCAGCCGAGATAGGCGCAGTTCGGCGCATGGTTCGGCCCGCTGGCGAGCTTGTCCCACTGGCCGGTCTTGGAGTTGTAGACATCGTCCGAGCCCGGCAGGATCGAGAAGCCGGTGATGTCGCCGACGACCGAGGAATCGTTGGTCTTGACGTTCGAACCGACGTCGCCCCACCAGGTGACCATCGAACCGGTGCCTGCCAGGAATTGCTGGAAGGCGGTGGTATTCGGGTCGGCGTTGATCTGGTCGGCAGGTTCGGAGGGCAGGGCATCGATGACGTCCTGGATCGCCCGCACCCATGCCGGATTGTTGACGCGCGGCTTCATCGTGTCGGCATCGAACAGCCATGCCTTGTCATCGGGATGCTTGGCGTAGGCGCTGGCGCGGCTGCCGAGGAAATAGAAGCCGAAACCGCCCCAGGGCTTGGGCGCATCGAGGTAGCCAAAGACATCCTGGCCGTTCACCTGCTTGCCCTTGAGGAATTTCGTCACCGCCTGCACCTGCTGCCAGGTCTTCGGCACGCCCCATTCGCCTTCTCCGCCGCCGTCCTTCCAGGCCTTGGCGAGGTCGGCATCGGCGAACACGTCGGTGCGGTAGTTGAAGTTATGCGCGTCGCCGTCAACGGTGACGCGATATTGCTTGCCGTCCCAGGTGCCGACCGGCGGCTGCAGATAGGCCACGACGTCCTTCATGTCGATCTGGTCCTTGACCCAGTCCGGCATCTCGGAGGTGAGACCCTTGCCGCAGACGTCGCCTTCGAACGGTGCTCCCATTTCGATGATGTCGAAATCGACGGTGCCGGTCGCAATCGACTGCTGCAGGCGGGCGTTGTAGTCAGCCTGCGCCAGGTCGATCCAGTTGATCTTGGCGCCGGTATAGGTCTCCCACGGCTTCAGGAAGCCGCGAAACAGCACATTGTGCAGGTTCTGATTGTTGAGGCCCATGAAGGTGAGTTCGACACCGGCGAATTCGCCTTCCTTGACATTGGCCTTGGTGGCGCCCAGGCAAAGCTCGCCGACCTGCTGGAAATCGGCATCGGTCGGCTGACCCTTGCCGACGCCCGGGATCTGCAGGATCTGCGCGCGCAGGTCATCGGCGGCCGCAGCCGGGCGCGTCAGGGCACCAAGTCCGGCGCTTGAGGCCGCGGCGAGGGCGGCCATGCTGGCCGCTCCCTTCAGCACGTCGCGGCGGGTGGCCCCGGCGCGGACAAGTTGGTTATAAAGGCTGACTTTCATCTCGTTCCTCCCAGAAGATCAATCGTGAATTGGTTCAGATGGTGGAGCGCCGATTATGTTCCCCAACGACAGCGACTCCCGTAAATAGCGGCCCGAATTCTCCCTCCCGCGACGCCTCGCATTGAGTGCCGGACAAGCGTACCGGTGCGCCCGGAACAGGGTCATAAGCCGGGCACTGTCACTATTCGCACAACGAAGTGCGGTGTCAACGTGAATGGGTTTTTTATCTATAAGAGACCGACTTGCCCTCGCCGTTTGCGTTGTTTAGCTTCACGGCAACTGAAGGGGGAATGATGGCTCAAGTCGCGATCCGCAATGTGGCCAAGGCGTTCGGAACCGTCAAGGTTCTGCACGATGTCAGCGTCGACATCGCCGACGGACAGTTCGTGGTGCTGGTCGGGCCTTCCGGCTGCGGCAAGTCCACGCTGCTGAGGATGGTGGCCGGGCTGGAAACGGTTTCCGGCGGCACCATCGCCATCGGCGAGCGCGTCGTCAACCATTTGCCGCCGGCCAAGCGCGACATCGCCATGGTGTTCCAGAACTACGCGCTCTATCCGCACAAGACGGTCGAGCAGAACATGGCCTTTGCTCTCAAGCTGCGCAAAACTGATCCGGCGGTGGTCACTGAGCGGGTCAAGCGCGCCGCCGACATCCTCGACCTCAACCCCTACCTCAAGCGCTATCCGCGCCAGCTCTCGGGCGGCCAGCGCCAGCGCGTCGCCATGGGTCGCGCCATCGTGCGCAACCCGCAGGTGTTCCTGTTCGACGAGCCGCTCTCCAATCTCGATGCCAAGCTGCGTGTCCAGATGCGCACCGAGATCAAGGAACTGCACCAACGACTGAAGACCACCACCATCTACGTCACCCACGACCAGATCGAGGCCATGACCATGGCCGACAAGATCGTGGTGATGCGCGACGGTCGCATCGAACAGGTCGGCGCGCCGCTGGAATTGTTCGACCGGCCGGCCAATCTGTTTGTCGCCGGCTTCATCGGCTCGCCCTCGATGAACCTGCTCAAGGGCGTCGTGCGCAAGGGCGACAAGCCCGTCGTCGAGATCGCCGGGACGCCGTTCCCGATCGCATCGAGCAATACCGTGGAAGATGGCCGCAATGTCGTCTACGGCGTGCGGCCCGAGCATCTCGAAATCCATCCAGATGGTGTCCCAGCGAAGATTTCGGTGGTCGAGCCGACCGGTTCCGAGACTCTCGTGTTCCTGCGCTTCGGCGAGGGCGAGATGGTGGCGCTGTTCCGTGAACGCCACGAGTTCAAGCCGGGCGACACACTGCACCTGAAACCGCGGCTCGACCAGGTGCATCTCTTCGACGCAGAGACCGGCAAGCGGCTCTGATTTCGCCCCAGCAAACCTCGCGAGGAATACCATGCTCAAAGGAATCAATCCGCTGCTCAATGCCGATGTGCTGCAGGCGCTGCGGGCGATGGGTCACGGTGACGATCTGATCATCGCCGACACCAATTTCCCGTCCGATTCGGTGGCGCGGCAGACTGTGCTTGGCAAGCTGCTGCGCATCGACGCATCGGCAGCGGAGGTCGTCAAGGCGGTGCTGTCGCTTTATCCGCTGGACACCTTCGTCGACGATGCCGCCGCGCGCATGGAGATCGTCGGCAAGCCGGACGAGATTCCCGCCGTGCAGCAGGACGTGCAAAAAGAGATCGATGCCGCCGAGGGCAAGGCCTGGCCGATGATCTCGGTCGAGCGCTATGCCTTCTACGAACGCGCCAAGAAGGCCTATTGCGTCATCCAGACCGGCGAGCGCCGCTTCTATGGCTGCTTCGCATTCCGCAAGGGCGTCGTGCCGCCGGATGCGGAGTAGCGACATGCCGGGCAGACCGATCGTTATGAAGCCTGTTGTCATATTGGGCGTCTTCGTCGCCGACACGGCCTACCGCGCCGCCCGCCAGCCGCGCATCGGCGAGACGATCCTGGGCACGTCCTTCACGCTCGGCCCCGGCGGCAAGGGCTCGAACCAGGCGGTGGCGGCCGGCCGGCTCGGCGCCGACGTCACCTTTCTGACCCGCCTCGGCGTCGATCCCTTTGCCGAGATGGCGAGACAGACCTGGAACGCGGCCGGCGTGAAGAGCGCTGTCATCGACACACCGGAAAGCTACACCGGTGCCGCCTATATCTTCATCGAGGAGACGAGCGGCAACAACGCCATTATCGTCAGTCCCGGCGCGGCCATGCTGATTTCGCCCGCCGATATCGAGGCAAATGCCGAACTGATCCGCGCGGCCGGGGTCTTCGTCACCCAGCTCGAACAGCCGATCGAGGCGGCGATGCGGGCGCTGGAGATCGCGCGTGGGGCAGGGGTGACCACCATCCTCAACCCGGCGCCGGCGGCAAAGCTTCCAGACCGCATCTATACGCTTTGCGACTATGTCACGCCGAACGAAACCGAGGCCGAGGAACTGACCGGCATCAAGGGGTCCTCGATCGACGATGCCCGCCGTGCCGCCGACAGCCTGCTCGAGAAGGGCGTTGGCACGGTCATCGTGACGCTCGGCGAAAAGGGTGCGCTGCTGCACACGGCCGATCGTTCCGAGCATGTCGCAGCGGTCGCCGCCGGCCCGGTGGTCGAGACCACAGGCGCTGGCGACGCCTTCAACGGCGGCCTGGCTGCCGCGCTGTCGAGGGGGATCGAACCTCTGGAAGCGGTGCGCTTCGCCTGCGCCGTCGCCGGCATCTCGGTGACGCGCCCGGGCACCGCGCCGTCCATGCCGACGCTGCAGGAAGTCGAGGCGCTGCTCGCCGAGGGGTGAAGCCCGGCACTGCGGGATGAGACTGTAAGCGGGAGCGAATGGGTTAGACCCGACTCTTGTCCGAGAAGCTATTGTCTTCTGGCTCGACCACAAACAGGCGGGCAGGTCGATGGATGAGGATCAATGCCAGAATTCGAAAGGAATGGACCTAGACTGGGTCACGAAGAAGATGATTTTTGACAAATCAACGTCGACATTTCTCCGACATCAAGGGGACGTGACCCCAAAGGAGAAATGGCGCGAGTGACGGGGCTCGAACCCGCGACCTCCGGCGTGACAGGCCGGCACTCTAACCAACTGAGCTACACCCGCGCATGGACGAGCACGTGTCAGCCGTGTTCGTCGTTGGGGCGGTGGATAAGGGGTAACCCACCGGGTGTCAAGCGGACCCGGACAGCATAACAGCAAACAGGAGAAGGTTTTTTGACAAGCCGAACTTTGTTGCCGAAACCGGCTCCCGGCCAAGCCACTCGCCGCTCATTTGGCCTTGCGAAGCCGGCCCTAACTGCTTAAAGGTCCGGCCCGGGGCGGGCGATTAGCTCAGTTGGTAGAGCGCTTCGTTTACACCGAAGATGTCGGCGGTTCGAGCCCGTCATCGCCCACCATTTTCCTCGATGTGTTCAGTTTGGGCTACACCGCTCAAGCTGATCGCCCAGGTGAGACGCGTCCGACCACTGTGCTACTCGGACTTTGGTCTGATTCAAACTGTCTTTCCGCAGGGACTTAAGTCTGATCTGCTTGCCTCTCATGAGGGAAACGATTGCCGAAAGCTACAACTTGCAGTATCTCAATTGCGTATGGGCATGGGCGGGAGCGAAAATATTCCTGGATGGCTTGCGAGTCATCTTCCGGACGATCCCGTGATCGCAGGAGATCTCGCGGATAAGATATCGAAGGAAGCTGAAAAAAACCGGCTTCCAGGCGAACGGGTTGTGAAGACAACCCGTAACGAAGAAGACACCTTCAAGAAAGAACAAGTCGAAGCTTATCCCGACGCCGCGGTTGCAGGAGTCTTTGCCAGCGGTTCATTCCTCGCCCTGTTGGTATTAGCCATTTATCTGCTTTATGTGCTCTCGATTGTGGCCGGGGGAACGGTCGCGGATGTTCCCTTGCCGCCCATACTGAACTAGTAGACGCTCCGCCAACACTCGGATTAGCCCCGCACCGTGTTGATGCTGGTGACTTTCGTGTCTGCGGTGGAGCACGCGACGAAGGTTTCGTTCCCGCGGCAAAGGTGTTCACGCGGGCAACTGGCTGCTGCAGAACGGCAGCATTGTACTTCCATAGGCCTCCCGGTTCTTTGCAACTTGGGCGATTGGCTTGTCGCAGATCAGCCTGCAATCGCCGGAGCGTGAGCAATCCGTTTCGCCACATAAACACAACGCTTTGATGAATCAGCGTCCTGCACCACCTCAAATCCAATCGCCTTGTAGAACCTTAGCGCACCATCGTTCTCCGGCATGACTTCGAGGTGGATGCCGGTCGAGCCGCTCGCGGCAAGCCCCTGCTCGAGGAAGGCCATCGCGCGCCGGCCGATGCCTTTCCCGCGCGCTTGCGGCAACAGGTCGATGTGGCCATGCGACGGATAGGCGGTCAGCGCAGGCGGAACAGCGAAATCGGGATGATGGACCCGATGCCGCGCCCAGTCGCTGCCGCGCCAGCGCGAGCTGTCGGGTCCGGGGTCTGCCACGCGCCGCTGAAGGTCGGGATACCAGTCTGATGCCAGGCTGGCATTGAAAGCGCCCGTATCGGCCGCGCCAAGCAGGTAGCCGGCCGCACCTGCGGGACTATCGATAATGAAGGCCAGCTCGGGTTCGAGCACCTGGTAGGGAATGGTGTAGAGGAGGCCGAGCAGGTCCGGGTCGTCCTCGCGGCCGCTGGCGTCCTTGCCGGCATCGCCGGTCTTGAGACAGATCATCGCAAGCGCTGCATGATCGGCGGTGGTCGCCCGGCGCAGGAAGAAACCGCCGCCGAAATCGAGGATCATGGCGGCAGCAGCCGGAAATCCTTGCCCTCGGGCAAAAGCTGCCCGCCGTCGACGATGATGGTCGTGCCCGTGATGTAGCTGGCGTCGTCGGAGGCCAGGAACAGGAAGGCATTGGCCACATCGCGAGGGCTGCCGAGACGGCCGAGCGGGATGGCGTCTTCCATGTTCTTGATGAAGGCCGCACCGCGATGCCGCTCTATGCCTTCGGTGAGGATGTTGCCGGGCTCGACGCCGTTGACTGTAATGCCGTAGCCCGAGAATTCGAGCGCAGCCGAACGGATCAGCCCATTGATGCCGGCCTTGGTCGCCGAATAATGGCCATGACCGGGGCTGGTGACATGCGGGCCGGTGATCGAGGAGGTGAACAGCATGCGGCCAAAATGCTGTGCCTTCATCGGCACCAGTGCGGCGCGAGCAGCGATGAAGCTGCCGCGCAAGTTCACCGCCATGACCCGGTCCCAATCGTCGGGACTGGTGTTTTCCAGCAATTGCCAGGGATAGATTCCGGCATTCTGCACCATGATGTCGAGCCGGTCGTGACGGTCGAGCGCCAGTGCAACAGCGGCCTGCGCATCGGCCATCTGCGAGATGTCGGTGCGTATGAAGGCGGCACCGAGCTCGTCCGCAGTCGCTTGCCCGGCCTCGGCCTCGGTGTCGGCGAGCACAAGCTTCGCGCCCTCTTCGGCAAAACGCTGCGCGATGCCCTTGCCGATGCCACGTGCGCTGCCGACGATCAGCGCGACTTTGTCTTCCAGACGGCCGGTCATGCCAGCCTCTGGCGTATCGTCTGCTTGAAAGCGTCGAGCAGCACGGCGGCAAGCACCAGCAGGCCGTGGATCACGAGGGTGAAATTGGCCGGCAAGCCCATCAGGTTGATCGCCGTGTTGATGGCCGACAGCAAAAGCACACCGGCATAGACGCCGGGCAGGGTGCCGACACCGCCTTTCAGGCTGACGCCGCCGATAACGACGGCGGCAAAGGCGTTGAACAAGAATCCCGCACCGAGATTGGCACTGGCGCCGGAGGTGCGGATCGCCAGCAGCCAGCCGGCGAGGCCGGCAATGGCGCCGGCAAGAATGAAGGCGATGACCAGGTTGCGGTTCACACGGATGCCGGCGCGGAAGGTCGCCGTCTCATTGCCGCCGATCATGATCAGGTGGCGGCCGAACGGCGTCTTTGCCATGACCAGCGAAGAGATAACGAAACAGGCAATCGCTATCCAGGCGGTCAGCGGCAGGCCGATCAAGCGCTGAATGGCGAACCAGCGGATTGCCGGCGCCAGGTCCTGTGCCGAGCGGCCACCGGAAATTACCAGCACCAGGCCGCGTACCCAGATGTAGGAGGCCAGCGTGATGATGAAGGCGCTCATCTTCACCCTGACCACCAGATAGCCGTTGAAAGCGCCGATGAGGCCGCCGACGGCAAGCGCGATGAGCAGCGAAACCGGAACCATCAGCCATTGCGGCTGCAACTGGATGCCAAGGCCGATGCCCGACGAGCAGAACAGGATGCCGACCGCCATGGCGCTGAGCGCCGCCACCGATTCGACCGACAGGTCCATATGGCCGGCGATGATGACCAGCGCCAAGCCGATCGACATGACGCCGAGCACGCTCGAGGCCTCGATGATGTTGGCGAAGATGCCGAGCTGAAAATAGTTCGGGATGAGGATGGAAAAGACCACCAGCACGAAGACCAGCATGAACCAGACAAGATTGTCGAGGATGAACTCGAGGGTTTGGCGCGTGCGAGGGTTCATCTGCGGATCCGGTTGGCGCATGACCCGAAGAACCACTCGGTCGTCGGAAAGATCAGGCGCGGTTGAAAATTGCTGCAGCATTCCCGTGCGCGTCCGTTTGAACGCACCGGGCTGCAGGGCTGGGCTCCGGGCCTGCGTGGCCCGGAGCTTCTGGCGAGTTCGCTATTCGACCGGCTTTATGGTTTCGGCCGGCGGCTTCATGTTGCCCCAGAAGGCTGGGTTATCGACATTTTCCTTGGTGATCGCAGCGCCGGGGATCTTGATGTTCGGCCCCCACGCTTCCTTGGTCAGGGTCGATTTCAGGCCAAGCACATCATATTCGCCGGGCTTGATCTCCTGCTTGTTGACCACCTTGTCCATGAACATGGCGACCGCCGCGGCCTGGGCGTAGAGCGGCTGCTCGACTTCGACATTGAGCCAGCCCTTGCGGATCAGGTCGAGGCCGACCGGAGCGCCGTTCGAACTCATCAGCATGACGTCGCCCGGTTTCTTGCCGGCGGCCTCGAGCGAGGCGACGGCAGCGACCGAAAGATGCGCGGCGTGGCTGAAGATCAGGTCGATGTCGGGGTTGGCGAGCAGCTGGTCGTTGACGATGGTCCCGGCTGCATCCGCCGCCCATTGCATGGCCGGCAGCGAGATGATCTTGACGTCCGGGAACGCCTTCATCTTCTCCTCGAAACCCTTCTGGATATCGAGCGTATAGGGATCGCCCGGATCGCCGAGCACCTGCAGGATCTTGCCTTTCACCGAGCCGTTCTTCGCGGTCAGGAGTTTTTGCGCCTGGTCGGCGGCGACGTAGCCGATCTCGACGGTTCCGGCCACCGAGGTGAAGTCGGACGGCGTCGAGGTGATCTGGCGGTCGAACTCGACGACCGGGATGCCGGCGGCACGGGCGGCCTCGATCGACGGTTTCAGCGCATTGAAATCGACGGCGGCAAGGATGATCGCCGCCGGCTTGAGCGCGATGACGTCGTTCATCTGCGATTGCTGAGCGTCGGTCTTATTGTCGGCGTTCAGCGTCTTCATCTCGTAGCCGACCTGCTTCAGGAACAATTCCAGCGCGCTCACCGAGCCGGTCTGGAACTCATCGAGCAGTGTCGGCACCATGTAGTAGACGGTGCCCTTGGACTGAGCGAATGCCGGCGTGAGCGTGGCAAAGGCCAGTGCCAGGATACCGAAGACGGAAAGAAGTATTTTCTTCATGTCGTTCGCTCCTCTTGCGCCGGACCCCTCATTTGTCCCTCAGCTCGCCGGTCCGGCACCGGCAAGCGTCTCTCCGGTGATCATGTTGATCACCGCGTCGGGACTTGTTTTGTTGCGTGCGACATCGCCAGCCACGACGCCTTGCCGGATCACCACGATCCGGTCGGCGACCTGGAAGGCCTGTTGCATGATATGGGTGATGATGACGACGCCGATACCCTGGCTCGCCACCTGGCGGATCATGTCGAGGCCGCGCCGCGTCTGCTCGACGCCGAGCGCTGCGAACGGCTCGTCGAGAAGCACCAACTTGCCGCCAAAATGCACGAACCGGTTGAGCTCGATGGCCTGCCGCTGACCGCCGGAGAGGTGCTCGACATTGGTGCGAAGCGAGGGAATGCGGGTGCCGGCGCTGGCCAACGCCTTTTGCACCACCTGCTCCATGGCGCGCTCGTCGAGCACCGGAATGCCGAGAACCTTCCTGGTGATCTCGCGGCCCATGAAGAAATTGGCGACCACGTCGACATTGGTGCAAAGCGACAGGTCCTGGTAGACGGTCTCGATCCCCGCGGCCTTGGCCTCGGCGGGGGATTTGGCGAGGAATTCCTTGCCTTCGAACAGCATGCGGCCGGAGGTCGGCTCGAGCCCGCCGGCAATGATCTTGACCAGCGTCGATTTGCCGGCGCCGTTGTCGCCGAGCAGCGCCACCACTTCGCCCTTGCCGATAGAAAAGCTGATGCCTTTCAGTGCTTCGATGGCACCGTAATTCTTGGCAACGTTATCGAGCACCAGCAGCGGTTCGCTCATGCCGCGATCCCCTTGTTATGCAAGAGATCCCGCCCGCGTTCGCGTTCGGCGGTGAAGATCTGGCCGAAGCGTGGCGAAAGCACCCCTGAGACGGCAAGCGCTGCGGCGCCGCGCAACACCGCATGCTGGCCGCCGCGCGCGACGCTGACGCGGGGCGTCGTGCGGTCGCTTCGCGCCGAGACCGAGTTGGGCAGGTGCGCAGCTGCGCCGGCCAGTCTTTCGAGCAGGTCGGTGGACGCCAGCCCGCCAAGGATGATGGTTTCGGGGTCGAACAGGTTTTCGATGATGGTGATGGCGTTGCGGAAGATCGGCGCGATCTCGCTCACCCAGTCGGCGTCGGCGACGTTGCGGCGCCGCAGCGCCTCGAGCGAAAGATACCGTTCGAGGCAGCCGCGATTGCCGCACGGGCAGGGCTCGCCGCCCGGCACCACGGGAATGTGGCCGATTTCGCCGGCATTGCCCCAGGCGCCGCGCAATGCGGCTCCGTCATGCACCATGACGCCGCCGAGGCCGACACCGAAATAGAGATAGTAATATTCGGAATAGGCCGTGCCGAGGCCATAGAGGCGCTCGCCGATGGCAGCCGCCGCCATGTCGGTTTCGAAAAAGGCCGGCAGCCCGGTCGAGGCGGCCAGCCGCTCGCGCAGCGCCACATCCTTCCAGCCGGTCATGGTGGTCGGACCGACAAAGCTCATGGACTCCACGCCAAACGGCCCGGGCAACGCCATGCCGATGCCGAGGACGCGGCCACCGGGCCGCAGTGCTGTCAATTCGAGTACCATGGCGCCGATCAGCTCGAAGGCGTGGTCGGGCGTTGCATTTGGGGCCTCGCGGTAGCTGCTCTCGATGACATCGCCGCTGAGGTTGATCAGCGCGGCATTGATGCCCAGCGGGGTGACGTGAATGCCGACGGCATAGCCGCCTTCCGGATTGATCCGCAGCGTTGCCGGGGGCAGGCCGCGCCCCTTGGGCTCTTCGCGCAACGACAGCACGTAACCGTGCTCTTCCAGCTCGCGAACGATGGTCGACACCGTCTGCACGGTGAGCCCGACCCGCCTGGCAATGTCGCCGCGGGCGATCGGCCCGTGAAGGCGGATGGATTCGAGCACGATGCGCCGATTATACGGCCGCCCGAACTCCTGATTGGTTCCCCGCAGTGCCATGCCTTGCGCCCTCGAGAGAGGCCAGACTGGCACTGAAGATTTATTCAGTCAAATGGAATTCAAAAATAAATTTACAGCCCGCGCCTGGCGGATGGCCGCTCGACGGAATGGTCAATAGCGGATGGCACGGCGCTCCAGCAGAACCACGATTGCGAACATCGCGATCGACAAGGACGACGACAGCACGATCGCCGCATAGAGCCGGTCCGACTGATAGTTGAAGGTCGCCTGGATGATGAGCGCGCCGAGGCCCTTATCCGACCCGATCCACTCGCCGACAATGGCGCCGATCACGGCCGTGGCCGAAGCGATTCTCAGCGAGGAGAACAGCATCGGCAATGCTCTTGGCAGGCGCAGGCTCCAGAAGATCTCCCAGCGCGTAGCCGATAGCACCCGGAACAGTTCGTGCTCGTTGTCGCTGGCCGAGTCCAGCCCGCGAATCATGTTGACCAGCGTCGGGAAGAAGCAGATCACCGCCGCGATCACGATCTTCGGCGTCATGCCGAGCCCGAAGATCAGGATGATGATCGGCGACAGCGCCAGGATGGGAATGGTGTTGAAGAACAGCACGATCGGAAAATAGGCGGCCTGCAGGATGCGGCTGTGCACGAACAGCACCGCCAGCAGCACACCGGCAAAATTGCCGATGACAAATCCCGCCAGCGCCTCGATCAGCGTCGGCCAGAGATTGCTGAGTAGCAAAGCAAGACTCTTCCGGAACACGCCTGATATGGCCGTGGGCGTCGGTACGATATAGGCCGGCACGCCGAGCCATGGCAACAGGAACTGCCAGGCGAGCAGGATCGAGGCCGCGCCAAAAACGGGCAGGGCGACGGCCAGCGCCGATGGCAAGGGCGCCTGCCTCATGAGGCCTGTTCCAGCGCGCCGCGCAGTTCGGCCATCGCGGCAACGATCGCCGGATCCTCGCGCGAACAGCGGTTGCCTGCCTGCTTGAACGGCCGCATGTCGAGGTCTCTGGCCAGGCGGCCCGGATTGGCGGCGAGAACGATGACCCGTTCTCCGAGATAGGCGGCTTCGGCGATCGAATGAGTAACGAAAAGGATGGTCGCGCCGGTGCGCCGCCACAACGACAAAAGCTCGTCGTTGAGGCGGTCGCGGGTGATCTCGTCCAGCGCACCGAAGGGCTCGTCCATCAAAAGCAGCCTGGGTTGCCCGAGCAGTGACCGGGCGATCGCCACGCGCTGGCGCTGGCCGCCGGACAATTGGTGCGGCAGACGCTCACCGAACCCGGCAAGCCCCATCAGATCAAGCAGCTCGTCGGTTCGATCGTCTATTGTCCGGGTAAGCCGGCCTTGTCCGACGTCGAGCGGCAGGCGGACGTTGTCGCGCACGGTGCGCCAGGGCAGCAGGGTCGAGTCCTGGAAGACGAAACCGACATCGCGCCGCGAACGGACAGCATGCGGTGTGTCGCCAAGCACGCTGATCGAGCCGCCGAGCGGATCGAGCAAGTCGGCCACCACCCTGAGGAACGTCGACTTGCCGCATCCCGAAGGTCCAAGGATCGACAGGAAGGAGCCGGCCTCGACCGACAGGTCGAGACCGGAGAGCACTTTCACCACCGGCTGCCGGCCGCTATAGCCGACATCCAGCCTGCGGGCCTCGATCGCGTTCGCCATCAAGCCGCGGGCGCGTCGAGCTTGGGTCGGTCGGCGGCCGACAATTCGAGTACCTTGGTGGTGTAGACATCGGCTGCCGCGGGCCGGCCGTTCGGGTATTGGCCGACCTTGTCCAGCAGCGCCAGCTGCTCCTCGATCGAGGCGGGATCGAAGGTTCCCCATCCGTCCTTGGCGGTTGCACCGTCAAAGGAGAGTTTCAGCACCAGATTGATCGTCTTCTGCTCCCAGCCAAGGTCCATTTCCGGATAGGCTTCGACCATCTTCTTGACTGCTTCCTGCGGATTGGCGTGCACCCAGCCCCAGCCCTTGGCGACGGCGCCGATGAATTTCGCCAGCATTTCCGCATCCTGTTCGATCGCTGTGTCGGTAGCGAAATAGACGTCGGCATAGGAGTTCAGCCCGAGATCGCGCACCAGAAGATCGATCCGGTCGTCGCCGACGACGCTCAGCGCCTGGGTGTTGGTGATCCATCCGCCAATCGCGTCGACGTCGCCGCGCACCAGCGGCGCCTTGTCGAAGCCGACATTGACGACGGTGACCTCGGACGGATCAATACCGTTCTTGGCCAGGATCTCATCGATGACGAAGCGCGCCGTCGGCTGGATGCCGATCTTCTTTCCCTTGAGATCGGCCACGCCGCGGATCGGCTTGGCAGGCTTCGAAGTGAAGGCATAGGGACCGGTGCGGAAGCCGCAGGCGATGATCTTCACGGGCACGCCGCTGGCACGCGCCGCGTAGAGCTGCGGCGTTTCGGAAAACTGGCCGAGTTGTGCGGCGCCCGAAATCACCGGCGGCACCGTCGCCGCATTGGGACCGCCCGGGCTGAATTCCACCTCGAGGCCCACCTCCTTGAAATAGCCGTTGGCGACGGCTGCGATGTCGCCGATCTGTCCGTTGGACATCAGCCAATCATACTGGATGACGACCTTTCCGGCAGCCTTGGCGCCCGGCGTCAGCACGAGCTGCATTCCGGCCGAAGCTGCCGCGACGGCGGCGAAGCCGGCTTTCACGAAGCTGCGGCGGTTCATGTCGTAGTCTCTGTTCCCACTCATTTTTCGCTCCTGTTGCAAGACGTTCTCGTCTCTTCATTGCGCGCCGTTCCCGTGGCGCGGCGTCGTCTACGGCTGTTCGTCGTGATAGTCGCCGGGGCCGCCGTCGAGCCAGGCGTATAGTTCCCAAAGCGTGTCGTCGGGATCGGTGAAATATGCGCAGCGCGCGTTCCAGACATAATCCTCCGGCGGGCCGTAGAAGGGCACGCCCTTGGCTGCCAGTTCGCCATGGAGCCGGTCGATCTCGCCGGGCGCGTCTAGCCTGACCGCCACGCAGACCTTGTGCGCCTGGCGCGGCGACCTCAACTTCGAGACGCCGGTGTGCCGGTTGATGTGATCGATCTCCCACGCCGCCAGCGTGACGCCCTCGCCATGAAAGTCGGCAAAGCCCTCGGCGCGACGCCGCAGGCGGAAGCCGAGTTTTTCGACATAGAATTCAACCGTCCGCTCGATATTTTCGACGAGCAGGCAGACGTCCGAAATCGCATATGCGCCTCCGACCGGCATGGCTACCTCCCTGTGCTGTGCGCGGCGCGCGATGCTGGCAGTTTGACGCCGACGCGGTCGGCGGCGCCGACGATGTGGGCGCGCATCGCCGCCTCGGCGGCCGTGGGATCGCCCGCGACCAGCGCCTCGTAGATGCGCACATGCTCCCCGACATTGACTTCGACCAGGTCGTGCAGCGGATTGGTGAGGCGCGCGTAGTGGATCGAGCGGCGGATCTGCTCGCAAACGAAGGAGATAAAGGTGTGGATGTAATTGTTGCCGGTCGCCCGTGCGATCTCGCGATGGAACAAAAGGTCGGCGTCGATGCTGCCTTCTTCCCAGCGCTCCTCGCCGCTCATCCGGTCTAGCGCCGCCTTGATTGCGTCGAGGTGCTCCTGCCCGCGCCGTTCGGCGGCGAGCGCAGCTGACTCGGCTTCCAGTATGCAACGCAGCTCGAACAGCCGCTCCATATTCCCGGTCGCTTTCAGCGCCTCGCCATCGATCCGGATCGAGGCGCGCTGCTCCGGCGCCAGCACGAAGGCGCCGACGCCTTGCCGGGCTTCGATCATGCCATCGGCCCTGAGTTGAGCGATCGCCTCGCGCACCACATTGCGACTGACGCCGAATTTTTCCGAGAGCTGCTGCTCGGTCGGCAGCCGCGTGCCCGGATTGAGGTCGCCGGATTCGATCTCGCGGCTGAGGAATGCGGCGACGCGATGCGGCAGCGCCTCCACCGTGCCGATAGCGGCCAGTCTTTGCTTCATGGAAAGGTCTCCATTGGTGGCAGCAGGCAGCCGGGATTCATTGACCCCTGAGGGTCGATCGTTGTTTTGAGGGCCGTGATGAGCCGGCGATGGGCAGGCGCCAGGCCGGCCCAGAAAGTGCGATGACGGGTGCGGCCGATACCGTGCTCGGCGCTGATCGAGCCGCCAAGCGCGCCGACGATCTGGTAGAGTCCGGCGGTGATCTCCGCGCCCTGGGCACGAGCTTCACCCTCGGCGAGCCCAAGCGGTGGCAGCACGTTGAAATGGATGTTGCCGTCGCCGGCATGACCATAGGCCTGCGGCAGCCAACCAGGATGTTCCAGCGCCACCAATTGGCGGGCCTGATCGATGAGGACAGGGATGTCCGATATCCTGACCGCAAGGTCGGTGCGCACATGGTAGCCGCGTCTTGCCTGGCCCTCGACCAGCCCTTCGCGGATCGCCCAGAAGGCCCTAGCCTGTGCGACGCTTTCAGCAAGGACGGCCTCGGCAACCAGACCGCTCTCAATGGCTCCGGCCAGGAAATCGACCAGCATGGAGCGCAGATCGACCGTAGCACTTGCGGAGAGTTCGATCAGCACGTGGACGGGAGCTTCGACCGGCGAAACGATGTTGGCATCGATCAAGCGCGCGAGCGCGATGCACTCCGATCCAATGATCTCGAAGGCCGAAATCAGATCGGATGAGGCCCGGCGAGCCTGCCGGAACAGGGTGATGGCCGCTTCGAACGAAACGAGACCGAGATAAGCGGTCTCGACCCGGGCCGGTTTCGGAAACAGCTTGAGCTCGACGCCGGTGATGATGCCGAGCGTTCCTTCGCTGCCGATGAAGAGCTGCTTCAGGTCGTAGCCTCGATTGTCCTTGCGCAGGCCGGAAAAGCCGCTCCACAACTCGCCATCGGGCAGGACGACTTCGAGGCCGAGGATGATATCGCGCGCCATGCCATAGCGCAGCACGTTGGTGCCGCCGGCATTGCTGGCCGCATTGCCGCCGATCTGGCAGCTTCCCTGCGCGCCGAGCGCCAGCGGAAACAGGCAATCCTCTGCTTCTGCCGCATCCTTGATGTGCTGCAGGATGCAGCCGGCATCGGCCTGCAGGACGAAATTGTCGGCGTCGACGAGACGGATGCCGTTCAACCGCTCCAGACTGACGACCACCGCGCCACGGGAGTCGATGTCGATTGCACCCGCCACCAGCCCCGTGTTCCCGCCCTGTGGGATGATTCCGAGCCCGAGCGTGCCGCAGAGCCGCGCCACAGCCTGGACTTCGCTGACGGAAGCAGGCTTCAGCACCGCAAGGGCTCCGCCGCGATGATCCCCGGACCAGTCCAAAAGGTATTTCGCCATGCCGGCAGCGTCGGCGGTCACGCCGCTTTGTCCGACAGCGCCCTCCAGAGCATTCAGAATTTCAGGCGGGATACCATGAACGGTCATTACAAGCCTGCTGGACTGAGGCATAGGCTTATACATATCATCCTACAACTGCGTCGGAGTCATCGCTGTGGGGCAGAGGCCCTCAAGGGCTGGAGCCGAATGTTTGCTGGGGAGAATAGAGCGAAGGGCGATCGCCCGAGGATACTTAGGTGAGGCCGCCTTGGCCTGGCTGCGCCGGCCCGATGCCGCTCAATTGCTGGGTCGTCTGAGGAGCAGCCCGGCTCCTAGAGATACCGCTCGACCTTCTTGCCGACGGTCAAAAACCGCAGCGGGTCGATCGCCTCGCCATTGTGGCGAACCTCGTAGTGCAGATGCGGGCCGGTCGAGCGGCCGCTGTTGCCGGTCTTGCCGATGATGTCCCCGGCATCGAGCTTCTGGCCGACGGCGACGTCGATTTTGCTGAGATGTCCGTAACGCGTCACAAAACCGTTGCCGTGGTCGACCTCGACCATGCGGCCGTAGCCGCCGTTCCAGCCGGCCTTGACGACGACGCCGGCTGCCGTGACCTTGGCCGGCATGCCGACCGGCGCCCTGAAATCCATGCCGGAATGCAAGGCGGCCGTGCCGAGGATGGGGTCGGTGCGCACGCCGAACGGGCTGGTGACGCTATGGCCGGGGGCGGGGTTGGCGAGCGGCAGCCGGCGCGCCTCCTTTTTCAGATGATCCAGCGCGTCAAGCGCCTCGTCCAACTCCTTGACCTTGCTGTCAAAGACCAACGAACTGTCGAGCGGTATCAGCGGGCCGCCGACATCGCTCTTTTCGAATTCGCTGTCGACCGGCAGGCCGGCGGCCTCGAGCGCCTGCGAGATCGCGTCGGCGCTCTTGTAGGCATTGTCGGCAAGTGCCGCGATGCGGGTGAGCTGCTGGCTCTCGATGGTCTTCAGCGAGTTGTTGATCGAAACGAAGAGCTTGTCTGCCCGGTCGGCCGCGCTTTCACTCGGCAGCGGATTGGCGCGGGTCGACCACAGCGAGAACGGCCTCGTGTCGTTGCTGGCAAGGGGCGCAGCAAGGCTGGCGACGGAATAGGCCATCGGCTGGATGCTGCCGGTCGCGTCGGCGTGTTCGTCCGGCTTTGCCGTCGGCACGGGCGGCGTTGCGACCTCATTTTCGGCTCGTTCGAGGATCGGGCCGAGGCGGCCGTGACGCAGGCTGAGCTGGCTCTGCCGTTCCAGCAACTCGCTGACCTTGGTTTCCATCAGCTGCTGATCAAGAAGCTGGCGGCTGGTGATGCGGTCGACCTGGCCGCGCAATGCCGAGATGCGGTCTTCATAGGCCTGCTGCATGCGCGCCTGCCGCGCCGTCGTGGCGCCGATCAGGCCGTCGCGCAGCACCAGATAAGAGGTCGCCAGCAGGTAGCCAATGACGATCGCCGCCAGCGCCGAGCCGCAAAATGCGGCCAGCCACGGACGTATGGTGAAATGCCTTATCTGGTCGCCCCGGGCGATGATGACGGTGTGGGGCTCTCTGCGTCTGCCGAAGACCGCTGACTGACTGGCTACGTTCACGGGACCAAGCTTTCGTTACGACACCAACGACGAGCCTGATTACACATTATTAGGGTTAACAAAGTTTTGCCGGACCGAACGACGGGCAAAGGTATTCGCGCAAAACGGGCATCGAATTGCAGCGGCGTGCCGCAGCTCTCAAAGGGCGCGAACCGCCTCCAGCACCGCTTCGGCGTGGCCTTTGACGCGGACGTTACGCCAGATCCTGGCGATGCGTCCGTCCCGGCCGACCAGGAACGTCGCCCGCTCGACGCCCATATAAATGCGGCCGTAGAGCTTCTTTTCGACCCACAAATGGTAGGCCTCGATCACCTTGCGCTCTTCGTCGGCGACCAGGTCGATGCTCAGATCGTATTTCGCCTTGAACTTGTCGTGCTTCTTGACGCTGTCCGGCGACAGCCCGATGACGACAGCGCCGGCCTTTTCGAATTCCGGCTTCAACTGCGAAAAGCCGATCGCCTCGCTGGTGCAGCTTGTGGTGTCGTCCTGTGGGTAGAAATAGAGTACGATGGGTTTTCCCAGCAATGCGGCGAGGCTGAGTGAACCGCCGCCGTCGCGCGGAAGATCGAATTGCGGCGCAACATCGCCCACGTCGAGGTCAGCCATACCGATGCCCTTGTTTGAGGTTACGCGCCAGGCTGCATCGATATAATGTCGAGCGGGGATTCGTCCACGATCGAATTCGTTTCAACGGAAGATTGCGTGGATCAGGAGCTACCGCAGCACGAGAAGATCAGGTTCAGGCGTGACGAGATCACCGACCTGGGAACCTTTCCGTCCGCGTGCCGCGTCCCGCCGCTCGGCCAGGCGTCGATCGGTCGCGGCGTTCGTTTGATGGCGCGGCTGTTTGCCGGCCTCGTCGCCCTTGTGCTGCTGGCTGCGGCCGGTGTCTATGCGATCGGCGTGTCCGGTTTCGGCTCGGAGCGGCTTCGCGCGGAAGCCGAGACGGCAATCGAGAAATTGGCCGGCTTCGATGTCGATGTTGCCGTCGGGCCGGCCCGGCTGACGCTTGACGGGTCGAGCTTCATTGCGCTGCAGGTCAGCGACGTCAGCCTCAAGACCGCCGACGGCAAACCGATGGCCGATGCCGGCCGGGTCCGCTTCGGCATCCGGCTCATCCCGCTGCTTTCGGGCGAGGTGCGGCTCACCAGCGCCCGGATTTCCGACGCGCACATCGTCATGGCGGCAATGCCGTCCGGCGGCGACTGGACGGCCGGGCTGCGCAACCAGGACGGTCTCATCGATCCGGAAAAACTTTCCGTCGCCGTCTTCGCCAACGTCAACCGCGCGCTCGATGCGGTGCGCGAGGATTCGGTGCGCCAGATCGATCTGCGCAACGTCGAGCTGGCACTGCCCGAGACCGGATCGGTCAAGTCGGTCACCATCGCCGACGCCTCCGTGTCGCAGTCGGGACCGGGAAGCATGGAGTTTTCATCCGACGCGGATGTCGACGGCAGGGCGCTCACCATCGCCGCTTCCGCCACCCGCGATCCGGCGACGCGACGCATCACCACGCTGGACGCCAGCATCCAGGCGGCCGACGCCGACACTGCGGCTGCAGGTGGCAAATTGGGCGCAATCGCCTTGAAGCTGGCGGGGTCGGAAGCGGCCGGCGACAACGGCTCGCGGCTGACCGCTGCCCTGTCGCTGACCGGATCGGTGCTCGATCTCGGTTCGCGCGGCCTGCTTCCGGCCGACGTCGATCTCGATGCAACGCTCGTCGCCGGTTCGAACAAGATCCAGGTCGATGGATTGCTGGTGAAGACCGGCCGCTCGACCTTCGATTTTGCCGGTTCGATCGGGCCGAAGCCGGCGACCGGCACAGCGGGCGAGGAGCCATCCTATCGCTACGACCTGACCAGCGACGGTTCGACCTTGGCGCCGTCGGATTCGCCGGAACCGGCGCTCAGCTTCATTGCCCGTATTGCCGGCATCTACCAGCCGACGAGCCAAAAGCTGGTCGCCGAGCAGATCGGCGTCCGGTCCGGACCGGGCAGCGAAGTGCTGGGCACGGCTTCGGTTTCATTCGTCGCCAACCAGGCGCCGGGCATTTCGGTGGCGCTCAATGTCCACGACATGCCGGTCTCGCACGTCAAGCAATTATGGCCGTGGTTTTCGGCGCGCAATGCCAGGCTGTGGGTGCTTAAGAACCTGTTCGGCGGCCGCGTCGTCGATGGCAGCCTGCAATTCCAGGTCGTACCCGGACGGCTCGGCAACGGCGTGCCGCTTTCCGCCGATGAAGTCTTCGGCCGATTCCAGGTTGAAGGATCGCGCTTCGACACGGCCGGCCGTATTCCGCCGATCCGCGATGCCGTCGGCGTTGTCGGCTTCCACGGCAACGACGTCGACGTCGCGCTGTCCTCGGGCAGCGTCTATATGCCGAGCGGCCGTACCGTGGCGGCAAGCAACGGCACGCTCACCGTCAAGGCGGCGAACCATCCGCCGGTGATCGGCGCGCTCGACATCGATGTCGCCGGCGAGGCGCCGGCGATCGCCGAACTGGCATCCTATGACCCGATCAACGCCATGCGCCATGTCGGCCTGCTGCCGGACGACCTGTCCGGCACGGTGACCGGCCACGTCAAGGCCGATATTCCGCTGCAGTCCGGCGTCGACTCCTCCAAACTCGATTGGCTGGTGGCGCTCGACTACAAGGACCTGTCGCTGGCCAAGCCGTTCGAGGGCCAGACGGTCAGCCATGCCGACGGCTCGATCACCGTCGCACCCGACCGGGCGGTGATCTCGGCCAAGGCGCTGCTCAACGGCATTCCGGCCGAGCTCGACCTGATCGAGCCGCTCAGGGATGGCGGCCCGCCGCGCAGTCGTAAAGTAGCGCTGGTGCTCGACGACAAGACCCGCGCCACCGCCATGCCTGGCCTGTCGACGCTGCTTTCCGGAACCATCAAGGTGGCGATCGACAAGAGCGGCACCGGCAACCAGAACGTGTCGGCCGACCTGACCAATGCCAGGCTGGACATTCCCTGGGCCGGCTGGAGCAAGGGCCCCGGCATTCCCGCCAAGGTCACCTTCGCCATGGCGAAGACCGGCGACACCACGACGCTGTCCAATTTCGAACTCGACGGCAAGACCTTCTCCATCGACGGCAGCGCGGTGCTGGTCAACGGCGCCTTGTCCTCGGCCCGGTTCAGCAAGGTCACGTTGAACAGGGGCGACGACGTCGCCGTCTCGGTGAAGCGGTCGGGCAAGGCCTATGCGGTCGAGGTTAGCGGCAGCGCGCTGGACGCACGCTCGCTGATCAAGCAATTCACGTCCGACGTCGACACCGCCACCAAGACCACCGGCGTCGATACGATCTCGGTCAGCGCCGACGTCAGTTCCCTGACCGGCTTCCATGACGAGGTGCTATCGAATCTGAAGCTCGACTACAGCGCCGCCGGCTCCAGGGTGAACGGGCTCAAGGTGAGCGCCACGGCAGATTCGGGAGCCGCGATCACCATCAGCAATACGACCGGCGGCGGCCTGCGCGCGCTCAACATGAAGTCGGCCGATGCCGGTGCCATACTGCGCTTCCTTAACATCTACGAGCACATGGAAGGCGGCTCGATCACGCTGGCACTCACCGGGGCCGGCGACGGGCCGATGAAAGGCCAAGTCGACGCCAAGAACTTCTTTATCGTCAACGAGCCGAAGCTCGCCTCGATCGTGTCGACGACGCCGGCTGGCGACAGCCGTAGCCTCAACGAGGCGGTCAAAGGCAATCTCGACACGTCGAGGGTGAAGTTCGAGCGCGGTTTCAGCGAAATCGAGAAGGGCAGCGGCTATCTGAAGCTGCGCAACGGCGTGCTGCGCGGCTCGCGCATCGGCACCACCTTCCAGGGCACGCTCTACGACCAGAACAACAATATGGACATCACCGGCACGTTCATGCCGGCCTACGGCGTAAACCGCATCTTCGGCGAACTGCCGCTGATCGGCGCGCTGCTCGGCAACGGCCGCGACCGCGGCCTGATCGGCGTCACCTACAGGCTCAAGGGCAACGCCAACAAGCCCAACCTGGAGGTCAATCCGCTATCGGTGATCGCGCCCGGGATATTCCGGTCGATCTTCGAGTATCGGTGAGGCGGCCAGGGTAGGCGGGCAGGGTAGGCGGGTGGACACCGACGCTCTGTAGTGATCCTTCGCGCCCCCCTCTGTCCTGCCGGACATCTCCCCCACAAGTGGGGAGATTGGCAGCTTCCACGCTGCGCTCTTCCTGCAACGTTGTAGATTGGCGAAAGCCGGCGCGAAAGCCGATCTCCCCCCTTGTGGGGGAGATGTCCGGCAGGACAGAGGGGGGCGCTGTCCCGCCGGCACCAACGGTTGCGCGTCAAACCGGCCGCACCAGAACGTGCTTCTTCTTGCCGAGCGACAGCTTTGCGACATTTTCCAGGCCCATATCCTGCAGCGTCACCATCCTGCGATCGTCGGCAACGAGCTGGTCGTTGAGGCGCACGGCGCCGCCCTGGATATGCCGCCGCGCCTCGCCGTTTGACCCAGCCAGCCCGGCGGTGACGAACAGCGACAATATTCCGACGCCGGCTTCGAGCTCGGCCCTGCCCACCTCGACGGTCGGCAGTGTTTCGGCGAGCGCGCCTTCCTCAAATGTCTTGCGCGCCGTTTCGCTGGCCTCCTCCGCCGCCTCGCGGCCATGCAGCATGGCGGTGATTTCGGTGGCGAGGATCTTCTTGGCCTCGTTGATCTCCGAGCCGCCGAGCCGTTCGAGGCGCGCGACCTCGGCGAGCGGCAAGGTCGTGTAGAGCTTCAGGAAACGGCCGACATCGGCATCCTCGGTATTGCGCCAATATTGCCAGAACTCGTACGGGCTCAACATCTCCGCATCGAGCCAGACCGCGCCCGAGGCCGACTTGCCCATCTTGGCGCCGGACGAAGTGGTGAGCAGCGGCGTCGTCAGCGCATAAAGCTGCGCGCCTTCCATGCGGTGGCCGAGATCGATGCCGTTGACGATGTTGCCCCACTGGTCGGAGCCGCCCATCTGCAGCCGGCAGCCGAGGCGCTTGTAGAGCTCCACGAAGTCGTAGGCCTGCAAGATCATGTAGTTGAATTCGAGGAACGACAGCGACTGCTCGCGGTCCAGCCGGAGCTTGACCGAATCGAAGGCCAGCATGCGGTTGACCGAAAAATGCCTGCCGACATCGCGCAGGAAATTGACGTAGTTGATATCCATCAGCCAGTCGGCATTGTTGATCATGACGGCGTCGTTGGGGCCGCTGCCGAATTTGAGGTAGGGAATGAAGTTGCGGCGGATGCCGGCCAGATTGTTCTCGATGTCCTGCGGCGTCAAAAGCTTGCGCGCCTCGTCCTTGAACGACGGATCGCCGATCATCGAGGTGCCGCCGCCCATCAGCGCGATCGGCCGGTGGCCGGTCTGCTGCAACCAGTAAAGCATCATGATCTGGATCAGCGACCCGGCATGCAGGCTCCTGGCGGTCGCGTCGAAGCCGATATAGGCGCTCACCGTTTCCGTGGCGAAAAGCTGGTCGAGGGCGGCATCGTCCGAGGTCTGGTGGATGAAACCGCGCTCGCTCATCGTGCGCAGGAAATCGGATTTGAAGGCGGACATTTTTCTTTCCTGAAAGGCTTCCGGCCGAACGTGGCTCGGCTATGCATGAAGGCGGGCGTTTAGCACTCAAGCGCGATCAGCAAAAGTGGAATCCGGTTTTAGCGCGCCCTCTTCCCTTCTCCCCTGTGGGAGAAGGTGGACTGGCGCGCAGCGCCAAGACGGTTGAGGGGTGCTGGACAGAGCGCGGTTGGTGCCAAGCTGGAGCACCCCTCATCCGTCGCCTTCGGCGACACCTTCTCCCACAAGGGAGAAGGGAGAGCCGCGCGTCGCGAGACAAGCGGCTCTCCCCGGAACGGGTAACGTGAGAGGCCATCCAAACCTGAAGCGATCATCCTTCACTTCCGGCGCGCCTGCTTGCGTCCTCGTTTCGGCTGGCGTAATGAGGCGCCGCACCAGCGGGCCTCATCCGCTGGACCGCGCGGCATCGATCGAATGCCATATCCTGTGACAGAGTCGAGATGCCGGAGATATCCATCGTCATTCCTTGCCGGAACGAGGCGGCGAACCTGCCGCTTCTGCTCGACGAGATCGGCGCTGCCATGGCTGGGCGCGACTTCGAGGTCATCGTCGTCGACGATGGCTCGACCGACGACACGCCTTCGGTCCTTGCCGCTCAGGCGGCGCTTCGCGCGTTTCCGCTGCGCCACCTCAGGCATGCGAAATCCGCCGGCCAGTCGCTCTCGGTACGCTCGGGCGCCTGGGCAGCGCGCGGCGATATCATCGCCACCATCGACGGCGACGGCCAGAACGATCCCGGCTATATCCCAGTGTTGATCGACGCGCTCCGGCAGGCTGGTCCCGACGTCGGGGCTGCGCAGGGACAGCGTCTGAAGCGCCGCGACAGCAAGATCAAGCAGCTGGCGTCGCGTTTCGCCAACGGGCTGAGAAAGGCCATCTTGCATGACGAGACGCGGGATACCGGCTGCGGCCTCAAGGCGATCCATACCGATATTTTGAGGAAATTGCCGTTCTTCGACGGCACCCACCGCTTTGTTCCGGCGCTGGTCATCCAGGAGGGCTACCGCGTCGTCCATTGCGACGTCGTCGACCGCTCCCGCCGCCACGGCAAATCGAATTACGGCATCTTCGATCGCGGCCTGCAGGGCGTGCTCGATCTTGCCGGCGTCTGGTGGCTGCGCCGCAGGCGCCGCAGAATGCCCAAAGTAGAGGAAATCAGGCATGGGTAACGTGCTTCAGGAATTGGCGACCTGGCTTCACGATGTTTTCGTCAAGCAATTCGATGCCTGGGTCCTGCTCGGCTTCGTCGCCCAGTTCTTCTTCACCATGCGCTTTCTGGTGCAGTGGGTGGCGTCGGAAAAGGCCAAGCGCAGTGTCGTGCCGATCGCCTTCTGGTTTTTTTCGCTGTTCGGCGGCGGCCTGCTGCTGATCTACGCCATCCAGCGTCAGGATCCGGTGTTCATCGCCGGCCAGGCCATGGGCCTGTTGATCTATATCCGCAATCTCTGGCTGATCGCCAACGAGCGCAAGGCGGCGATGACCAAGGTCGATTGAGCCCGCAACCGGCCTAAGCCGATCGAGATTACTTGCCGTCCAGCCCGCCGTAGGACCTTACCAGTTCGATCATATCGGCCGAGTTGACGGTCTCGCTCTCGAGCCCCTCGGCGACGCCGACGCGGTCGGCGGCCGGCCGGTTCTGGCTGACTTTCCATTTGCCGCTGATTTCGGTGATCGCGATCTCCAGGCCGACGATGCCCTTGATCTGCGACTGAATGAAGGGTGCCGGCGCGTCGGTCACCGCCCACGACGCCGCGCGATTGTCCTCCTGCGACATCGTCAGATCGGCAATCTGCTCGGCCAGCCAATCCTGGTCTTCGATCACCTTGACGATGCCGCGCACCTGGACGATTGCATAGTTCCAGGTCGGCACAACCTTGCCGGTTTCACGCTTGGTCTCGTACCAGGACGGCGTCACATAGGCGTCGGCGCCCTGGAAGACGACCAGCACGGGCGCCAGCGGATTGTCGGCCAACAGCCGCCATTGCGGATTGGCCCTAGCCAGATGCGCGCGCAGCCTGCCGTTCGGCGGCACATCCACGTTGAGCAGGGAGGGGGCATCGAGCAGGAAGGGAATTGCGTTGGCGACCGGCCCCTCGGCTCCATTCGAGACCAGCAGGCCAAGCGGATGCGCCCGGATCAGCCCGTGCAGGACGTCCTGCCGGGTTTCCTGGAAGTGAGGCGGCTGGTACATTTTCGTTCCCCGACTATCTCAGCCGCTTCGGCCGTGGGTCGGACAGCTCCCCGGCCAGCCGGCGATCGAGATAGTCCGCGCATTCCTCGATCAAAAGCTCCGCATGGTTGGCAAAGAAATGGTTGGCGCCGGGCAAGGTCTTCTGGGTGATGGTAATGCCCTTTTGCGTGTGCAGCTTGTCGACCAGGCCCTGCACGTCCTTTGGCGGCGCGACCTTGTCGGCGTCGCCATGGATGATCAGGCCGGACGACGGGCAGGGTGCCAGGAACGAGAAATCATAGGTATTGGGCTGCGGCGCGATCGAGATGAAGCCTTCGATCTCGGGCCGGCGCATCAGAAGCTGCATGCCGATCCACGAGCCGAACGAATAGCCCGCAACCCAGCAGCTCTTGGAATCCGGATGAAGCGACTGCACCCAGTCGAGCGCCGCGGCAGCGTCGGACAACTCGCCGGTGCCGTGGTCGAATTCGCCCTGGCTGCGGCCGATGCCGCGGAAATTGAAGCGCAGCGTGGTGAAATTGCGCTTCTGGAACATGTAGAAGAGGTCGTAGACGATCTTGTTGTTCATCGTACCGCCGAACTGGGGGTGCGGGTGCAGGACGATGGCAATCGGCGCGCTCTTTTCCTTCGAGGGCTGATAGCGACCCTCCAGGCGGCCGGCCGGACCGGTAAAAATGACCTCAGGCATGAAATACTCCACTTGGCATAAACTGCGCGGCGCCCGGAACAACTCTTCCTCTGGCCCCAGTCTTCCCTAGGCCCCAGTCTTCCCTAGGCCTTGACGCAGGGCGGGCGTCTTTCTAGAAGCTAGTTTAGAATTGTTCAAAACTGGGCGGCCAAAAAATTGTGGCTCGGCCACCCGCGCCGCAAGCCGCGTAAATAGGACGTCTTGCCTTGCAATTTCAAGGAAATAACGCGCTATCTTCGCGGAACGGCTTTTGAAGGGACCAGTTGGACGGAAATGGCCGGAGCTCGCGCCTATCTCGACTACAACGCCAGCGCGCCGCTGCTTGCCTCGGCGCGCGCGGCCGTGGTCACTGCGCTCGACGTCGCCGCCAACCCGTCCTCGGTCCATGCCGAGGGCCGCGCTGCACGGCGGCTGATCGAGGATGCTAGGCGCGACCTGGCACGACTGGTCAGCGCCAAAACAGAGCATGTCGTGTTCACCTCCGGCGCTACGGAAGCGGCCTCGACGCTGCTGACGCCGGACTGGCAGATGGGGCGCGGCGCCATCCGCATGAGCCGGCTTTACGTGTCCGAGGCCGATCATCCTTGCCTGCTGAATGGCGGGCGCTTCCCGGCCGCGCAGCTGACGCGGATCGGCGTCGACGCCGATGGCATCGTCAGGTTCGACGCCTTGGCGGCAGCGCTCGGTGCGCATGACAAGGCCGACGGCTTGCCGCTGGTAGCCATCCACGCCGCCAACAACGAGACCGGCGTGATCCAGCCGGTTGGCCGCATTGCTGAAATCGTCAAGGCGGCGGGTGGCATCCTGGTGGTCGATGCCGTGCAGGCGGCCGGCCGCATTCCGCTCGATATGTCAACGGGTTACGCCGATTATCTGATTCTCTCTTCGCACAAGATCGGCGGCCCCAAGGGCGTCGGCGCCATTGTCGCGGCGTCGGACTTGATGATGCCGAAGCCGCTGGTCAGCGGCGGCGGCCAGGAAAAGGGCCATCGCGGCGGCACCGAAAACCTGGCGGCGATTGCCGGGTTTGGCGCGGCGGCGCGTGAGGCGCTTGCCGGCTTGCAAACGATCGATGCGGTGCGGCAACGTCGCGACGAAATCGAGGCGATCGTGAAAACGCTGGTTCCGGATGCCGAATTCTTCGGGACCGGCGCGCCAAGGCTTGCCAACACCACATTCTTCGCTATTGCCGGCATCAAGGCCGAGACGGCGCAGATCGCCTTCGACCTGGCCGGTGTGGCGCTGTCGGCCGGATCGGCCTGTTCATCGGGCAAGGTCGGGCCTAGTCACGTGCTGAAGGCCATGGGTTATGGCGACAGCCTTGGCGCTTTGCGTGTGTCGATCGGTCACGCGACCGGCGCTGAAGACATCGAGCTGTTCCGTTCGGCGCTGGCGACGATCGTCGCGCGGCGGGCAAACAGGGAAAAGGCCGCCTGAGCGCGGCAACGTGACATTTGGGCCTTACGGCCTGGTAGAGCCGTGCGTTTGCATTTGGCCGGGTGAATTTCCGGCATGAACGCACTATATGAAACTTACGCCGCTTCGGGTGCCCAAAGGGTGCTGGTTGGCGGTGCCATAGTTTGAAAACTGCCGGGCCTTGACCCCGGCGTGGATGGAGAACGCTGATGCCTGCTGTGCAGGAGACGATCGATCGAGTTCGAAAGATCGATGTCGACCAGTATAAATACGGATTCCAGACCGAAATCGCGATGGACAAGGCCCCCAAGGGCCTGAGCGAAGACATTATCCGCTTCATTTCGGCGAAGAAGGACGAGCCGTCCTGGATGCTGGAATGGCGCCTGGAAGCCTATCGCCGCTGGCTGACGCTGGACGAGCCGAAATGGGCGCGCGTCCACTATCCCAAGATCGATTTTCAGGACCTCTACTATTACGCGGCGCCCAAGAGCACGCCCGGACCGACCTCGCTCAGCGACGTCGATCCCGAACTGCTGAAGGTCTACGAGAAGCTCGGCATTCCGCTCAGGGAACAGGAGATCCTCGCCGGCGTGCAGAAGACCGATGCCTCGGAGCTCGAGGAAGCCAGCGACAATGTCTACAAGTCGGGCCGTGTCGCTGTCGACGCGGTGTTCGATTCGGTCTCCGTCGTCACCACCTTCAAGAAGGAGCTGGCGCAGGCCGGCGTCATCTTCTGCTCGATCTCGGAAGCGATCCGCGAGCATCCGGAGCTGGTGAAGAAATATCTCGGCTCGGTCGTGCCGACCTCCGACAATTTCTACGCAACGTTGAATTCGGCGGTGTTCACCGACGGCTCCTTCGTCTTCGTCCCCAAGGGCGTGCGCTGCCCGATGGAATTGTCGACCTATTTCCGCATGAACGAGAAGAACACCGGCCAGTTCGAGCGCACGCTGATCATCGCCGAGGAGGGTGCTTACGTCTCCTATCTCGAAGGCTGCACGGCACCGCAGCGCGACGAGAACCAGCTTCATGCCGCGGTGGTCGAACTGATCGCGCTCGACGATGCCGAGATCAAATATTCGACGGTGCAGAACTGGTATCCTGGCGACGCCGAGGGCAAGGGCGGCATCTATAATTTCGTCACCAAGCGCGGCGACTGCCGCGGCCATCGCTCGAAGATTTCGTGGACGCAAGTCGAGACCGGCTCGGCCATCACCTGGAAATATCCGAGTTGCATCCTGCGCGGCGACGATTCCAGCGGCGAGTTCTATTCGATCGCCGTGTCGAACGGCTACCAGCAGGTCGACAGCGGCACCAAGATGATCCATCTCGGCAAGAACACGTCGAGCCGCATCATCTCCAAGGGCATTGCCGCCGGTTTTTCGCAGAACACCTATCGCGGCCAGGTCTCGGCCCACCGCAAGGCGACCAACGCCCGCAACTTCACCAACTGCGATTCACTGCTGATCGGCGACCAGTGCGGCGCGCACACCGTGCCCTACATGGAAGCCAAGAATTCGACGGCGCAGTTCGAGCATGAGGCGACCACCTCGAAGATTTCCGACGACCAGAAGTTCTACGTCATGCAGCGCGGCATCCCGGAAGAAGAGGCGATCGCGCTGATCGTCAACGGCTTCGTCAAGGACGTCATCCAGCAGCTGCCGATGGAATTCGCGGTCGAGGCGCAGAAGCTGATCGGCATCAGCCTCGAGGGCTCGGTCGGCTGACCGGATAAGAATTTTCAGGAAAAAGAAAAAATGCTTGAGATAAAAAACCTGCACGCCCGCATCGTCGATGACGGCACCGAGATCATCCGCGGCCTGAACCTGACGGTCAGGGCCGGCGAGGTTGCCGCTATCATGGGTCCCAACGGCTCGGGAAAGTCGACGCTGTCCTACATCCTCGCCGGCCGCGAGGACTATGAGGTCACCGAAGGCGACATCCTCTACAACGGCCAGTCGATCCTCGAAATGGATCCGGCCGAGCGCGCTACTGCCGGCATCTTCCTCGCCTTCCAGTATCCAATGGAGATACCGGGCGTGGCGACCATGGAATTCCTGAAAGTGGCGATGAACGAGCAGCGCAAGGCGCGCGGCGAGGAACCGCTGAAGATCCCGGAATTCCTCAAGCGCGTGAAGGAAGCGGCCGCCTCGCTCAACATGGATATGGCGATGCTGAAGCGGCCGCTCAATGTCGGTTTTTCCGGCGGCGAGAAGAAGCGCGCCGAGATCCTGCAGATGAAGCTGCTCGAGCCGAAACTGTGCGTCCTCGACGAGACCGATTCCGGCCTCGACATCGATGCGCTGAAGATCGTCGCGGACGGCGTCAACACGCTGCGCTCGCCGGACCGGGCCATCGTCGTCATCACCCACTACCAGCGCCTGCTCCAATACATCGTGCCGGATACGGTGCACGTGCTCTACAGAGGCCAGGTGATCAAGTCGGGCGACAAGTCGCTGGCGCTCGATCTCGAGGCCAATGGCTATGCCGGCGTGATCGGGCAAGCCGCGTGAGATGCCAGCAGGCCCGGACGGCAAGCCAAACAAGGCGATACTGATGAACATGCACACGACACCCCAGCGAACATTGGCCGAAACGGCGCTGATCGACGCCTTTGGCGAGCGGCTGTCGCTGCTGCCCGGCGACGGCGCGGTGATGCTGAAGCGCGACGACGCCATCGAGGCGATCAAGGGCGGCCTGCCGACGCGGCGCATCGAATCCTGGCATTATACGGACCTGCGCCGGCTGCTGACCTCGGTGCCGGACTTCGATCCGGCAGCGGTTGCGAAAGCCATTGCGCCGATCGTCGAAGGCTCCAGCGTTTTGCCGGTGCTGAACGGCGTTTCGAGCGCCAAATGGGCTGCTGTCGAGGGCGTCGCGGTACAGCGCCTGTCGGAGAAGCTGACCGACGGCAGCATCGCGCCGGGGTTGGATTCCTATGGCACCGATGACGCGATCGGCGCGCTGAACACTGCCTTTGTCGCCGACGGCTATTTCGTCGACATCGCCGACGGTGCCGAACTGGAAAAGCCGCTTGAGCTGCAGAATTTGCAGGCCGGTGGACAGACGCATGTACGCCTGGCCGTCCGCGTCGGTGCCGGCGCCAAGGCTGTCATCGTCGAGCGCCAGGCGGGCGAGGGGGCGGCGCTGGTCAGCTCGGTCAGCCAGCTTGTGCTTGGCGAGGGCGCCGAAGTGACATGGCTCATCGTGCAGGAGCAGCCGGATACGGCAACACATCTCGCCCAGTTCAAGGCGCATCTCGGCAAGAATTCGAAACTGACGCTGTTCGTCATGAATGCCGGCGGCAAGCTGGTGCGCCAGGAGGTCGTCGTGAGGACGACCGGCGAGGGCGCCGACTTCACGCTGCGCGGCATCAATCTTTTGGCCGGCGACACCCATACCGACGTCACCATGGTGCTCGACCATGCCGTGCCGCACACCGCCTCGACCGAAGTCATCCGCAACGTGGTGACCGGCAAGGCGCGCGGCGTCTTCCAGGGTCGTATCAACGTCCACCAATATGCGCAGAAGACCAACGCCAAGATGGCCTGCAACACGCTGCTGTTGTCGGACGACGGTGAGTTTTCGACCAAGCCGGAGCTTGAAATCTTCGCCGACGACGTCGTTTGCGGCCATGGCGCGACCGTCACCGAGATCGACCACAGCCATCTGTTCTACCTGATGGCGCGCGGCATCGACGAGAAGACCGCGCGCGGCCTGCTGGTCAAGGCCTTCGTCGCCGAAGTGATCGAGGAACTGGACGACGAGGCCATCGTCGAGGCGCTGGAACGACGGCTCGACGATTGGTTTTTGACGCACGGGTAGAATTGGCCGAGGGGTGCTGGACGGAATGAGGCGATGCCTCGAGAGAGCTTGTGATGGACCAGAAAGTCGAAAACATTCCCTACGACGTCGAGGCGATCCGCCGCGACTTCCCGATCCTGTCGCGGCAAGTCTACGGCAAACCGCTGGTCTATCTCGACAATGGCGCCTCGGCGCAGAAGCCGCAGGCTGTGCTCGACGCCATCCAGCACGCCTATTCCCAGGAATACGCCAACGTCCATCGCGGCCTGCATTTCCTGTCGAACGCCGCGACCGACGCCTATGAGAACGCGCGCAAGATAGTACAGAGATTTCTCAACGCGCCGAGCACCGACAACATCGTCTTCACCTCGAACACCACGGCGGCGATCAACACCGTCGCCTATGGCTTCGGCATGCCCAATATCGGCGAAGGCGACGAGATCGTGCTGTCGATCATGGAGCACCACTCCAACATCGTGCCGTGGCATTTCATCCGCGAGCGGCAGGGCGCAAAACTGGTTTGGGTGCCGGTCGACGATCTCGGCGTCTTCCACATCGAGGAATTCGAAAAACGGCTGACCGACCGCACCAAGCTGGTTGCCATTACCCATATGTCAAATGCGCTGGGCACGGTCACGCCGATCAAGGAGATCGTGCGCATTGCGCACGCCCGCGGCATTCCGGTGCTGGTCGACGGCAGCCAGAGCGCCGTGCATATGCCGATCGACGTGCAGGATCTCGACTGCGATTTCTTCGTCTTCACCGGCCACAAGGTCTATGGCCCGTCGGGCATCGGCGTGCTCTACGGCAAGAAGGATATTCTGGAGCGGATGCGCCCGTTCATGGGCGGCGGCGAAATGATCGAGGAGGTGACGCAAGACATCGTCACCTACAACGACCCGCCGCACCGTTTCGAGGCCGGCACGCCGCCGATCGTCCAGGCGATCGGGCTGGGTGCGGCGCTGGAATACATGGAAAAGATCGGACGCGAGCGCATCGCCGCCCATGAGGCCGATCTGAAGGACTATGCGCATGAAAAACTGCGCGCCATCAACTCGCTGCGCATCTTCGGCGATGCGCCTGGCAAGGGCGCCATCATCTCGTTCGAGCTGCAGGGCATCCACGCGCATGATGTGTCGATGGTCATCGACCGGCAGGGCGTGGCGGTGCGCGCCGGCACGCATTGTGCCCAGCCGCTGTTGAAACGCTTCGGCGTAACATCCACATGCAGGGCGTCGTTCGGCATGTACAATACCAGGGCCGAAGTCGATGCTTTGGCCGATGCGCTGGAAAAGGCGCGAAAGTTCTTCGGGTGACGACCATGGATGATGCCAGCCACACCGCCGAGACCAATTCGGAAACGACGACCAATGCGGCGGTTTCCGGATCGACAATCCCCGCCGACGAATTGGCGCGGCTGACAGACGACATCGTCTCGGCGCTGAAGACGGTCTATGACCCCGAAATCCCGGCCGACATCTACGAGCTCGGCCTCGTCTACAAGATCGACATCGAGGACGACCGCTCGGTCAAGATCGACATGACGCTGACCGCGCCGGGCTGCCCGGTGGCCGGTGAAATGCCGGGCTGGGTCGAAAACGCCGTCGGCGCCGTCGAAGGCGTTTCCGGCGTCGAGGTCAACATGACCTTCGACCCGCCTTGGTCGCCCGACCGCATGTCGGAAGAGGCACAGGTAGCGGTGGGGTGGTACTAGCATCCGACCAGCCAAAGGCTGGCGCACTTGCGCCGGGTACAAAACTTCACCATTTTAGGTGAGGAATCATTCGGCAGACCTTGAACCTGCGCGCAATGGAGAAGGAAAGAATGGGACGCTTTGCCGTCATCACGATGACCGAAAAGGCTGCCGACCGGGTGCGCGAGATCGTCGCGACCCGTGAGAATGCGCATGGCATTCGCCTCGGCATCAAGAAGGGCGGCTGCGCCGGCATGGAATATACGGTCGACCTGGTGACCGAGCCCAACACTAAGGACGATCATATCGAGCGCGACGGCGCCCACGTCTATGTCGCGCCTGAGGCAGCGCTTTTCCTGTTCGGCACCGAGATGGATTTCGAGCAGACGACGCTGCGCACCGGCTTCACCTTCCGCAACCCGAACCAGAGCTCGGCCTGCGGCTGCGGCGAATCGGTCGAATTGAAGCCTGCCGATCTGAAGGCACTGGCCGAGGCGCGCGCTTCGGCCTAAGGCTTTTCCTTCGCCGCCCCCTCATCCGGCCCTTCGGGCCACCTTCTCCCCGATGGGGAGAAGAGGCTGGCGCCAGCGCTGGGCGACTTCCTCTCCCCTCGGGGAGAGGTCGGATTGCCCCGGATTGCCCTTCGCAATTCGGTTGGCAATCCGGGTGAGGGGGCGCTTGCCCATACGCGATAGCGAACGGGGAGAAGAAACGCTAATCCACCCACATCCCGGTTCGTTTGTGCCAGTCGGCGATCGACTCTTCCGGGTAGACATCGAAGACCTTGTCGCCCTTGCCGATATCGGGCTCGACCCAGTTCGCCTTGTATTTCAGCATCAGATGCACCTTCTCCGGCGGCTTCGGCAGGTTTGTGTCGATTGCCGAGGCAAACGGATGCACCAGCTCCGGCCAGGTTGGATCGTAGAGCCAGAGTGCCGTCCCGCATTTCGTGCAGAAGTTCCGTTCGCCCGTCGAGATCTCGCGTTGCGGGTGCTCGTCGTCCTCGATCTCGGCCCGGTAGACGCCGAGATGGCGCTTGCCCTCGATTTTCAGCGTCTCGTAATCGGCGCCGAGATTGATGGCGAAACCGCCGCCGCCCTGCTGCTTGCGGCAGATCGAGCAGTAGCACAGCATGAACGGCACCGGCGTGTGGCTTTCCACCTCGAAACGCACGGCATTGCACCGGCAGGACCCTTTGAGCAGAAGCGGCATGAAAAACTCCGATGAAACTGATTCTGAACTTGTCAGGATGGTGCCGGTAGCGGCGATGACAAGGGGAAATCCCGGTGACATGATCGCGCCATGGACAACGAGCGCATAGAAGAGCTTTTCGAAGGCCTCGGCCCGGTCAGCATCCGCAAGCTGTTCGGCGGCAAGGGCATCTATTTCGATGGCGTCATCGTCGCCATTGTCATCCGTGGCGAATTGATGCTGAAGGCCGACGCCGAAAGCGCCCCGGATTTCGAAGCGGCCGGCTGCCGGCAATGGACCTATACCGGCTCGCGCCACGGAAAGCTGGTGTCGATGCCCTATTGGAGCGTTCCCGACAGCGCTTTCGACGACCCCGACGAGATGGCGATCTGGGCGCGCCGCGCCTACGAGGCAGGACGGCGCGCCGGCAAATAGGCTGCGTCATGCTTCGGCAATTCTGGGCCGCATTTCACGCCAGGTCCCGCGCCTGGGCACGAGCGCCAGCGCCTCGGCAAAGCCGGCGCTGGTGAAGGCGGCGCTCTCGACGGTGAGCATAGCTGCGGCAACGCCTTCGCACAGTGCCGCGCGCAGCGTCAGGCCGCGCAGCAGGGCGGCGATCGTCGCGCCGGCCAATGCGTCGCCGGCGCCGGCAGCATCGGTCCGCTTTTGGAGCGGCGGTGGCAGGATCGAGAACGCGCCCAATTTGTCGAAACCGAGCACCGGTCCGTCGCCAGCGGTGATCACGCCGCTTTTCAGGCCCGCGCGTCTCAGGCCGTCGACGATGCCTTGGTCGTCAGCATCGATGTCGACGCCGGCGAGCACGCCAGCCTCGTGCCGGTTCATGAAGGCGAGTGCCAGAAGATCAAGCACCGGCGTCAGCCGCGCCGCTTTGCTGGGCGAGACGGCAAGCGCAAACACCGGCTTGCCGGCGGCGAGTGCCGCCAGCCGCGCCACTGCGGAAGACGGCAGGTTGGCGTCGCACAGCACCGCGTCGGCCGAACCGATCGCGTCTCGCACCTTGGCGCGGCGGATCTGCTTGGGAAGCGCCAGCTCGTAGAGCACCATGTCGGCAAGGCCGGCGATCAGCCCGCCGTCGCTATCGACCAGCATCGTATGGCTTGGCGTCGCGCGGTCGAGGAACACCGCCGACAAATCGGCAATGCCGGCGTCGGTGACGGCGCGTAAAACCGTGTCGCCCAGGGCATCGCCGCCGCGCACCGAAAGCAGCGAGGCCGAGACGCCGCGCCGCACCGCACAGCGCAAGGCGTTGAAGGCGGCGCCGCCGACATGCTCGCGCATCGTGCCGGGGTTGGAAGCGGCCGGCACGAAGGCGCCGGCAACCCGGCCGCGCCGCTCGATATAGGCGCCACCCACGGCCAGGATCGTCGGGGATTTCATCATGCCGGCAAAATGCCCTTTGCTGTTGCCCGGGAGGAGACTAGGTCGCCGGGCGGAACCCTGCAATCGCGGGTGCGATTCGGATGGTGACGGCAACGGCGCCGCATGCGAGGCGGGATACGTCCGGAAGCAAAATTGCGAAACAAAAATAGAACAAATATGGATATCAGTTATTTTTCAAACCCTTGGGGCTCATTGACAAATGAGAACAAACGAGGTACATTCTTTTAAGGATTGCGGGATTGTCCGGCCTCCATTGACGACCACGGGGTGATGTATCATGGCTCAGAATTCTTTGCGGCTTGTAGAGGACAAAGCGGTGGACAAATCAAAGGCTCTGGATGCGGCGCTGTCGCAAATCGAGCGTGCCTTCGGCAAGGGTTCGATCATGCGGCTCGGCGCGAACGAGCAGGTCGTCGAGATCGAAACGGTGCCGACCGGCTCGCTTGGGTTGGACATCGCGCTTGGCGTCGGCGGCCTGCCGCGCGGCCGCATCGTCGAGATCTACGGACCGGAAAGCTCGGGCAAGACGACGCTGGCGCTGCACACGGTGGCCGAAGCCCAGAAGAAGGGCGGCATCTGCGCCTTTGTCGATGCCGAGCATGCGCTCGATCCGGTCTATGCCCGCAAGCTCGGCGTCGATCTCGAAAACCTGCTGATCTCGCAGCCCGATACCGGCGAACAGGCGCTGGAGATCTGCGACACGCTGGTGCGCTCCGGCGCCATCGACGTGCTGGTGGTCGATTCGGTGGCGGCGCTGACGCCGCGGGCCGAAATCGAAGGCGAGATGGGCGATTCGCTGCCCGGCCTGCAGGCCCGCCTGATGAGCCAGGCACTGCGCAAGCTCACCGCCTCGATCTCGCGCTCCAACACCATGGTCATCTTCATCAACCAGATCCGCATGAAGATCGGCGTCATGTTTGGTTCGCCCGAGACGACGACCGGCGGCAACGCGCTGAAATTCTATGCCTCGGTCCGCCTCGACATCCGCCGCATCGGCTCGGTCAAGGATCGCGACGAGGTCGTCGGCAACCAGACCCGCGTCAAGGTCGTCAAGAACAAGCTGGCGCCGCCCTTCAAGGTGGTCGAGTTCGACATCATGTATGGCGAGGGCGTCTCCAAGACCGGCGAGCTGGTCGATCTCGGCGTCAAGGCTGGCGTGGTCGAAAAGTCGGGCGCCTGGTTCTCCTATAATTCGCAGCGTCTCGGCCAGGGCCGCGAAAACGCAAAACTGTTCCTGCGCGACAATCCCGACACGGCGCGCGAGATCGAATTGGCGCTGAGGCAGAATGCCGGATTGATCGCCGAGAAATTCCTTGAGAACGGCGGCTCCGAAAGCAGCGACGACGGTTTCGAGGACGACGCCGGGGCGATGTAGGAAAAGCGACGCCTCCCGGAGCGTCAGCCGGGTTTGGATTTGATGTTTTGATTTTGAGTTTGCGTAATCGGTACATTTTGAACCGCCGGCCCCGTGCCGGCGGTTGGCGTTTGACGGCGAGTCAGACGCATTTCAAAGCGCCGGTGAAAGCCGGGATTTGAGCCCATTTGGTGTTTCTGGACAGGCTGCGGTGCGACCGCTAAAAGGCCATGTCTATTTTCCGCCGGCAGCCGGCGGTTCTCTCGAAAAGGCAGTATTCATGAGTGGCGTCAACGAGATCCGGTCGGCATTTCTCGACTATTTTCGCAAGGAAGGTCACGAGGTCGTCGCGTCGAGCCCGCTGGTGCCGCGCAACGACCCGACGCTGATGTTCACCAATGCCGGCATGGTGCAGTTCAAGAACGTTTTCACCGGTCTGGAGAAGCGGCCCTATTCGCGTGCGACGACTGCCCAGAAGAGTGTTCGTGCCGGCGGCAAGCACAACGACCTCGACAATGTCGGCTACACCGCGCGACACCTGACCTTCTTCGAGATGCTCGGCAATTTCTCCTTCGGCGATTATTTCAAGGAGCGCGCCATAGAGCTTGCCTGGAACCTGATCACCAGGGAGTTCGGGCTGAAGAAGGACAAGCTGCTGGTCACCGTCTATCACAACGACGACGAGGCCGCCTCCTACTGGAAGAAGATCGCCGGTCTTTCCGACGATCGCATCATCCGCATCGCGACCTCGGACAATTTCTGGGCAATGGGCGACACCGGACCGTGCGGGCCGTGTTCGGAGATATTCATCGACCGTGGCGAGCACATCTGGGGTGGCCCTCCCGGCAGTCCCGAGGAGGATGGCGACCGTTTCCTCGAATTCTGGAACCTGGTGTTCATGCAGTATGAACAGGTGACGAAGGACGAGCGCGTCGACCTGCCGCGTCCGTCGATCGACACGGGCATGGGCCTCGAGCGCATGGCCTCCATCCTGCAAGGGGTTGAAAGCGTCTTCGAGACCGACCTGTTCCGCCACCTGATCGACGCTGCGTCGTCGGCGCTTGGCCGCGGTCCGGATGCGGACACCGTCGCATCGTTCCGCGTCATCGCCGACCACTTGCGTTCGTCCTGCTTCCTGGTCGCCGACGGTGTGCTGCCGTCCAACGAAGGGCGGGGCTACGTGCTTCGTCGCATCATGCGCCGCGCCATGCGCCACGCGCAGTTGCTCGGCTCGAATGAGCCGCTGATGTGGAAGCTGGTGCCGGCGCTGGTCCGCGAGATGAGCCAAGCCTACCCGGAACTGGTGCGCGGCGAGCAGATGATCACCGAGACGCTGAAGCTTGAGGAAACTCGTTTCCGCAAGACGCTGGTGCGAGGCTTGGGCTTGCTTTCGGAGGCGACGGAAAAGTTGGTCTCCGGCGACATGCTGGATGGCGAGACAGCGTTCAAGCTCTACGACACCTATGGCTTTCCGCTCGATCTGACGCAGGACGCGCTGCGCCAGCGCAACATCTCGGTCAACCTTGCCGGCTTCACCGAGGCGATGGAGCGGCAGAAGGCGGAGGCGCGCAAAAGCTGGGCTGGTTCCGGTGAGGCCGCAACCGAAACGGTATGGTTCGCGGTGCGTGAGGAGAACGGCGCCACCGAATTCCTGGGCTATGAGACCGAGCAGGCGGAAGGCCTCGTCCAGGCGCTGGTCAGGGACGGCAAGACCGTCGACAGTGCCGGCAAAGGCGACGCCGTTGCCGTGGTTGTCAACCAGACGCCGTTCTATGGCGAGTCCGGTGGCCAGATGGGCGATACCGGCGTCATTTCAGGCGACGGGTTCTCGATCGAGATATCCGATACGCAGAAGAAGGCCGATGGGCTTTTCGTCCATGTCGGCAAGGTGGCCAACGGCACGGTCAAGACGGGCGCGACCGTCGAGCTGAGGGTGGACCACGCGCGCCGCTCCAGGCTGCGCGCGAACCATTCCGCCACGCATCTGATCCATGAGGCGCTGCGCGAGGTGCTGGGTACCCATGTGGCGCAGAAGGGCTCACTGGTCGCGCCCGAGCGTCTGCGCTTCGACATCTCCCACAACAAGCCGATCTCGCCGGACGAGCTCGAAGAGGTCGAGCGCATGGCAAACGAAATCGTCGTTCAGAATAGCCCTGTAACCACGCGCCTGATGTCGGTCGACGACGCCATTGCCGAAGGCGCCATGGCGCTGTTTGGCGAGAAATATGGCGATGAAGTGCGCGTCGTTTCGATGGGCACGGGCCTGCATGGCGCCAAGGCCAACCGGCCCTATTCGGTCGAGCTATGCGGCGGCACCCATGTCAGGGCGACCGGCGATATCGGCCTGGTGCGCATCGTGTCCGACAGCGCGGTCGCTGCCGGCGTGCGCCGCATCGAGGCGTTGACCGGCGAGGCGGCCAGAAAGCATCTCGACGAGCAGGACAAGCGGCTGAAGGCGGCCGCCGCCGCGCTGAAGATTTCGCCGGCCGATGTGCCGGCCCGCGTCGAGGCACTGCTCGACGAGCGCAAGAAGCTCGAAAAGGAGCTGACCGAGGCGCGCAAGAAACTGGCGCTCGGCGATCGCTCGCCAGCCGGTGTGCCTGCGGAAAACGAAACGATTGCCGGTGTCGGTTTTCTCGGCAAGGCGGTATCGGGCGTCTCGCCAAAGGATTTGAAGCCGCTGGCCGATGCCGGCAAGAAGTCGCTCGGCTCCGGCGTCGTCGTCTTTGTCGGCGCCGGCGAGGACAACAAGGCGAGCGTCGTCGTCGCGGTCACCGATGATCTGACCGGCCGCTTCAGCGCAATCGATCTGGTGCGCGTCGCGTCCGCGGCATTGGGCGGGCAGGGCGGCGGCGGTCGACCCGATATGGCCCAGGCCGGCGGCCCGGACGGCTCGAAGGCCGAAGACGCGATCGCTGCGGTGAAAGCGGCTCTCGAGACGGCGTGAACCTGCACCGGGGGCGGGCACGGCCGAAATGGCGCGCCGCCCAGCGGACATCCTTGAGGGCCTGATATGCCGACGCTGACGATGTATCAGGTCGACGCCTTTGCCGAACAGGCCTTCCAGGGCAACCCTGCCGCCGTTCTCCTTTTGGAGGAGTGGCTGCCGGAGCAGGTAATGCAGGCCATCGCCAACGAAAACAATCTTGCCGAAACGGCGTTTGTGCGGGCGAATGGCAAAGGTTGGGATTTGCGCTGGTTCACGCCGGTCCATGAAGTCGACTTCTGCGGCCATGCCACTCTTGCGGCCGCCCATGTGCTGACCACGGAATACAGTGGTCAGGGCGAAATGGCCTTCGCCACCCGGGTGGGCGAGTTGCGGGTTTCCCAGCGGGAAGGGGCCTATCAGCTCGATCTGCCGTGTTTTCCGCCGCAGCCCGTCGAGGAAGAGCTGAAGTCGGCGCTGCAAGCGATATTGTCTCAGCGGACGGTTGCGGGCTTCCGCAATTTCGAGAACCTGTTTGTCGAGCTTGCCGACGAGACAAGCGTGCGATCTTTCGTTCCCGATCTGCTCAGGATCGGACGTTTTCATCCTCTCGGCTTGGTCATTACCGCGCCTGGGCAGGCCCATGATTTCGTCTCGCGTTATTTCGTGCCCGGAGCAGGCATTCCCGAGGATCCGGTAACCGGCTCCATTCATGCGACGCTGGTGCCTTACTGGGCTGAAAAACTCGGCAAGACGCATCTGTCGGCATTCCAATACTCGCAACGCGGCGGGCACTTGCTATGCGAGCTGGCCGGAGATCGCGTGCTGATCACAGGCCGTGCGAAGACCTTCATGAAGGCGGAGATCTACCTTCCCGATTGAGCGGTATTTCGCAGTGGGTCGCCTTCGGCGAAGCTGCCGATCTCCCCCCTTGCGGGGGAGATGCCCGGCAGGGCAGAGGGGGTGCTGTCCCTCCGACTGCCAGCCCAATCGGAGCCACGTTCTCAGGCCGTTCCCAATTGGAAAGGATCAGTCGAAGGTTAGCGATCCTTCACACCCCCCTCTGTCCTGCCGGACATCTCCCAGTTGTGTGCGTCAAGTTCTGCAAAAATGGCGTGGCAGTAGCTGTGACGTCGGCGTGTCCGCCGCGCAGCCCCCGTGTTTAGCGG